>CAWCEB010000205.1:0-15608 GCA_963794105.1 uncultured Actinomycetes bacterium | reverse complement strand
GTCCAGCAAAGGACATAGACGTATTGCTCGCGCCGACGACGGTCGAGACGTGGCCGGGGCCGATGAAGCCGTCGAGCCGCAGGTCCGGCGAGTCGAGCAGCGCGCGCAGCGGCGGCACGATCGTCACGTGGTTGCACATGCACGAGAAGTTCGCGACGCCCTCCGCCTTGGCGCGCTTGAGCGTCAGCGCCGTCGACGGCGCGGTCGTCTCGAAGCCGATCGCGAAGAACACGACCTGGCGGTCCGGGCTCGGACTTGGCGATCCGCAGCGCGTCCAGCGGCGAGTAGACCATCCGCACGTCGGCGCCCGCGGCCTTGGCCTCCAGCAGCGTGCCGCGGAGCCGGGCACGCGCATCATGTCCCCGAAGCAGGTGAAGATCACGTCGGGCTCGTGCGGCGATCGCGATGCCGTCGTCGACGCGGCCCATCGGGATCACGCACACCGGGCAGCCGGGGCCGTGGACGAGCTCGACGTTGGCCGGCAGCAGGTCGTCGACGCCGTACTTGTAGATCGAGTGCGTGTGGCCGCCGCAGACCTCCATGATCTTGTAGTGGCGGCCGGGCTCGACGGCGGCGCAGGATCTCGCCGGCCAGCACGCGGCCCAGCTCCGCGTCGCGGAACTCGTCGACGAACTTCACGCGACCACGCCTCGCCGTCAGCGCCGTGCCGGCGTGCACGAGCAGACGTCGCCGGGCGCGACGGGTTCGACGAGCGCGATCTCGACCGAGCTGCGCGCGCCGCCTCGTCCTCGCACAGCGCCAGCAGGCGCTCGGCGTCGACGCGCACGACGCGTCATCGGCACGCCGTCGTCGCCGCACGTGATGCAGTGGTTGGCGTCGCAGCTCACTCGATGACGCTCGCCTTGAGCTCCTCGAGCTCCTGCTCGTAGTCGGCGCCCATCCCCTGCAGGAGCGCGAGCGTCGCGGCGGCCTCCTCCTCGTCGACGAGCGAGAGCGCGAAGCCGACGTGGATGAGCACCCAGTCGCCCGGCCCGGCGCTGTTGCCGTCGGCGTCGAGCAGCCCGATGTTGACCGTGCGCTGGACGCCGGCGACGTCGACGAGGGCGAGCCGGTTTGCCTCGTCGACGATCTCGATGACCCTGCCCGGGATGGCCAGGCACACTGCGACGCCTCCCTCCTCGCGTCGGACGCAGACCGACTGGTCTCTTCCGACGGTCTATCGCCGCAAGCGCCAGGTGTTGCAAGGGACTTGACGCGCGGTGGTCTACTGACATGTGAAATGCCAGTTCCCCAGCAGCGGGACGCGATCAACGGCACCTGATGCGGGACACCGCGTACCAGGCGCTGTGCGATGCGATCGTCGCCGGGACGCTCGCGCCGGGCGAGACGCTGCACGACGACGAGCTGTGCGCCTGGCTCGGGTTGAGCCGCACGCCGGTGCGCGGCGCGCTCGCGCCGGCTCGAGGACGTCGGCCTCGTCGAGACCGCGCCGCAGCGCTTCACGCGCGTCACGCCTGCTCGCAGCAGCGACGACGCGCGTCACGCTGTTCCCGGTGCTCGCGTCGCTGCACGCGCTGGCGACCGAGCTGGCGGTGCCGCGGCTCGGCCGCGGACCGATCTCGACGGCTGCGTCACGAGAACGACGCTGCACATCCAGGCGCTGCGGACGCGGCGACGCCGCGGCGTCCTACCTGTCCGACGACCGCTTCCACCGCGTCATGGTCGACGCCTGCGGACAACGCCGAGATCGGCGACGCTGCTCGACCGGCTCGAGCCCCGCGTGCGGCGGCTTGAGCTGTTGCGCCGCGGTCCGCTGCCGGGCCGCCGCTCGCGTCGCCCAGCACGAGGCGATCATCGCGCGGGCCGGGGCCGGCGACGCGCCGGGCGCGGCGTCGGCGATGCGCGAGAACTGGCTCGAGCTCGGCGCGATGATCGAGCGCTCGCTGGCGGCTGTAGCGAGCTAGCAATAGCGTTCGTGGCCGTGGCTGGCCTGGTGTTCACCAACCTCGCGCGGCGCAAGGCACGCGCGGCGGCAACCGCGCTCGGCATCGCGCTCGGGGTCGCGACGATCGTGGCGCTGCTGTCCGTCGGCTCCGGGCTCAAGCGCACGGCCGGCGAGCTCGTGCACCTCGGCCAGGCCGACCTGGGGATCTTCCAGTCCGGTGTCTCGGACCCGACGGCATCGGTGCTGCCGGCGTCGTTGGCGCCGCGCCTCGAGAAGCGGCCCGACGTGGCCGAGGCAACGCCGCTGCTGCTCGTCATCGAGGGCGTCAGGCAGGAGCCGGCGGCGGTCGTGTTCGGTGCGGAGCCCGACGGGTTCTTCCGCAGGCGCCTTGTGATGAGCGAGGGGCGCCCGGGCCCGGGCGGACGCACCGGCATCCTCGTCGGGGACAAGCTCGCCGACGAGCTGAAGCTGCGCCCGGGCTCGCCGCTGCAGGTCAAGAAGCGGCGCTTCACGGTCACCGGCATCTACCACTCGGGCGTGTTCTTCGAGGACACCGGCGCGATCCTCGATCTCGACACCGCCCAGCGCCTCGAGCATCGCGGGAGCGACGTGACGACCGTCGCGGTGCAGCTCGCCCAGGACGTGAAGCACTCCGTCGCCGAGCGCTCGCTGAAGCGCGCGCTGCCGGGCACCCAGATCCTCGCCACCGCCGATGACGCCGAGCGTGCCGGGGCCAACGGGCAGCTCGTGCGCAACGTCGTGACGATCATCGCGGCGCTGGCGCTGATCGTCGGCGGCCTCGGGGTCACGAACACGATGGCGATGGCGGTGCTCGAGCGCCGGCGCGAGCTCGCGCTGCTCAGCGCCGTCGGCTGGCAGCGCCTGCGGATCGCGATCCTGGTGCTGGCCGAGGGCGTGGCGGTGAGCCTCGTCGGCGCGGCCCTGGGCCTGCTGCTCGGGGTGGTCGGAGCCGGCCTGCTCAACGACGCGCTGGACGTCTCGGCGGTGGTGACCCCGCGCGTCACGCTGTGGACGATCGGGCAGGGCCTGCTGATCGGCGTGGCGATCGGCGTCTTCGGCGGCCTGTATCCGGCCTGGCGCGGCACGCGCGGATCCGCCGTCGAACTGCTCGGAGGAACCTGATGGACGCTCGCCTCTACGTGATCCTCGGCTCGCACGCCTGCCGCACCGGCATGCTCCTGCTCGAGCACAAGGGCATCGAGTACAAGCTCGTCGTGCTGCCGACCGGGGTGCACCCGTTCGCCCTGCGCGCGCTGGGCTTCGCCGGGCAACGAGCAGCCGGTGCGCGACCTCGACGGTGAGCGCCCGCTGATGCTCGCAGCCGCGGATCGCAGCGGGACGGTGCCGTCGCTGCGGATCGACGAGACGCGCATCAAGACCAACCGCGCGATCGCCCGCCACCTGGAGCAGATCCGCCCGGACCCGCCGCTCTTCCCCGCCGACGCGCAGCGCCGGGCGGCCGTCGAGGAGGCCGAGCGCTGGGGCGACGAGGAGCTGCAGATGGTCGCGCGGCGGCTGGGACTGGCGGCCGCGATGCACGGCCCCGACGCGCTGGTGAACCGCGGCGACGACGGCCGTCTCGGGCCGCTGCTGTTCCGCAGCACCACCGTTCGCCGCGCCGGCGTCGGGTTCATCGGGCGCTTCGTGTTCGACGCGACCGCCGGCCCCGAGGGCAGGCTCGACCGCCGCGCTCCCCGCGATGCTCGACCGCATCGACGCGTGGGTCGCGGACGGCACCCTCAACGGCGAGCAGCTCAACGCCGCCGACTACGTCATCGCCCCGTGCCTCGCGCTCCTCTGGTACGTCCTGGCCCTGCGCCCGCTGATGGAGGGCCGCCCGCTCATGGCGCTCGTCGACCGCGTGCTGCCGGACCCGACGGCGTGATCACGCTTGAACGCTTTGGCCGAAGGGCATGTGCGCTCGGAAGGGGTGAGCCGGCGTGGCTGGTGGCGAGCGCGGCGTGAGCTTGGGCCCCGCGGCTATGAATAGTTCGAAGTACGGGGGCCCACGCCCTGGCGCGGGGGACAAATGGGTCAGACCCCAATGTCACCCCCTCCCTCAATGACGGCAACCAGCGCGGAGCGCTCACGCGAGCGCGCCGCGCTGCGCGCCACCAACGTGACGCAACGCCCGCAAGGCAAGCATCACTCCACGGTGACCCGCAGCGTGTCGGCTCCCTCGGTGACGAGGCGGCCGTCGCGCATGTGCAGGACGCGGTCGGCGCGGGCGGCGACCGCGGCGTCGTAGGTCACGATCAGCATCGTCATCCCGCGGCGCTCGCGGCTGGATTCGACGAGTGAGAGCACGCGCTGGGTCGCGGCGGTGTCGAGCGAGCCGGTCGGCTCGTCGGCGAGCAGCAGGCGCGGGTCGTTGGCGAGCGCGCGAGCGAGCGCGACGCGCTGGCGCTCGCCGCCGGAGAGGTGCGGGATGCGCGCCTCGGCGCGGTGTGAGAGCCCGACCTCCTCGAGCAGCGAGAGCGCGCGCTCGCGGCGCTGCGCCCGCGGCACGCCGGCGCCGATCAGCGGCAGCTCGACGTTCGCCACCGGCGTCAGGTGAGAGAGCAGGTGGTGGTGCTGGAAGACGAACCCGACGACCTCGCGGTGGTAACGAGCGCGGTCGCCTTCACCGGAGACGAGGAGATCGTCGACCGTGACGGTGCCGGTCGTCGGCTGGTCCAGCGCGCCGATCAGCGAAAGCAGCGACGTCTTGCCGGACCCCGACGGGCCGGTCAGCGCGACGAACTCACCAGGCTCGATCGTCAGCGAGACGTCGGCGACCGCGACGACCGGTCCCGGGTGCACCCGGGACACGGCGTCGACGACGACGCGAGCACCCTGCTCAGCGATGGACCTTGACCGCATAGTCGAGATTGACACTTCCCTTGCCCTTCACGCGCACGACGACGCGGAACGTCAGACGAATTCCGACGCTACGGCGCGGCCAGGTGAACGTGCCATCGCGCATGCGTCCGTTGAAGGGGTACGGCGTCTTCCGGCACGTGCCCGCCTTCGAGCACGCGGAGTTCGGGTCGGCGTGGGGGCTCGGATAGGAGCGGCCGACGACCTGGCCGTTGAAGAGGAACTGGTACGCCGCGGTCGCGCGCACCGCCTTGCCCGACCGGGTGCGACAGGTGACCGTGACGGGCCAGCGGGCGCCGGCCTTCGGATGGTGGCCGGGGACCGAGAGCTTCGCCACGCACGGCGCGGCGGCGGCCGGTGCGGCCGGGACCACGAACGCTGCGGCGAGGACCGCCGGCAACAACGCTGGACGCATGTGCTTCAAGAACCTGCCTCCCGTGATGTCGGTTGTCTGGCTCAACGATAATCGCCATATGCCGAGCATCGACGTCCGCGCGCTGCTCGATGCGCGCGCGGGGGAGGAGCTGGCGCTCAACGACCGCCACCTGAACCCGCAGCTGGGGCGGATCCTGCGCACGCTCGGCTTCGACCGCAGCTGGCGCGGCGCGGAGGGCGCGCACCTGATCGATTCCGACGGCGACCGCTACCTGGACATGCTCGCCGGCTACGGCGTGTTCTCGGTGGGGCGCAACAACCCGCGCGTGCGGGCGCAGCTGGAGGCGGCGCTCGCAGCGGACACCGCGAACCTGCCGCAGCTCGGCGTGACCTTGCTGGCGGGCGTGCTCGCCGAGCAGCTGCTCGCACGCGCTCCGCAGAACCTCGGGAACGTGGTGCTCACGAGCACGGGAACCGAGACCGTCGAGGCGGCGATCAAGCTCGCGCGCGGCGCCACGGGCCGCGCGCGCGTCCTGTACTGCGAGCACGCCTTTCACGGCCTGACGAACGGCTCGCTGGCGCTGAACGGCAACGAGGAGTTCCGCGCGGGCTTCGGGCCGTTCCTGCCGGGCACGGCAGCGGTCGGCTTCGGCGACCTCGGCGCGCTCGAGCGCGAGCTGCTCGCCGGTGACGTGGCCGCGTTCGTCGTCGAGCCCGTGCAGGGCAAGGGCGTCAACCTGCCGCCGGACGGCTACCTCGCGGCAGCCCAGGCGCTGTGCCGCGAACACGGCGCGCTGTTCGTCTGCGACGAGGTGCAGACGGGGCTGGGCCGGACGGGGCGCTTCCTCGCGCTCGAGCACTGGGGTCTGGAGCCCGACATGGTGCTCGTCGCCAAGGCGTTGTCGGGCGGCTATGTCCCGGTCGGCGCGGTGCTCACCACGCCGGCGGTCTTCGGCGCAGTGTTCGACGAGATGGAGCGCGCGGTCGTCCACGGCTCGACGTTCGGCGGCAACGACCTCGCCGCGGCCGCCGGGCTGGCCACGCTGTCGGAGATCGACGACGCCGGGCTGGTCGAGCGCGCGCGCCGCGGCGGCGAGCTGCTGCTCGAACGCACGCGCCCGCTTGTCGAGCGCTACGAGCTGGTGCGCGAGGTGCGCGGGCTCGGCCTCATGTGGGCGATCGAGCTCGGGCCGCCGACGGGCCGTGCGGGCCGCGCGCTGTGGCGCACGGTCGAGGCGCGGCAGCCGGGGCTGTTCGCGCAGCTGATCACCGTCCCGCTGTTCCATGACCACCACATCCTCATCCAGGTGGCCGGCCATGCGATGAACGTCGTCAAGGCGATTCCGCCGCTCGTGATCTCCGACGACGAGATCGAGCGATTCGCCGCGGCATTGGACGACGTCGTCGGCCACGCGGAGCGGCGGCTGTTCTCCTCGACGGCGCGCGTGACCCTGTCACTCGGGCGCCGCGCGCTGCGCGCGTGAGAGCACTCGTCACCGGGGCGGCCGGGTTCGTCGGCGGGCACGTGGCGCGGGCGCTTGTCGCCGCGGGCTGGGACGTGCGCGCGTTCGACCGCGCCGGACTGAGGGGACAGTCCCCTGAGTCCGAGGTGATCGCGGGTGACGTGCTGGACGCGGACGCGGTGGCGAGGGCGGCCAAGGGCTGCGACGCGGTCTTCCACCTCGCCGCGCTCTACAGCTACGCGCGGCGCGACGCGGAGCTGATGCTGCGCGTCAACGTCGAGGGCACGCGCGCGGTGCTCGAGGCGGCGGCGCGCGCCGGCGTGCCGCGCGTCGTGATGACCAGCAGCTGCGCCACCTGCGGCCCCGTCCCGGGGCGCCCGGCCACCGAGGCGGACCATCCGCCGTCGTGGGAGCTCGGCATCGCCTACAAGCGGTCGAAGATCGAGTCCGAGGCCCTGGCGCTACGGGCGGCACGCGACGGGCTTGATGTCGTCGTCGTCAACCCGACGACGCCGGTCGGCCCCGGCGACGCGCGGCCAACGCCGACGGGCGCAATGGTCGCCGGTGTCGCCTCCGGGCGCATCCGCGCGTTCACCGCGACGGCGATCAACCTCGTCGCGGTGCAGGACGTCGCGGCCGGGCACCTGCTGGCGTTCGAGCACGGGCGCCGTGGCGAGCGGTACCTGCTCGGCGGCGAGGACGTCACGCTGCGTGACGCCTTCGCGATGATCGCCCGCCACGCCGGGCGCACGCCGCCGCGCCTCGGCGTGCCCTACCCGGTCGCGCTGGGTGCTGCCTGGGTCGCCGATCGGGCGACGCGGGTGCTCGGGCGCGAGCCGAAGCTGCTGAACCTCGACGAGACCCGCCTCGCCCGCCTGCCGATGCGCTTCTCGTGCGAGAAGGCTCAGCGCGAGCTCGGCTACACGTTCCGTCCGGCGGACGAAGCCCTGGGGGATGCCGTTCGCTGGTTCACCCGCTCATAGCCCCGGGAGCGCGTCGGCGGCAACCGCGTAGGCCGTGTGGGCGCGCACGTTGGACTGGGCGAAGATCACGCCCATGATGCGCCCGTCCGCTGTGACGACCGGCGCGCCGGAGTCCCCCGGAACGATGTCGACGCGCAGCTCGAGCGCATGGCGGCGCACCACGCGCCGACCGTCAGGCGTGCGGATCCGGGCGGTGATCGGGCGCCGAACCCTGGCGAGGAGTGGGTGGACGTGGCGGCGGCGCAGGACGAGCACCAGGACGTCTCCGCGTCCGCCGGCGAGCTGCACCTGCTGCGCATGCAGGCCGGGCACTGAGAGCAGCGCGAGGTCGTTGCGCTGGTCGATGGCGAGGATCGTGGCGCGGCGTTCGCGGCGCAACCGCACCGTTGCGCCAGGGCGGCGCCCGCCGAGCACGTGAGCGACCGTGACCGCGCGACCCGGCCCGAGCGCGAACGCGGTTGCCACCTCGTGACGCGGCCCGGTCCCCACGCCGACCCGGAAGACCTGCGGCTGGACGGCCGCCGGATGCGGGTCGCCACAGCCGGCGGCGAGGAGGACGGCGAGCGCCGCCAACGGACGCAGGCTCACCGCGGCGGCGCGGTCGTCTTGCGGACCACGAGGGTGGGCTCGTGGAGCTTGACGCTGCGCTCCTCGCGCCCGTCGACGCGCTCGAGCAGCAGCGCGAGCGCGTCGTAGCCCATCGCGTGGCGCGGCTGGTTGATCGTCGTGATCGAGAGGTGGTTGAGCGCCGCGACGAACGTGTTGTCGTAGCCGACGACCGAGACGTCCTCCGGGACGCGCACCCCGTCCTGCTCGAGCCGGTCGATCGCGCCGACCGCGACGAGGTCGTTGGCGGCGAACAGCGCCGTCGGCATGGTCGACCGGCGCAGGATCCGCTCGGCTCCGCGAACGCCCGCCTGCTCCGTGAAGTCCCCGGCGAACACCTCGGCCATGCGCCCCAGCCCGGCCTCGCGCATCGCGCGCAGATATCCCGCCCGGCGCGGGGCGGCGCCCGCACCCGGTCCACCGTCGACATGGACGATGCGCTCGTGCCCGAGCTCCACGAGGTGCTCGACCGCCAGGTGCGCGCCCTTCGGCTCGTCGGTCATGACCGCGTCGACCCGCCGCTGGCGCAGCGTACGGCCGACGACCACCGCCGGCAGTCCGTGCAGAGCCTGCGCGATCTCGCTTGCGCGCATCCGCGGGCTGACGAGGATGATCCCGTCGGGGCGGTATTCGACGAGCGCCTCGAGCAGCGCGCGCTCGCGCCGCTGGCGGCGCTCGCCGGTGATGATCAGCACGCGATAGGCGACCGACGACGCGAGCTCCTCGATGCCGTTGGCGATCTCCGCGAAGAACGGGTTGTGCAGGTCGTTCAGCAGCACGCCCACGGTCTGGGAGCGATGGCTCGCGAGACTCCGCGCGATCGCGTTGGGGCGGTAGCCGAGCTTCGCGGCGGCCTCCAGGACGAGGTCGCGGCGCTTCGAGCTGACCTTCGGGCTGTCGCGCATGACGAGCGAGACGAGCGCCCGCGACACGCCGGCCTCCAGGGCGACGTCGTCCATCGTCACGTAGGACCGGCGGCCGTCACCCTCCTCCACCATGGCGGCAGTATGCCATTAGAGCGCTCTAACGAAAAGACTTGCATTGCCGCGCTCCACTGTGTAGGTTCGCGGATTAGAGCGCTCCAACGATTTGGAGCGGGTCGGAGTTCCCCGCAGTGACCGTCTTGGAGGAGACCCTGCACACCCGCCGCCGACTGGCCGGCGCGCCCATTTCCTGGGGCGTCTGCGAGGTCCCTGGCTGGGGCCATCAGCTCCCGCCGCGCCGCGTCCTGTCCGAGATGGCCTCGCTTGGCCTGCACGCGACCGAGCTCGGTCCCGACGGCTATCTGCCGCTTGACGCCGCTGCGCTGCGCGACTGCCTCGGCGCGCACGAGCTTCGGCTTGTGGGCGGCTTCGTGCCGCTCGTCCTGCACGAGCCGGATCTGGATCGCGCCCGCGAGCGCGCCGACCGTTCGGCCGCGCTGCTTGCCGCCGCCGGCGCGGACATCTTCGTCGCCGCGATCCTCGCCGACGAGGACTGGGGGACGCCGCATCAGCTGGCCGACGAGGAATGGGCGCAGCTGGTCGAGCACCTGGCCGAGATCGACGAGCTCGTCGCCGGCCACGGCCTGACGCTCGCGATCCATCCGCACGTCGGCACGCTGATCGAGCGCGACGACGCCGTGCAGCGGCTGCTCGCCGACAGCAACGCCGGCTGGTGCCTGGACACCGGGCACCTCCTCATCGGGGGCACGGACCCCGTCGACTTCGTGCGCCACAACGGCGCCCGCATCGTCCACGTCCACCTCAAGGACGTCGACGCAGAGCTCGCCGCACGCGTACGCGCGCGGGAGTTGTCGCTCGTCGAAGCGACGCAGCTGGGGCTCTTCCGGCCCCTTGGACAGGGTGACGCGCGGATCCCGGAGGTCCTCCGCGCGCTCGACCAGGCGGGCTACGAGCGCTGGCTCGTGCTCGAACAGGACACCGCCATCACCGGGCAGGAGCCGCCGGTGGGTGACGGACCGGTCCTCGATGTTGGGCGGAGCATCGAGTACCTGATCAGGCTGGCTCCCGAGAGAGAGGTTTCAGAACGATGAGACGACGGCTCGGCAGTCTCGGACTGCTCGTGGCGCTGGCCCTTGCGGTCTTCGCGGTGGGCTGCGGCAGTTCCAACAAGAGCAAGAGCACCTCGAGCGGCAGCTCGGCGTCGACGGCCACGGACAACGTGAACCTGACGCAGGGCTCGAACCTGACCTTCGCGATGGTCACGCACAGTGACGAGGGCTCGTTCTGGTCGGTGGTGAAGAAGGGCGCCCAGCAGGCGGCCAAGGATGAGGGCGTCAAGCTCATCTGGAGCCCCTCGAACAACGACCCGCAGAAGGAAGCTCAGCTGATCGACGCAGCGGTGTCGCAGAAGGTCGACGGCATCGCGGTCTCGGTCCCGAACGCGGACGCGATCAAGGCGCCGCTGGCGAAGGCAAAGTCGGCCGGCATCCCGATCATCACGCTCAACTCGGGCGTCGACGACTTCAAGGCGCTCGGCGCGATCACCCATGTCGGTCAGAGCGAGGGGATCGCCGGGGTGGCCGCGGGAGCCAAGCTCAAGGCAGCGGGCGCCACGAAGGTGCTGTGCGTGATCCACGAGCAGAACAACATCGGCCTGCAGCAGCGCTGCGAGGGCGTGAAGAAGGGCTTCGGCGGCAGCGTGACCAACGTCAACGTCAAGGGCACCGCCGACGTCGCGACGACGCAGACGGAGATCAAGTCCAAGCTCCAGGCCGACAAGTCGTTCGACGCGGTCATCGCGCTGAACCCCGACATCGCGGTCGCAGCCGCGACGGCGATCAAGGGCGCCAGCTCGAAGGCGAAGCTCGCGACGTTCGACCTGAGCCCCGCGGTCCTGAAGGACATCAAGGCCGGGACCGTGCTGTTCGCGGTCGACCAGCAGCAGTACCTCCAGGGATACCTCCCCATCGTGTTCCTGAAGCTGTTCAAGACCAACGCCAACACGGTCGGCGGCGGCCAGCCGGTGCTCACGGGCCCCGGCTTCGTCGACAAGACAAACGCGGCGACCGTCGAGAAGCTCGCCGGCGAAGGCACCCGCTAGCAGCGGCCCGGGGTGGCCGGCGGCGGTCCAGCGCCGGCCACCCCACCGCTCTCGCACCGAGGAGAGACTGACGTGACCAGCAAGGAAGACATGGGGGCGACTGGCGTGGCGCCCGTCCCCGCTCCCGAACCGCCCCCGGACGCGCCGCCGCCGAAGCCTGTCGCCGACGAGCGCCTGACGCAGATCAGCGCGACGGCGCGCCTCCTGCGACGCCCTGAGATCGGCGCGCTGCTGGCCGCGATCGTCGTCGCGATCTTCTTCTGGACACAGAACTCGCTGTTCCTGAAGCTCGACGGCATCGCCAACTGGACCGATGTCGCGTCGACGATCGGGATCCCCGCGGTCCTGATCGCGCTGCTCATGATCGGCGGCGAGTTCGATCTGTCGTCCGGTGTCATGACCGGCTCGGCCGGCCTGATGATGGGCATCCTCGCCACCGAGGTGAACATGAACATCTGGCTGGCGATCGTGCTGACGCTGATGGCGGCGACCGCGGTCGGATTCATCAACGGCTACGTGGTCATGAAGACCAAGCTGCCGAGCTTCATCGTCACGCTTGCCACGTTCTTCATCCTGCAGGGCGTCAACCTGGGCGTCACGAAGGCGATCACCGATCAGGTGTCCGTGTCGGGGATCGACACGGCGGCCGGCTACAAGAGCGCCAACAAGATCTTCGGCGGGAGCTTCTGGAGCCCGCACGACTTCCGCATCACCGTGCTGTGGTGGATCGCCATCACGGTGCTGGCAACCTGGGTGCTCTCGCGCACGCGCGTGGGCAACTGGATCTTCGGCGTCGGTGGTGACCCCAACGCGGCCCGCAACGTCGGTGTCCCGGTCGAGCGCGTGAAGATCGGGCTGTTCATGGCGACCTCGTTCGTCTGCGCGCTCACGGGCATCATGATCGCCCTGCGGCTCGCCTCGACCCAGGCGGGTCAGGGCGTGGGCGACGAGTTCCAGTTCATCATCGCCGCGGTCGTCGGCGGCTGTGTGCTGACCGGCGGCTTCGGCTCGGCGATCGGCGCGGCGCTCGGCGCGACCATCATCGGCATGGCGTTCATCGGGATCCAGTTCTCGGGCTGGAACACCGATTGGCGCTTCCTGTTCCTCGGCGTGATCCTGCTCGCCGCGGTTCTCGTCAACAACTACATCCGCAAGCGTGCGGAGGGGGCTCGGCGATGAGCGCCACGGCAACCACCACCGGCACCCCGCTGCTCGAGGTGCGCAACGTCTCGAAGTACTTCGGCAACGTGCTCGCGCTGAAGGACATCAGCGTGGGCGTCGGGGCTCACGAGGTGACGTGCGTCCTCGGTGACAACGGCGCCGGCAAGTCGACGTTCATCAAGATCCTCTCGGGCGTGCACAAGCACGACGAGGGCGAGATGCTCGTCGAGGGTGAGGAGACGCAGTTCAACTCGCCTCGCGAGGCGAAGGCGCGCGGCATCGCGACGGTCTTCCAGGACCTCGCGACGGTCCCGCTGATGTCGATCTGGCGCAACTTCTTCCTCGGCTCGGAGCCGACGGTGGGAAGTGGCCCGTTCAGGCGGATCGACGTGAAGAAGGCCCAGGACACGATGGTCAGTGAGCTGCGCAAGATGGGCATCGACATCCGCGATCCCGACCAGCCGGTGGGGACGTTGTCGGGCGGCGAGCGCCAGGCGGTGGCGATCGCCCGGGCGGTCTACTTCGGGGCCAAGGTCCTGATCCTGGACGAGCCCACATCGGCGCTGGGCGTCAAGCAGTCGGGCGTCGTGTTGCGCTACGTGGCACAGGCGCGTGACCGCGGGCTGGGCGTCATCTTCATCACGCACAACCCGCATCACGCCTACCCGGTCGGGGACCGCTTCGTGATCCTCAATCGCGGCAAGCTGATGGGCACGTGGGAGAAGGGCGACATCTCGCGCGACGAGCTCGTCAAGCAGATGTCCGGCGGCGCGGAGCTCGACGCGCTGGAGCACGAGCTGCGGCGCGAGCTCCACCAGGAGCCGACGGCCGCGGGATGAGCGCGACCGAGCAGACGGCCGCAGCGGCGGCGCGCACCGCTCCCGCGCGCCGTCGCCTCGGCGTCGGGGTGATCGGCTTCGGCTGGCTGGGGCAGGCCCACAGCCGGTCGCTGCTGCGCATCCCGACGCTGTTCGCCGACCGCGAGTTCGACACCGAGCTCGTGGTCTGCGGCGACACCGCGCCGGAGCGGATCGACGACGCGGTGCGGTCGTTCGGCTTTGGCCGCGGCACGGCCGACTGGCGCGAGGTCGTGTCCGACCCAGCGGTCGACGTCGTCTTCATCGCCGCGCCGAACATGCTGCACGTCGAGCTCGTCGAGGCCGCCGCCGCGGCGGGCAAGCACGTGTTCTGCGAGAAGCCGGTCGGCGGCACGCCCGAGCAGACCATGCGCGCCGAGCAGGCCGCGCGCGACGCGGGCGTGATCAGCGGCGTGGGCTACAACTACCGCTGGGCGCCGCTCGTGCGCTACGCCGCGCAGCTGATCGCCGACGGCACGCTGGGCGAGATCACCAACTACCGCGGGCGGTTCTTCTCGATGTACGGCAGCGACCCGCTCGGGGTCCTGTCGTGGCGCTTCCTGGTCGACGAGGCCGGCTACGGCGTGACGACGGACCTGATGAGCCACTCCGTCGACCTCGCGCACATGCTGCTCGGGCCGATCACCCGCGTGACCGGGACGACGGAGACGTTCATCCGCGAGCGGCCGGTGCCGGCCGGCGTCGGATCGCACTACGGCCGCGGGCGCGCGGACGACCCGAAGGGCGCGGTGACCAACGAGGACTACGCGGGCATGCTGTGCGAGTTCGCGTCGGGCGCGCGCGGCACGTTCGAGGCGTCGCGCGCGATCATCGGGCCGGAGAGCCAGATGGCGTTCGAGGTCTACGGGACCAAGGGCGCGCTGGGCTGGAACCTCGAGAAGCTCAACGAGCTGCAGCTGTACCTCGTCGAGGACGAGCTGTACACGGGCTACCGCACGATCTATGGCGGTGACCGCTTCCCCTACCACGGGCATTCGTGCCCGGGAGCGCGAACGGGATCGGCTTCGAGGACCTCGTCGTGATCGAGGACTACGAGTTCTGCCGCTCGGTCGCGGAGGGCCGCGCGCACGAGCCCGGGTTCGCCCACGCGGTCGAGTGGGTGAAGGTGCAGGCAGCGCTGCTGCGATCGGCCGAGAGCGGCTCGTGGGAGGACGTGTGATGGCCGCGACGGAGACAGGGACGGTCCGGATCGGCGTCGTCGGCGTGGGCCGCATCGGGCGCATGCACGCGAGCCTGCTCACGCATCAGGTCGCGGGTGCGTCGGTGGCGATGGTCCACGACGCCCATCAGGACACGGCGCGAGGCGTGGCCGGCGAGCTTGGCGTGGTGGCGGCCGGGGACGTCGAGGAGCTCCTGACCGCGAGCGACGTCGACGCCGTGGCGATCTGCTCGAGCACCGAGACGCACGCCGACCTGATCGTGGGCGCTGCCCGCACGGGCAAGGCCATCTTCTGCGAGAAGCCGGTGTCGCTCGACCTGGCCGAGGTGGACCGCGCCCTGGACGCGGTCGAGGAGGCGGGCGTCCGTTCCAGATCGGCTTCAACCGCCGGTTCGACCCGGCGCATGCGTCCGTTGCCGCGGCGGTCGCGGACGGCACCGTGGGCGAGCCGCAGCTCGCGCGGATCACGAGCCGCGACCCCGCGCCGCCGCCGATGGAGTACGTGCGCGGGTCGGGCGGGATCTTCCTGGACATGACGATCCACGACTTCGACATGGCCCGGTTCGTGACGGGCAGCGAGGTCGTCGAGGTCTACGCGCGCGGCGCCGTGCGCGTCGATCCCGCCTTCGCCGACGCCGGCGACGTGGACACCGCGGTGGTGGTCCTCGAGCACGCCAACGGCTGCCTGACGACGATCGACAACTCGCGCCAGGCGGTCTACGGCTACGACCAGCGCGTCGAGGTGTTCGGCTCGGCAGGCGTCGCGTCGTCGGAGAACCCGACGGCACACCGGCGTCGTGCGCACCGCCGCGGGCATGCGCGGCCCGACACTGCCGTACTTCTTCCTCGAGCGCTACGTCCCGAGCTACCTGCGCGAGTGGAGGCGTTCATCGCCGCGGTCATCCGGGGCGAGCAGCCGGCCGTCGGGCCCGCCGACGCGCGCGCACCGCTGGTGATCGGGCTGGCCGCGTGGCGCTCGCTGCGCGAGGGCCGCCCGGTTGCGCGTGAGGAGGTCGAGTCCTCGTGAGCGATCCGTTCGCCGCGCAGCGGCTCGACGGCAAGGTGCTGGTCGTCACGGGCTCCACGCAGGGGCTCGGGGCCGCGATCGCGCGGCGCGCTGTCTCGATCGGTGCCGAGGGCATCGTGATCTGC
>CAWCEB010000204.1:0-5406 GCA_963794105.1 uncultured Actinomycetes bacterium | reverse complement strand
GGGTCGGTCGCGTTCCAGGCATTCGGGACGGTCGTGAACGACCAGCCGGCCGTGGAGGCCTGGCGCTGCACGCCTGGCTGAGGCCGAGGCCCCGCGGATCGAGCCGGAACAGCCACTGGCCGCCCATGAGGTAGCGCCCGTTCTGGCCGTTAACGTAGAGCGCCCCGGCCCTGGGCGTGTCGGGCGTGTAGACCTGCGCGCGCGCCGCCGGGCCGGACGCTGCGGCGGCGGTGAGAGCGGCGATGAGGACTGTGACGAGGCGGGGACATGCCATGGACCGGGGTTAACGACTCCCCTGCCTGTCGATAGGAGCGGAGATCCGCAGCAGGGTAACCGAGCGCCCGGCGAGCGCCGAGCCGCCGCGTCGCACGGTGACACACTGGACGACGACGAGCCCCTGCTCGAGCGAGGTCCAGGCCACGCGGGTGGCGCCCGTCGCCGAGCCGAGCGCGTACGAGGTGCCCGATTCGTAGTTGACGATCTTGACCGCACCGCGCCGCTTGAGCGCGCGCGCGGCGCGCTCGGCGGTGGTCCGGCAGGCAGCGGTGCCGCAGCCGTGCAGCTGGGCGAGCATTCCCGGCGCGTCGCCGCGCGCCTCGGCCTCGAGGAGCTTGTGGACCTTGTCGCGCTCGGTCGACTCGGTCGACAGCCAACGGGCCAGCTCGAAGCTGATGGCGAGGAAGACGACGACGGCGGCGACGATGAGCGGGAGGCGGCGGCGCAAGGGCGCGGATGGTTGCATCCCCGGCGCCGGAGGCAGATGATCGTCCGCTCATGGTGCGTGCAGCCGTCGTTGCGACGGTCCTGGCACTGGCGCTCCCGGCGTCGGCCTTGGCAACGCACAACGAGCCGCTCCGCGGCCAGTGGAGCTTCGAGGACCCCCAGTGCGTGGACGCGCCGTGCTACTTCGCCGACGGCTCGGGGCACGGGCTGGCGGGCCTGGACTACGGCAGCACGCAGACGGTTCCGGGGCGCTGGGGAAACGCGGTGCAGCAGCCGAACAAGAGCTCCTACATCGACGCCGGTAACCAGGCGCTGCTGCAGCCGGCAACCGTGAGCGTGGTGGCGTGGGTGCGGTCGTCCCACGTTCCCGGGCTGATCGAGTACGTCGCCAGCCAGGGCGCCAACGGGGGCTGCAGCTTTTCGTCGTATGCGATCTACAGCGGCGCCGACGTCCCCGGGCTGCGGTTCTACGTGGCGACCGATGCCGGGCTGTTCTACTCCCCAACGGCGAGCAACACGATGTGGGACGGCGCGTGGCACATGACGGCCGGCACCTACGACGGGTCCACGGTGCGCTTCTACGTCGACGGGCACGAGGTCGGCTCGGGCAACGCCGCGTCGGGTGCCATCAACTACGCGCTTGCAGCGACCCGCAGCTTCGTGATCGGCAACTACGCCGACCCGCCCGAATGCCTCGAGAACACCAACTTCAACGGCGACGTCGACGACGTGCGCGTCTACAGCCGCGCGCTCACCGCGACCGAGATCGGGCGCCTCGCCGATCCGGCGGCGACCACGCCGCCGGTCCTCGTGCCCGACGCCGGCCCCGGCCCGCCGCCGCCGTCCGGGCGGCGGCGACGCACCGGTCGCCGCGTACACCGAGCTGGGCATCTCGCAGCAGCTCCTGGGAGGGCTCACGCTCGGCGCCCAGACGTCGGTCGCCAGTACCGGCGCCGATCACATCAGCGACTACCACTGGGCGATCACCGGCCCGGACAAGCCGTTCAACGTCGACTGCGCCGGCGGCGCCACCTCGATGTCACATCCGTTTCGCAAGCCCGGCGACTATCAGGTGGCGCTGACGGTCACCGACACGCTCGGCTTCAAGGCCACGACCACGACCCCGGTCTCGGTGGGAGTGGACGAGGTGGTGCCGAAGCTGAAGGACCCGTTCATCTTCGCCTGCCTGGACCCGCCCGAGGGCCAGCAGGCCAGCACGAACGGATGCGTGAAGTCGTTCGGTTTCGGGATCGTCGACGTCAACAGCCGCGGCAGGCCGAGCGACTGCTTCCAGATCGAGCCGCGGATCAACCCGTCGATCCTGACCGACAACTCCACGACCAAGTCGCGCGCGGGCGAGCAGGTCTCCCAGGCGCTGCTGCAGGTCTACCACGCGACGATCGGCGGCCCGGTCGCGATCAACGGCATCCGGTTGCCGATCCCCGAGAGCGTCAAGAGCGAGTACGACAGCTGGTTCGCGACGATCGGGCTCAAGGGCCTGGACAAGGTCAAGCTCGAGATCCCGCCGCTGCTGTCCAAGGAGGTCCCGCTCGATCTCAAGGTGACGCCGGACAAGAAGGGCGTCTTCCATGTCTTCGACGTCGACCAGGCGATCCCGAAGCTGATCGGAGCGCTGCCGACCCGTGGCGCCCTGTCGATCGACCTCATCAAGCACGCCAGCAAGATCAAGGTCGGGCTGGGGCTGCCGTCGTTCTTCTCGTTCCAGGGCAGCAAGACCGCGCAGGGCGACGCCTACCTGATCGCCGACAACGTCAACGGCCTGCACCTCGACGGGGTCGGGCTGCTGATCCCCGAGGTCTTCGTCGGCCCGATCTACGTCAGGGACCTGTCGTTCAAGTACATCCAGAGCGAGAACCTGTGGAACGGCGGCGCGAAGGTCACGCTGCCCGGCAGCCCGATCTCGATCGACGCGTCGCAGCCGCCGCCGGACTTCGGGTTCGGGCTGAAGAACGGCAAGTTCGACCACGCGGGCTTCGGGGTCGCGTTCGAGCCGCCGGCCCGGCCCGACCTCTTCCCGCCGTTCCACAGCGTGCTGCTGACGCACATCGGCGCGGCGCTGGGGCTCAACCCGCTGCGCCTGACGGGAACGATCGGGCTGAGCTCCGCGGAGGTGGTCGACGAGGACGGGGTGCTGTTCGGGACGTTCGCCACTGCGAGCACGCCCTACGAGTTCCCCAGCGACGTCGGCGAGCAGCTCGCGCCGCTCGCGGGGCGCACGCTGGACACGTTCAGCCTTGCCGTCGGCGGCACCGCCAGCCTGCACGTGCCGGTGCTCGGCGTGCTGCCGCTCCTGAACTCCTACGGCCTCTACATGTACCCCGACTACTTCGAGTTCGGCGGGGGGGTTCGACTTCGGGATCAGCTTCCTGAAGCTCACCGGCGGCGTGAAGGGCTTCGTCTTTGCGACGCAGAAGAAGTTCAACATCGAGGCCGGGCTGAACGCCTGCCTGCGCAACATCGAGGTGGGCTTCAAGTTCGTCTCGGTCAAGGTCAGCCCGTGCCTGGACGTCGGGGCCGTCATCTCGAGCAAGGGCCTCGGGTTCTGCGGCATCGTGCCGGTGCCGTTCCCCGTCTTCGGGACGATCCCGGTGACGATCGGCGCGGGCTACAACTGGGGCGACTCGGTGCCCGACCTGAAGCTCTTCACCTGCGACTACGGCGGGTACCGGGAGGTGTCGCCGAAGGCTCGCGCGGCGGATACGACCCGGACGGTCGACCTGCCGGCCGGGCTGCCGGCGGCGATGATCCGGATCCGCGGCGACGGCGGAGCGCCGAGCGTGACGGTGACCGATCCGAACGGGGTCGACGCCGGCGGCTCCGAGGACACGCTGGTGCTCGGAGGCACCGACGACATCACGACGCTCGTGGCCCTGCGCAAGCCGGCCGCGGGGCGCTGGACGATCACCACCAAGGACGGCTCGGCGCCGATCACGAGCATCGCGACCGCGACCGGCCTGCCGAAGCTCGCGATCAGGGCCCAGGTGCGCCCGCGCGGGAGCCGGCGCGTCCTCGCCTACCGCGTCGCGAACGCCGCCGGCCGGGTCGTCACGTTCACCGAGCGCGGCCAGCGGACCGCGCACGTCATCGGCGTCGCGCGCGGGCGCTCGGGCTCGATCGCCTTCACGCCCGCCCCAGGTCGTGCGGGCAAGCGTGCGATCGTGGCCCTGGTCGAGACCGCCGCCGGGCCGGGCTCCACCGTCTCGGTCACGTCCTACACGGCGCCGCGCGCCCGCGCTCCCGGCAGGCCGGCGCACATCCGCGCGATCCGCCGCAAGGGCACGATCCGCGTCGCCTGGAAGCGGGTCCGCGGGGCCGCGCGCTACGAGGTGCTCCTGGCGCTCGCCGACGGCTCGAAGGTGTTCCGGACCACCCGCGGGACCCGCATCAGGCTGGCCGACCCGCTGTCGCGGATGCGCGGGACGGTGTCCGTCGACGTGCTCGGCCGCGACGGCCTGCGCGGCAAGGCGCGCGCTATCCGGCTTCGGGGAAGTCCTCGCCGCTGAGCTCGAGGAAGCGGCGCACGCTCTGCTCCTGGCGCTCGAGGCGCTCGGCGAGGCCGCGGGCGTGCTCGGCGGCGCGCTCGGCGAAGTCCTCCAGGCAGCGCTCGGGGTCGTCGGGCAGCGGGTAGACGTGGGCGACGTCCTGCTGCGCGCAGGCGATGCCGAGCGGCGGGCGGCCCTCCGCCAGCGTGCGCGCGCCGCACACCGCAGCCACCATGAGCCGCTTCTCCGGCGCGACCAGCGCAACGGGCATCAGCCGGTGGGCGGGGAGGCGGATCTGGAGGTTGACGCGGCGGTCCACGGCGACCTCGCCCTCCGTGAGGTCCTCGAGCGGCTCGCGCCAGATCGCCAGCACGGTGTCGGCCGCGGTCAGCGCGTCGCGCAGAGCGCGAGCCTGGTCGGCGTAGAGCTCCTCGGCCTCCGGCAGGGAGTCGGCCTCGCCGAGGTCCAGATCGCACGGGACGCGCAGGAGGTCCGCCGCGCCGAGCGCGACGCCCGCGCCGTGACCGCCGTTGGCGACGTACGTCTGCACCGTGCCGAGGTCGCTGCGGCCATGGAAGACGACGGTCAGGGCCTGCGCGAGCGCCAGGCCTTCGACCTTCAGCGCGACGGCTGCCGAGCGATCCGCGTCGATCAGCGCGCGGCGCAGGAGCTCTTCAGCGTCCTGGTGCTCGTCATGCCGCTCGTGCTCATCCATAGCCCGGGTTCCTGTCCCTTGTACGGGGTACCCATATTCTTCGACACGTCGGCGGAAAAAGGCAATCGATGAAGCTGATCTACAAACCATTTGGCATCGTGCTCGGGCTCCTCGCGGGATTCCTGGGCAAGAAGGTCTTCGAGCAGCTGTGGGGCGTCATCGACGACCGCGAGCCTCCGAAGCCCACGACGAAGTACGCGACGTGGGGCAAGGTGCTCGGCGCCGCCGCGGTTGAGGGCATCGCGTTCAAGACCACGCGCGCCGCGGCGCAAGCTCGGGCCCGGGCGAGAGCATAATCGGCCACTGCGGCCGGTCAATTCGGGCGAGCTGGGTTGCCTTTAGCAACCCTGAAGCACCGAAATCATATGTGCGGCGTTGATTTTAAGCGACCGCAGCAGCGGGACTGCCGAATAATGGATCAGAGAGGGCAAGTATGCCCTGCGCTGGACGCGACTGTCCTGCCAC
>CAWCEB010000203.1:0-16838 GCA_963794105.1 uncultured Actinomycetes bacterium | reverse complement strand
GGCGCGAACTCGGTCGTCATCCACGACGTCCCCGCCGAACTCCACGGTCGTCGGCAACCCCGGCCATCCGGTGCGCGTCGACGGCAAGCGGCCCGAGGGGCCCGACGCCGACTGGGTCCACCTGCCGGACCCGGTCGCGGACGCGCTGAAGGGCCTCAGCTCGCGGATCGGCGCGCTGGAGGAGGCGGTGGCGCAGCTGAGCGGAACCGAGACACAGCAGGGCGAGGTCCGCCCGCTGTGGCCCGTGCGCGGGCCGAACCCGGCCGGGGGCTAGCCCAAGTCGCGTTCGGTTGCGCCCGCGCCGGGCGTGGGCCCCCGTACTTCGAACTATTCGTAGCCGCGGGGCCCAAGCGCACGCGGCGCTCGCCACCGCCACGCCGGCTCACCCTTCTCCTCAGTAGAAGACCGTCCGCGTCCGGTGCCGTGGGCGGGCCTTGTACTCGGGCGCCTGGCCGCGGTTCCACAGCCAGACGTCGAGGACGCGCGGCGGCACGCCGGTGCGCTGGGCGAGGATCTCGCAGGCGTGGACGGCGCAGGCGCGGATCTCGCGCTCCTCGTTGCCGGCGGGGAGCAGCGTGCCACCGTCGATGTGCGCCGCGAGTGCTTCGTCGTAGACCAGGACGCCGTCGCAGCGCAGCACGTGCGGGACGAGGTTGTCGGCGAAGATCGTGAGGTCGTCGAGGTCGTCGAACTGCGCGATGCCGGCGAGCGCGAGGTCGTTCGCGGCGATCTGGGCGCGCTTGTAGAAGCCATGGTCGGCGAACAGGGCGCACCGGTTGGCCAGCGTCGCCGCGAGCGCCTGCGCGGAGCCGTTGGACGCTTCGACGAGGCCGAGCGCATCACGGTCCCCGAGCAGCCGCCCGAACTCCCGCAGCGCCTGGGCGAACAGGCTCATCAGCTCGAGCGCGGGGTTCTGGCGCAGGGCCGTCGCGATCCGCTCGGTCGTCATCGCCCGCAGGTCGGCGGCCGACCACGGCCCGCGGGCGCGCCAGTCGTCGCTCATGTTCCAGGCGACGGTGAAGTAGCCCGCGAGGCCCGGCCGCTTCTCCAGCAGCGGGAACCAGCCGGAGCCGAAGTTGATCGCGTCGAGCGCCAGCAGGTAGCGCGCCACGTCCTCGCGGTCGCCCTCGAGGTAGTGGACCTGCGGGTCGAGCTCGGGCGGTTCGGCCGGCTGAACCGCGCCGAGCGCGGCGGCGTCGATGCGCACGGATCGGGCGCTCGCGGCCACCTCGGCGCAGTGGCGGCGGACGTCGTCGCTCAGCCCCATAGGGGCGGGAGCGTACGCCGCGGGTCGGGCCGGGTCCGTGACTACCATGGCTGCGATGCCCGATGCCGCCGCCGCCGAGCGCCTCGAGACCCTCCTCGAGGGGCTCAATCAGCCCCAGCGGGATGCCGTGGAGCACCCCGGTGGGCCGCTGCTCGTGCTCGCGGGCGCGGGTTCGGGCAAGACGCGCGTGCTCACGCACCGGATCGCCTGGCTGATCCACTCGGGCCACGCACGGGCGGGCGAGATCCTCGCGATCACGTTCACCAACAAGGCCGCCCAGGAGATGCGCGAGCGGGTGGAGCTGCTGCTCGGCCACTCGACGCGGTCGATGTGGGTGATGACGTTCCACGCGGCCTGCGCGCGGATCCTGCGCGCCGAGGCGCCACGGCTGGGCTACACGCGCCAGTTCACGATCTACGACCAGTCGGACTCCCGTCGCCTGGTCAAGCGCTGCCTGGACGACATCGGCGCCGACACCAAGCGCTTCACGCCGGCCGCGGTCCAGCATCAGATCTCCGATGCGAAGAACAAGCTCCGGATGGCCGAGGACTACCGCCAGCTCGTCGGTTCGTTCTTCGAGCAGACCGTCGCCGACGCCTACGAGATCTACGAGCGCGAGATCCACCGCATGAACGCGATGGACTTCGACGACCTCCTCGTCCGCACGGTCAACGTGATGGAGCTCTTCCCGGAGGTCCGTGCCCGCTACGCCGGCGCCTTCGCGCAGGTGCTGGTCGACGAGTACCAGGACACGAATCACGCGCAGTACAAGATGCTCGAGCTGATCGCCGGCGAACACCGGAACATCGCTTGCGTGGGCGATGACGACCAGTGTCTGGTCGAGGGGACGCTGGTCACGATGGCGGACGGGTCGGTGCGTTGCATCGAGGACGTGCGTGTCGGGGAGTACGTGCTGTCGTCCTACGGGAGCGGCCGGCTTCGGGGCGCCCGCGTGCTGTCGGCGTTCTCGTCATTGAGGGAGGAGGGCGTCCGCGTCACGCTCGCGTCGGGGCGAGAGCTGGTCTCGACCCCCGAGCACCTGCATTTCGCGGGCGAGCCGAACGTTCGTGTTCCTGGAGAGCACAGACGCCCGGCGCACCTCGTCCTCTGCGGCGCCGGCGCCGGGGTCCACGAGATCCGGGCCGACTCGCTCATCGCCGACCACCCGCGCCCGCTGCACCGCAGCGCCCGGCTCAACGCGGGGCCGGCGCTTGCGTTCTGCGAGGCGAAGGACGTGCGTCCCGGCATGAGGATGTTCCTTGCGGGTGGCCACTACGACGTCGTGACCAAGGTGGAGCGCGTGGCGCTGCGCACGCGGGTCTACGACCTCGACATCGAGCAGACCCACAACTTCGTCGCCAACGGCGTCCTCACCCACAACTCGATCTACGGCTTCCGTGGCGCCGACGTACGCAACATCCTGGAGTTCGAGGAGTCCTTCCCGGAGGCGAAGATCGTGCGCCTCGAGCAGAACTACCGCTCGACCCAGACGATCCTGAGCGTCGCCAACGCGGTGATCAGCCACAACCGCGGGCGGATGGGCAAGACGCTGTGGACCGACATCGGCGAGGGCGACCCGGTGAAGGTCCGCGAGCTCGACGACGAGCACGCGGAGGCGCGGTACGTGCTGGGGGAGGTCGAGCGGCTCGTCGACGAGGGCGTGTCGCGCAACGAGATCGCGGTCTTCTACCGGACCAATGCGCAGTCGCGGGTGCTGGAGGACACGCTGGTCCGCGCCGAGGTGCCCTACCAGGTCGTCGGCGGCACGAAGTTCTACGAGCGCGCCGAGGTCAAGGACGCGATCGCCTACCTGAACCTGCTCGCCAACCCGCAGGACGCGGTCGCGTTCGGCCGCGTCGCGAACTCTCCCAAGCGCGGGATCGGTCAGACCTCGCTGTCGCGGGTGCTCAACCACGCGGAGACGCTCGGGATCAGCATCTGGGAGGCAGCGGAGACGCCCGAGTCGGTCCCCGGCCTGGGGACGGCCGCGGTCAAGGCGATCGGGCGCTTCATGGACACCATGGCGAACCTGCGGGCGCGCGTCGAGGAGCAGGTGCCGGTCGGCGACCTGCTGGAGGCGCTGCTCAACGAGACCGGCTACGTCGAGGCGCTCGAGGCCGAGCGCACGATCGAGGCGCAGGGCCGCATCGAGAACCTCGAGGCGCTCGTGGAGGCGGCACGCGAGTTCGACGCCCGCGCCGAGGAGGGCGAGGACACGCTCGACGTCTTCCTGCAGGCGACCTCGCTGCTGAGCGACGCCGACACGCGCCGCGACGACGAGGGCCTTGTGACGCTCATGACGCTGCACAACGCCAAGGGCCTCGAGTACCCGATCGTCTTCATCATCGGCTGCGAGGAGGGGGTGTTCCCGCACTCGCGCTCCGTCGAGGAGGGCTCGCTCGAGGAGGAGCGGCGGCTCTGCTACGTCGGGATCACGCGTGCCATGCGCGACCTGACGATGACCCATGCACGGCGCCGCAACGTGTTCGGCGCGGCGTCGATCGGGCTGGCCAGCCGCTTCCTCAACGAGATCCCGCCGGACCTCGTCGACCGCCAGGGGTCCGCGATGACCTCGTGGGGGCGCGAGCCGGCGACGGCCATCCGCCCGCGCGCGATGTCGTGGGGCGGCTCATCGGCGAACGCGCCCGCGTCTGACTTCCGCATCGGGGACGACGTCGTGCACGCCGCGTTCGGTGACGGGGTGATCACGTCGGTTGAGCCCGGCGGCATCGTCGTCGTGCGCTTCGCCTCGGATGGCAGTGAGCGCAAGCTCATGGCCGAGTACGCGCCGATCACGAAGCGCGGCGCGTAGGATCGCGGGCCGAATGGCAGCGAAGATCATCGACGGCAAGGCGGTGGCGGCGCGGGTGCGCGCGGAGGTGGCGACCGGCGTGCAGGAGTTCGTCGCCGAGCACGGCCGGGCTCCCGGCCTCGCGACGATCCTCGTGGGTGACGATCCCGCCAGCGCCGTCTACGTCGGCGGCAAGCAGAAGGCATCGGCCGAGGTCGGCATCCAGGGCTTCGACCATCGCCTGCCGGCGGATGCCGCCGAGGACGAGGTGATCGCGCTGATCGAGCGGCTGAACGCCGACGACGAGGTCAACGGGATCCTCTGCCAGCTCCCGGTCCCGCCCCACATGGACGGCGTGAAGCTGACCGGCCTCGTCGACCCAGGCAAGGACGTCGATGGGCTGACGCCGATCTCCGTCGGCCTGCTGTCCCTCGGGCGCGAAGGCCTGCGGTCGTGCACCCCCGAGGGCGTCATGCTGCTGCTCGAAGAGGCCGGCGCGGAGCTGGAGGGCGCCGAGGCGGTGGTGATCGGGCGCTCGAACCTCTTCGGCAAGCCGATGGCCCAGCTGCTGCTCGGCGCCAACGCCACCGTGACGACGTGCCACTCGCGCACGCGCGACCTGCCGGCGGTCTGCCGCCGCGCGGACGTGCTGATCGCCGCGGTCGGACGGCCGCGGATGGTCACGCGCGACTGGGTCAAGCCCGGTGCCGTGGTCATCGACGTGGGTCTGAACCGCACGGACGATGGGATCGCCGGCGACGTCGCGTTCGACGAGGTCGCCGAGGTCGCCGCCGCGATCACGCCGGTCCCGGGCGGCGTCGGGCCGATGACGGTCGCCTGCCTGCTGCGCAACACGCTGAAGGCCGCACAGATCGCGGCGCGCCAGGGGGCCGCCGTATGAGCCGTATCCGCGTGGGCGAGGCGCTGACCGCGGTCGGTGCGATCGGGCTGTTCGTGCTCCTGTTCGCCGACTGGTTCGAGGGCGCCGGCGTCAGCCGCAGCGGCTGGTCGTCGCTCGGATGGGCGCTCATCGCATTGCTGGTCGCCCTGGTCGCCGTGGCGCTCGTGATGGTCGTGTCCACGGTCGCGCGCGCGAAGCCCGCGATCATCGTGGGCTCGGCCGTGACCGACCGCGGCGCTCGGGATCGTGATCCTGCCGATCGCGCTGATCCGCGTCCTCCTGACCCAGCCGGACCTCGATCTCGGCCTGGGCAACACGGCGGTCAGCATCCAGGCGGCCGGCTACCTCGGCCTCGTGGCGCTCGCGCTGATCGTCGTAGGCGCCTGGATCACGATGGCCGACGAGCGCACCGGCGCTCCCGAGAGCGCGTACACGCCGCCGCCCGCGCGCCCCGTTCCCGGCCCCTGAGTTCCCTCCGGACCCCGGCGTACACTCGCGCCGACCAGTACCCCGAGGGAGGAGAGTCCGTGGACGTCAATCGGCTGAGCAGAGGGGAGCAGATCGCAGGAGCAGCGGCGGTTCTGCTGCTCATCGACATGTTCCTGAACTGGTACAGCGCGAACATCAGCGGCGAGCTGTCCGCAGCTGCCAACAAATTCGGCGTCGATACGTCGGTCAACGCGTGGCAGTCGTTCAGCACGACCGACCTGCTGATCTTCGTCACCGTCGTCGCGGCGCTCGTGATGGTCGGGATGCGCGTGATGGCGCGCAGCGCGAACCTGCCGGTGAGCCTGCCGCTCGTCGTCGCCGCCCTTGGCGCGCTGACGACGCTGATCGTGCTGTGGCGGATCATCAACCAGCCGGGCCCCAACGACTTCATCAACGTCGAGTACGGCGCGTACCTCGGGCTGCTGCTGCTCATCGCCCTGACCTACGGCGCTGTCCAGGCCGGTGGTGGCGTGGACACGATGCGCGCGGAGGCCGCGTCGGTCCCGGACCGCGCGACGTCGAGCACCGCCGGGGGCGAGCCTGCCGCACCGCCGCCCGCCGCACCCGCCGCGGCCACGTCGGTGAGCGAACCGGCGCCGCCGCCGCAGCCCCCGACACCCGCGCCGCCTGCGCCGGCGCCGGCGCCCGATCCCGCGCCCGCGCCCGCTCCGGAGCCGGAGCCGCCCGCGCCGCCGGCGGCGCCCGACCCGCCGGCCAGCGGCCCCGCTGGGCCCACGGTCGTCCATGACGAGGACGAGCCGTCCTCGCCGCCGCCGGGCCCGAGCGTCGCCTGACCTGACCACCGGACTGAGGGGACAGTCCCCTCAGTCCGGCCCCGCCTAGACTTGGGCGCCGGATGATCGACCGCGAGCAGGTCCTGCACGTCGCGCGCCTGGCGCGGCTCGAGCTGAGTGACGACGAGGTCGGTCGCATGACGACCGAGATGTCGAAGATCCTCGGCCACATCGAGAAGATCGCCGAGCTCGACCTCGAGGGCGTGCCGCCGACGTCCCACGTCGTCGAGGTCACCGGAGCGCTGCGCCCCGACGAGCCGCGGCCCTCGCTGCCGCGCGAGGTCGCGTTCGCCAACGCGCCCGACATCGCCGACGACGGCTTCCGCGTCCCGAGCCCGCAGGCGCACGCGTGAGACCCCACCGGGGTCTGCCCACAACCGGATGACGCGCTCTCATGGACAGTCCGCTGGGCTCGGGATTCGCGACCTCACCGCCGCGCAGGCCGCGGCGCGCGTCCGCGAGGGCGAGATCTCCGCCGGCGAGCTCTTCGCCGAGTACCGCGACGCCGCCGCAGCGGACGAGCTCAATGCCTACCTGTACGTGGCCGAGGAGCCAAACGCCTCCGGCGGCGAGCTCGGTGGCGTGCCGCTCGCCGTCAAGGACCTGTTCTGCACCGAGGGCGTGATCTCGCAGTCGGGTTCCAAGATCCTCGAGGGCTACAAGCCCCCGTACACGGCGACCGTCGTCGAGCGCCTCCAGCGCGCCGGGGCGCCGCTGCTGGGCAAGACCAACCAGGACGAGTTCGCGATGGGCTCGTCCAACGAGAACTCCGCCTTCGGCCCGGTGCAGAACCCGTGGGACCGCGAGCGCGTCCCGGGCGGTTCCAGCGGCGGCAGCGCCGCGGCAGTCGCCGCGGGCTCGGCGCCGTGGGCGATCGGGACGGACACCGGCGGCTCGATCCGCCAGCCCGCCGCGATGTGCGGGATCGTCGGGCTCAAGACGACGTACGGGTCGTGCAGCCGCTACGGGATGATCGCGTTCGCCTCGTCGCTGGACGGCGCCGGGCCGCTGACGCGCGACGTCACCGACGCGGCGCTGCTGTTCCGGCACATGACGTCGAAGGATCCGTGCGACGCGACGAGCATCGGCCACCCCGAGGAGATCGCGCTGCCGAGGTCCGAGCGCCTCGACGGAATCCGCCTCGGCCGCCCCGACGACCTCTCGACCGACGGCGTCGAGCCCGGCGTGATGGAGGCCTACGAGCGCACCCTGAAGCTCGCCGAGGAGCTCGGCGCGACGATCGAGACCTGCCACCTGCCGCACGCCGACCACGGCATCAGCGCCTACTACGTGATCGCGCCGGCGGAGGCGTCGAGCAATCTCGCGCGGTTCGACGGTGTCCGCTACGGGCTGCGTGCGCAGGACGCGGAGGACCTCATGTCGATGTACACGCGTACGCGGCACGACGGCTTCGGACCCGAGGTCAAGCGCCGGATCATGCTCGGCACCTACGCGCTGTCGAGCGGCTACTACGACGCGTACTACGGCCGCGCGCAGCGCGTACGCACCAAGATCGCCGACGACCTGAAGAACGCCTTCGAGAGCGTCGACTTCGTCGTGACGCCCACGGCGCCGACGACCGCCTTCAAGCTCGGCGAGCTGGCCGACGACCCACTCGCGATGTACCTCAACGACTACTTCACGGTGCCGATGTCGCTCGCCGGCATGCCGGCGATCTCGATCCCGAACGGGCTCAGCGACGGCCGCCCGGTCGGCTTCCAGCTCGCCGGCCCGGCGTTCAGCGAGAACAGGATCCTCGACGCCGCCTTCGCGCTCGAGCAGGCGATCGGCTTCGACGGGAGCGCGGCACGGTCGTGAGCTACGAGGCGGTCATCGGGCTGGAGATCCACGTCCAGCTCGCCACGCGCACGAAGATGTTCTGCGGCTGCGAGCTCAGCTTCGGCGAGCCGCCGAACACGCGCACGTGCCCGGTCTGCCTCGGCCTCCCCGGCGCGCTGCCGGTCGCCAACGCGGAGGCGATCCGCCTGGGCCTGATGATCGGCCTGGCACTCGACTGCGAGCTGGCGCCCAAGTCGATCTTCCACCGCAAGAACTACTTCTATCCCGACCTGCCCAAGGGCTACCAGATCAGCCAGTACGACGAACCGCTCTGCCGCGGCGGCCACCTGGGCGACGTTCGCATCCATCGCGTGCACCTCGAGGAGGACGCGGCGAAGCTCATCCATGCCGGCTCGAGCGGGCGCATCCACGGTTCCGAGGCCTCGATCGTCGACTTCAACCGCGGTGGCACGCCGCTGGCCGAGATCGTCACCGAGCCCGATTTGCGCGACGCGGAGACCGCCGCCGAGTGGCTGCGCCTGCTGCGCGCAACGCTGCGCCGGCTCGGCGTCAGCGACGTGAACATGGAGGAGGGCTCGCTTCGCTGCGACGCCAACATCTCCATCCGGCCGTCCGGCAGCCAGGAGCTCGGTACGAAGACCGAGCTCAAGAACATGAACTCGTTCCGCTTCATCCAGCGCGGCATCGAGGCGGAGATCGCGCGCCAGACGAAGATCGTCGAGGGCGGGGGGAAGGTCGAGCAGGAGACGCTGCATTTCGATCCGGCGAGTGGCGCGATCACGTCGCTGCGCTCCAAGGAGGAGGCGCACGACTACCGCTACTTCCCCGAGCCGGACCTGATCCCCATCGCGATCACCGAGGAGCTGCTGGAGTCCGCCCGGTCGGCGCTGCCCGAGCTGCCGGCGGCGCGAGCGGAGCGCTTCGAGTCCGAGCTGGGCCTCCCCGCGGACACGGCGAAGCTGCTCGCGTTCCGCACCGAGCTGGCCGACTTCTACGAACAGGCCCTTGAGGGAAACGGATCCCACCCACCCGAGCCCGTTCCGCTGGCCAACTGGGTGACGAACGAGCTGACCGCGCGGCTCGGCGACGAGGACCCGCAGGCCTCGAAGGTCTCGCCCGCGGCGCTCGCGCAGCTCGTCGGGCTGGTGAGCGAGAAGAAGGTCACCAACGCCGGCGCCCGCCAGGTGCTCGACAAGCTCGTCGCGCAGGGCGGCGACCCGGCCGCGATCGTCGCGTCCGAGGGCCTCGGCGCCATGGAGGACAGCGGGGAGCTCGACGGAGCGATCGACAGCGCGCTCGCCGCCAACCCCGACATCGCCGAGCGCCTGCGCTCCGGCGACATGAAGCCGATGGGCGTGATCATCGGCCACGTCATGCGCGAGACGAAGGGCCGCGCCGACGGGGGAGAGGTCACGCGCCTGGTTCGTTCGAAACTGGGTCTCTGAGGCGTACCATCGGGGCTCGACCCCGACTTGAGGAGGCCCGCATGTCGAAGCTCGTCCGCATGGACCAGACCGGCCACACGACGCTCGCCGAGTGGACGACCGACGACCCGGCTTCGGTTGAGGCTGCCGTCGAGGCGTTCCGCGAGGAGCTCGACCGTGGCTACTTCGGGATGGTCTCGACCGGCGAGGGCCACGCCGAGCAGGTCAAGGAGCTGCCGGTGGACGCGCCGCTCGTGATCCTGCGGCTGCCGATCAGTGGCGGCTGATCCGACCGTTCTCCCCGAGGCGTCTGCGGTCTATTGGCGACCGCGGGCCGACGGGGACCGGCTCGACCGCCGCGGGCGCCTGTGGACGCTCACGACGGTCGCGCATGTCGTGCCGTTCGTCGGCACGGCGGCGCTGCTGTGCTGGCTGTCCTGGGCGGCGACGCCGGTCGCGCTCGCGTGTCTCGCGCACGCGTGGATCATCCCCGCGCTCTACGCCCAGCGCGGGGCCAATGTCGTGCGGCCGCGGCCCAAGACGACGGCCGCCGCGGAGAACACCGCGCTCGGGCTGCTCGGGGACCTCGTCGGGCATGAGGCGCGCGCGCTGCACGCCGAGACCGGGCTCGTGATCGAGCGCGGCGGGCTCGGCACCTGGCTGGTCGGCGAGGCGGGCGCGATGCTCGTTCGCGGCCGGAAGATCTGGTGCTTCTGCGTGCGCGTGAACGAGCCCGATCTGCCGAGCGCCGATCGCATCGCACACCTGCTGCTCGCGCTGCGCTCGGACGAGCAGGGCTTCGCCACCGTGGCGAACCTCGCCTTCGTCGGGGCGCCACGCCGCGTTCGTGCTCGGATGCGCGCCCCGATGCGCCCCGCGCTCGACCGAGCGGCCAAGACGCCGCGCTGAATCTCCGACCGCCGGGCAGTGGCCCGCGCCCCGTTCGGCGGGCACCATGCCTGCTATGAGCCGACCCGTCCGCAAGCTCGTCCTCGTCGAGGAATCCCAGCGCCCGCTGCCGTCGCCGGCGGTCCGCCGTTACCGATTGGCGCGTGTCGGCGGGAGTACCATGGCTGTATGGAAGAGAAGGCCGGACCCTCGTTCGGATCCCGCATCATCGCCGCGCTGGTCCTCGCCCTAGCGGCATACGTCCTGCTGAAGGTGATCGTCGGCATCGCCGCCGCGGTCGCCGGCACCATCGTCGTGATCGTGGCGATCATCGCGGTCATCTGGGCGCTTCGCGTGCTCCTGTAAGAGGCGTCGTTGCTCTACGTGATCATCGCGTTCTTCTTCGGCTTGGCCGGGGGCGTCGTCGGCAGGATCAAGGGCAGCTCGTTCTTCCTGTGGTTCATGATCAGCGCGATCGTGCCGGTGATCGGGCTGATCGCCGCGGTGCTCTACCGCTACGAGATCGACGAGCCCGAGCGCGAGTGCCCCAACTGCGGCAAGTGCTGCAAGATCTACGAGGCGCTCTGCACGCGCTGTGGCTGCGAGCTCGAGTACCCCGAGGCGCCGGTCACGCCGGTCGGCGGGCCCGCAGCGAGTACATGAGCGGCAGCGACGGCGTGCCCTCGGGCAGGCGGTAGCGGCCGTCGTCGCCGCGCACGAGCATCGGCCAGCGCTCGAACTCGGTGATGTCGTGCTCGTGCAGGAACTCGATCTGCAGGCCGGCGTCGATGATCGCGCTGACCACGGCGCCGAGCCCGTGGTTCCACTCATATGAGCGGTTGTTGACCGTCTTGGCGGTCATGTCGGCGTAGGTGCCGGGCTCGTCCCAGACGACGGGCTCGTCGTGGAAGTAGTCGTAGGCGACGGTCAGGTCGGCGTCGGCGAAGACGTGGGTGAACGGGTGGAACTCGCTGACGTACAGGACGCCACCGGGCTCCACCAGGGACGCCGCCACCTTCGCCCAGCGTTCGATGTCCGGCAAGCCAATTCAGCGCTCCGCGGCCCGTGTAGACGATGTCGAACGTTCGGTGGCCGAGGGCCTCGGGCGCGTCGTAGAGGTCGCTGACCACGAAATCGGCCTCGACGCCGATGCGCCCGGCGAGCGTCCGGGCCGCCTCGATCGCGGGCGCGCTGAAGTCCAGGCCCGAGACGTGCGCGCCGCGCCGCGCCCAGGACAGCGTGTCCTTGCCGATGTGGCACTGCAGGTGTACGAGCGACCGGCCTTCGACGTCGCCGAGCTCGTCGACCTCGAACGGCAGGTTCGACGAGCCGCCGCGAACGAAGCCCTCCAGGTCGTAGAACTCGCCGTCGACGTGGATGGGCACGCGTTCGTCCCACATCGCTCGATTGGCCTCGGAATAGGCGCTCATCGCGCGATACACTCGCACAGGGTCGCCGCCCAGGCGGCCTTTTTTCGCATCCCTACGAGCTGTTGCAGAGAGGAGGTCGCGCATGAGAGCGGTTGACGCCGTGATGGAGTGCCTGAAGGCAGAAGGTGTCGACGTCGTATTCGGGCTCCCCGGAGGCGCGAACCTCCCGACCTACGACGCGTTCGTCGACGCCGGCATCCACCACGTCCTGGTGCGCCACGAGGCCGGCGGCGGCCACGCCGCCGAGGGCTACGCGCGCGCGACCGGCAAGGTCGGCGTGTCGCTGGGCACGAGCGGCCCGGGGGCGACGAACCTCGTCACCCCGATCATGGACGCGATGATGGACTCGACCCCGGTCGTGTTCCTCACCGGCCAGGTCCGCACGGACCTGCTGGGGACCGACGGCTTCCAGGAGGCCGACATCCTCGGCATCACCATGCCCGCGGTGAAGCACAGCTTCATGATCCAGTCGCCGCTCGAGATCCCGCGCGCGATCCACGAGGCGTTCCACCTCGCCCGCACCGGGCGCCCCGGCCCCGTCGTGGTCGACATCCCCGTTGACCTGTCGCGCGCCGACATCCCGTACGAGCCGGTCAGCGACGTGCACCTGCCGGGCTACCAGCCGACCATCGAGGGCAACACGAAGCAGATCCGCCAGGCGGCGAAGGCGATCGCGAGTGCGCGGCGGCCGGTGCTCTACGTCGGCGGTGGCGTGATCAACGGCAACGCCGCGGCGGAGCTGACGCAGTTCGCCACGAGCGATCGCTTCCCGGTGACCTGCACCCTCATGGGGCTGGGCGCGTTCCCGGCGCCGCACGACCAGTGGCTGGGCATGCTCGGCATGCACGGCACGCGCACCGCGAACTACGCGATGGACGAGGCGGACCTGATCGTCGCGATCGGAGCGCGCTTCGACGACCGCATCACCGGCAAGCTCTCCGAGTTCGCCCCGCGGGCGAAGTTCATCCACGTCGACGTCGATCCGGCCGAGATCTCCAAGAACGTCCCGGCTCACATCCCGATCGTCGGTGACGCCAAGAACGTGCTCGAGAAGCTGATCGTCGAGTACGCCGCTCTCGGGGCCGATTCGTCGCGCCTGGAGGAGTGGTGGACCCGCATCAACGGCTGGCGCGAGAAGCACCCGCTCCGGTACGAGGACTCGACGGATTCCGAGATCAAGCCCCAGCGGATGATCGAGGCCGTCTACGAAGCGACGGGCGGCGACGCGATCGTCACCTCCGACGTCGGCCAGCACCAGATGTGGACCGCGCAGTACTTCCACTTCAACAAGCCGCGCCGCTGGATCAACTCCGGCGGCCTGGGCACGATGGGCTTCGGCCTGCCGGCGGCGATGGGTGCGAAGGTCGGCTGCCCGGACGAGACCGTCGTCTGCATCGCCGGCGACGGCTCGGTTCAGATGAACATGCAGGAGCTGGCGACGTGTGCCCAGGAGGGCATCGACATCAAGGTGTTCATCATGAACAACGGCTACCTGGGCATGGTCCGCCAGTGGCAGGAGCTGTTCTGGGACAAGCGCTACTCGCACGTCGATACCGGCGAGTTCCCCGACTTCGTGAAGCTCGCCGACGCGTACGGGGCGACGGGCATGCGCCTCGAGGACAAGAAGACGCTCGTCGACGGGATGAAGGAGGCGATCGCGACGCCCGGCCCCGTGCTGGTCGACGTCCGCGTCACCCGCGAGGAGAACACGTACCCGATGATCCCCGCCGGCCAGGCCGCGCGGGACATGGTGGGCTGAGGCATGGGCGAGCCAGGCACCAAGGAACTCCTGTCGTTGGAGGAGCTGGAGGCATCCGGTGGGATGCACACCGGCCGCAAGCACGTCCTGTCGATCTTGGTCGAGAACAAGCCGGGTGTCCTGACGCGGATCTCGGGGTTGTTCGCCCGTCGCGGGTTCAACATCGACACGCTCACGGTCGGTCCGACCGACGACGAGCACCTCTCGCGGATCACGCTGACGTTGGACGGTGCGCTGCACCCGATCGATCAGGTCACCAAGCAGCTGCACAAGCTGGTCAACGTCCTGAAGATCCGCGATCTCGAGCCGACCGACACGGTCGCCCGCGAGCTGGCGCTGTTCAAGCTGGCGGCGGACGGCGCCCAGCGCGCCGAGGTCATGCAGATCTGCGAGATCTTCCGCGGCAAGGTGGTCGATGTGACGCGGCGGTCGATGATCGTGGAGATCACGGGGACGACCGACAAGATCGAGGCATTCGAGAAGATGGTCCGGCCGTTCGGCCTGATCGAGATGATGCGCACGGGCGAGATCGCTATCTCGCGCGGGCGCGGCGAGACCTGACGCTTGCGAGCACCTATTCGGCTCGCCTACCCGATGAGCTGAGCCACCGCGCCGGAGTTCGTCGCGGCGGCGATCGCTGCCGCAGCGCTGGCCGAGGAGGGAGCGCCGGTCTAGGTCCCGCGCTTCTCGTTGACGACCTCGAGGTCCTCGACGCGGAGGCGGCGGACCTCGAGCTCGTCGATGGCCAGGTGTTTGATGGTCGCCCTGCCGATCGCGAGGCGGCCGATGGCGAGCGCGCCGATCGCGGTGGCGCCGATCGCGAGCGACGCGATCGCGGTCGGGCCGCGCAGGCTGGGACCGGAGAGCGTCAAGCCGGTCGCGCGTACCGGTTGGGTTTCGACGACGCTGCGATGTGACCGTCTCATACGCATGGATGCTACGCGGGCAGATTCTCGGGCAGTGGGACTTCCCGGCGGGCGGCCGGGACCGCTCTGGGCGTTTGTCGTCACGGCCTAGGCAAGCACCAGCCGACGCGCGTAGGATCGCCTGCGACCGCCAAGGAGGGTCACATGGCCGCTATTCGGAGGACGGCCGTCATGGCCGGCTTGCTCGGGGCGCTGTTCGTTGCCGCAACCGCCGCATCCGCGGAGCCGACCCCAGGGTCTGTTGGGATCGGGGACCGCCTCTACCCGAGCCTCGGCAACGGTGGCTACGACGTTCAGCACTACGACCTCGACCTGCGCTACGCGACGAGCGATCCCTCGCAGAGCGTGCTGGGCGACGTGACGATCCTCGCCCGCGCGACGCAGTCCCTGTCGCGGTTCGACCTCGACTTCGGCGGCAAGAGCGTCGGCGGCGTCTCGGTCAACGGCGCGCCGGCGGCCTTCACGCGCAAGGACGAGGAACTGATCATCACGCCGAACGATCCGCTGCCCGATGGACAGGCCTTCACCGTGAAGGTCACGCAGTTCGTGGCCGTCCCCACCACGGCGAGCAGCAAGGCGACGTCGACGGTGTTCTTCAAGACCCCTGACGGGTCGGCCATGGCACCGCAGCCCTACGGCGCCCACCTGATCTACCCCTGCAACGACCACCCGCGCGACAAGGCGACGTTCAGGTTCACGATCGACGTCCCGGCGGGGACGAAGGCGATCACCAACGGCGAGGAGGTCAGCCACTCGACCGCAAACGGGCGCACGAACTGGATCTACACGATGGACCAGCCGATGGCGACCGAGCTGACTCAGATCGCCGTGGGCAACTGGGACCTCGGCACCCCGCGACGCGATGGCCCCGTGATCCTGCGCGACGCGAGCGCGCCCAGCCTGACCGCCTCCCTCCAGCCCGCCTTTGCGCTCGAGCCATCGCAGCTGGACTTCATGCAGTCGCGCGTCGGCGCCTTGCCGTTCAGCCGCTACGGGATCCTGGTCGTCACTCCCGACTTCGGGTTCTCGCTCGAGACGCAGACCCTTTCGATATTCCCCAACGTCTTCTTCAGCAGCTACGGCAAGGCCGTCTGGGACCCGACGATGCTTCATGAGCTGTCGCACGAGTGGTTCGGCGACAACGTCTCGCCCTCCTCGTGGAGCGACATCTGGCTCAACGAGGGCCACGCCACCTGGTACGAGTTCCTCTACGCGGAGAGCACCGGCCAGCTCGAGGGCGACACGGCCTACTACCCCGACCCCAGGGCTACGCGACGTTCGACGAGCTCATGCGCGCCGTGTACGCCCACGGCGACGAATGGCGTAGCGACTTCGGGCCGGTGGCGCTACCGCTGAACAACACCGACGCGGTCCAATACAGCTACAACGTCTACCACGGCGGGGCGCTCGTGCTGTACGCGCTGCGCCAGAAGATCGGCACGACGGCGTTCGACAAGCTCGAACGGACATGGCTGCAGCGCTACGCAGGGCGGTCCGCGTCGACGGACGACTTCATCGCGCTCGCGTCCTCGGTTTCCGGGCAGGATCTCACTGTGTTCCTGCGCGACTGGGTCTACGGCACCAAGACGCCGGCGATGCCGGGCCACCCCGACTGGACCGTCAATCCGGTCAAGGGGCACACCACCACCACCACCACGCTTGTGACGGCGGCCGCCGCTCGGCAGCGGGGGATCTGACCGCGTCACGCGGCGGTACGGACCGCTGCCGCAGTCGCTCCTTCGAGCATGGCGCCGGCCACGACGGCGAACGCGGTCGCCCACGCGCTGCTGCGTACTCCGCTCGCCAGGCGTCGCCCGCGACCTCGGCCATCGAGGCGATGAGGGCCTCGCCAACGACCGGGTAGTGCTCTGGCGCGGCGCCGTAGGCGAGGTGGCGGGCGCCGAGCTCGTGGAGCTTCGGGACGATGGCGCCGAGGTCGCGCAGGGACTTGCGCAGCAGGACGAGCGTTGCGAGCAGCATCGCCTTCTGGCGGCGCAGGTCGGTGCCGGCAAACAGCGGCTTGACGGACGGCGCCGCCGCGAAGAGGCGCGCGTAGAAGATGTCCGTGAGCTCGTCCCCGCGTGGCGCGATGAGGTCGAAGCTGGTTTCGAGGGCGTCGATGTCGAGGGGCATGCCCGCAGTGTCGGGCCGCGCCCGAGACGCGAGAAGGGAGTGGATCCGACCGATTGTTGGCGGTAAACCGACGCGGGTAGCACGCGCGCATGGACCTGGCCTGGTGGCAGCGCGGCGCGATCTACCAGATCTATCCGCGGTCGTTCGCCGACGCGGACGGGGATGGGGTCGGGGACCTTCCCGGGATCCGGAGCCGGCTCGAGCATCTCGTGACGCTCGGGGTGGAGGCGCTGTGG
>CAWCEB010000202.1:0-5168 GCA_963794105.1 uncultured Actinomycetes bacterium | reverse complement strand
CCGGGCCACGCTGCGCGAGGACAACCCCGCCGGCCGCTCGTCGGGCGCGCACATCCTCGACGCCCACCTGCGACGCGCGTTCAGCCCGGTCGCGCGCTTCGGCGCCTACGAGGTCAGGACCCGTCGATGAGCGCCGGGCCGACCGGCGGGTCCAGGTCGATCTGCGCGGTCGCCATGATGCGCGCCAGCCCCATGTACTGGCTGATCACGAGCAGCAGCTCGACGATCTGACGGGGCGGGAACCGCTGCGCCATCGCGGCGAACGTCTCGTCGCTGGGCGAGGCGTCGCGCACGACCTCCTCGGTGAAGCGCAGGACCAGGTCGTCCGCGTCGCCGCTGCGGCAGGCCTGGATCTGCTCGTCGGTCATGCCGACGGCGCGGCCGATCGCCTCGTGCTGGACCCATTCGTACTCGGCGCCGGGCGTGAGCGCCGCGACGCGCAGGATCGCCTGCTCGCGCACGACGGGATCGACGCTCGAGGTCGCGCAGCAGCACGAGGCCGTACGCCAAGAACGGCCTGAACGCCGTTTCCGCGTTGGCGAGCAGCTTGAAGATGTTGAGCTGGGGAATCCGCTCGGAGATGTCGGCGTAGGGGAGGCGTGCCATGTCGCTGATCCTCACACGTCGCGACGGGCGAACGCGAACCCGGCCGCGAGCATCGCGAGCGCGACGTACGCGATCGCCCACGGCAGCAGCAGCGGGCCGGCGTCGTGCGAGCCGCCGAGCGGCCCGAGCTGGATGATCGCGCCGGTGACGCCGTGGGCCGAGCCCACCAGCTCGCGCAGCGCGTCTCGATAGAGCTGCTCGAACGGCAGCGCCCAGGAGGCGACGTCCGCGATCCGCTGCAGCGAGTGCGAGGGGATCGCGTCCCCGATCTCGCCGAGCAGCCCGGCGAGCAGCCCGGCGCCGTAGATCATCAGCACCGCGATCCCGTTCGCCGTGGCGGTGAGGAAGACCGAGCCCGAGCAGCGCGAGCGCGGAGATGACGACGGCGGCGCCGCTGAGGCGGATGAGCGAGCCGAGCGACGTTGTCGGGCCACCAGCCGCCGATCGCTCCGGTCAGCAGCACGGCGCCGCAGGTAGGCGAACGCGACGTACCCGGCGCTGACCATCGATGCGGCCAGCAGGCGCCCGGCGAGGTAGCGCCGGCGGCTGAGCGGGCGCACGATCAGCGGCTGCAGCGTCCCGGTCTCGGCGTCGCCGCGCACCGCGCCGGCGGTGAGGAACACGGCGAGCACGGCGCCCAGGAACAGCGAGCCGAACATCGCGAGCCCGAGGATCGTCGCGCCCGCGAGCGTCTTGGCGTCCAGCCCGGACTCGTCGTCGGCGAAGCCGCTGACGTCCTTGAACAGCTCGTGCGCGCCCGAACGCGTACAGCGCGCCGAAGACCACGCTCAGCCCGAGCACGACGGCGAAGATCCGCCGCCGCAGCGACTCGCGCAGCGCGTGGCGCGCGACGAGGATCACGCGACGACCTCCAGGTAGCGCTCCTCCAGCGTGGACCGCAGCACCCGCACGTCGTAGACCTGCTCGCCGGCGGCGACCAGCTCGGCGACGATCCGCGGCGCGTCGTCGCGGTCGGCGCCCTCGAAGACGCGCGTGCCGCTCGCCAGCTCGACCGCGACGCCGCGGGCCCGCGTCAGCTCCGCCGGCGCGCCCGCGGCGACGACCGCGCCGCGGTCGAGGATCAGCACGCGGTCGCAGACGTGCTCGACCTCGCTGAGCAGGTGGGTGTTCAGCAGCACGCCGACGCCGCGGCGGCGCAGCTCTCCCAGCAGGTCGCGAACCGTGCGCCGGCCGGCAGGGTCGAGCGCGCTCGTCGGCTCGTCGAGCAGCAGCAGCGTCGGCGAGCCGACCAGCGCCTGCGCGATCCCGAGCCGCTGCTGCATGCCCTTGCTCATCGTCTCCACGCGGCGCGCCGCCTCGCCGCCGAGGCCGACCAGCGTCGAGCAGCTCGTGGCGCTCGGATGCGTCGCCCTTGCCGCCGGCGAGCCGCTGGTGGAGCACCAGCACCTCGTCGGCGCTGCACCAGCCGGGAAAGCGGAAGAGCTCGGCCAGGTAGCCCAGCGAGCGCCGCGCGGGCTCCGAGCCGGCGGGCGCGCCGCAGACCGCGACTGTCCCGGCGCTCGCGTGCACCAGGCCGCAGGCGATCTTCGTCAGCGTCGACTTGCCCGCGCCGTTGGGGCCCAGCAGCCCGACGAGCTCGCCCTCGCCGACCTCGAAGCTCGACGCCGCGCAGCGCCTCGGTCGCGCCGTAGCGCTTGCGCAGCGAGTTCACGGAGAGCACGGGCACCGACGAGTGAGGGTACGGTCCGCATCCGATGCCGCTCCGGATCGCCCTTGTCGCCGTCTGCGTCGCCGCGGTCGTGTTCGGCTTCTCGCGGCTGCACGACGCCGACACCTGCGAGAGCGCGCGGCAGACGATCATCTCCACGCTGTTCCACCACCGCGAGCCCGCCGGTGGGCTGGCGCGCCAGCAGCGGCGCTTGGTCGAGAACTGCCGCGACGGCTCGGTGCTCGCCTTCGTGTCCACCGTCGAGACGACCGCTGGGCACCACGGGTTCGCGACCTCTCTGGCCCGGAAGGTGACGCGTGACGAGCCGCGCAATCGCGTCGGCTGGGTCGCGCTGGCCCAGGCGCTGCAGCGCAGCGACCCGCGCGGCTCGGCGGCAGCGGCCGCCCGTGCGAAGGCGCTTGACCCTAGGGGCGCGGTGCCCAGGGCTGCCGGCGCCTGAGCGAGAGCGCCGGGCGCTCGACGGCGAACCAGCTGGCTGCGGCGAGCACGAGCGTCCCGGCGATCGCGAACGTGCTCCACAGGAGGTAGGGGTGGACGTGGTCCTCGAGGTTCGCGAGGTCCCATTTGCCCAGCAGCCCGAGGACCGTCAGGTGGTAGAGGTAGATGCCGTAGGAGATCCGCCCGAGAGCGCGCAGAGGCGCGGTGTCGAGCGGCCGCGGGCCGGTCAGCCCGGCGGCCAGGACGCAGAACGCGATCGCGGCGTAGAGATAGTGGCGGACCATGACCTGGGTGTGCGTGAAGCCCTCGACGCTCGGGTGTGCCAGCCCCGCGCCCTTCGCCGAGAGGACGAAGAGCGCGGCGGCCGCGAGCCACCACATCGCGGGGTGGCCGGGGATCGCGCGGCGCGTCGAGACGACCGCGAGCGCCATGCCCATCGCGAACATGTCCCAGTAGGAGGGCAGCGCGATGATCCACGGGTCGACCGCGCCGACGTGGTCGCCCACGACGGCGCCGAGCACGACCAGCTTGTAGGCGAGCGAGACGGCGAACAGCACGGCCAGCGCCGGCAGCTCGGGCGCGTTCGTGCGCCGGACGAGCGCCGCCCACAGCGGCAGGAAGGCGTAGAACGCGACCTCGACGCACAGCGTCCACGCCTGCGGCAGCCCTCCCGCGACGGTGTCCTTCGAGTAGGACTGCAGGAGCAGCAGGTAGCGCGGCGCGAGCGCGCCCGACAGGCCGAGCGCGAGGACCGCGACGACGAGCGCGACCCAGTAGCCCGGGAAGATCCGCAGGACGCGGCGCCAGGCGTAGGCGCGCACGCTCGGCTGCACGCGTCTCGGCGCGCGCGCGGACGAACGGCCGGTAGAGCAGGAAGCCCGAGAGCAGGAAGAAGATCGGCACGCCGACGTCGAGCCGGGCGACCCAGTCGTGCGTCCACGCGCTCGGGGCCGATCCGCGCGCATAGATCCCGACGGCATGGAACTCGAGGATGCTCAGCGCGGCGAGCGCCCGCAGCGCGTCCAGCCCGCCGAACCGCCCTGGGGTCAGGTCCTTCTCTGCCACATCACCAGCGCTCCGAGCAGCGCGACGAGCGCCGCCAGCGACACGATCCACCCGGCCGTGAAGCTCCACGGCCGGTACCTGAACTCGACGCGGTGGTCCCCGGGGGCGACCCGCACGGCGCGCATGACGTAGTTGACGCGCTCGACCTTCGCCTCGTGGCCGTCGACTGTCGCCTTCCAGCCGGGATCCCAGGCGTCGGAGACGACGAGCAGTCCCTTGCGCTGCACGGAGACGTCCACGTCGAGGCGGTCGGGGTCGTCGCCCTCGACGATCCGCGCCGTTCCAGCCGGCGAGTGCGACCCCTGAGGCAGGCCCGGGATCGCCGATTCGGTGACGACGCTGCGCGCCAGCGAGAAGCCCGGCGCCGCCACTCGCGCGAGCGCGTCGTCGGACGACGCGACGACCTGCTCGGCCCCAACCACGGCGGCGCGCGGCTGCGTCCCGGCGCTGCGGTACAGGCGCGCGTCGGGCCCGTCGTGAACGAGGGTCAGCCCGCGCACGTGCAGCACGGGGTCGCTGAGCGGCTGCATCACGTACCGCGTCCCGAGCAGGTTGAGCAGCCGCAGGCGCCTGGCATCCACCGTCGGCAGCGACAGCGGGATGCCCTGCGGGTACGGGCCCGACTGCGTGGCGAACTCGGGAGAGAGGTAGCGGCGCCAGAGCCGGTCGTAGCGGCGCTCGACGGGCAGGTCATAACCGCGCGGCTCGGCGAGGTCGTGGTTCATCGGCAGGGCGTCCTGCGGGATGTCGCCGGTCGCGACGACGCGCGACGGGGCCGCCGCGCGCGCGATTCGGATCGCCGGCGTGTCGGGCTGCGTCGCGACGTCGCGCGGGATCGAGGGGTTGTAGCCCATGCCCGCTCGTGCCAGGTCGAGGAAGGCGACGAGCAGGACGAGCGCCACGAGCACGTCACGACGGGCGCGGCGAAGCACGATCAGGGCGATCAGCGCGACGCCCGCAGCGGCGGGCAGCGCCCATTCCCAGACGGCGGCCGCGTGGATGATCGCCTCGTCGGCAGGCGGCGTGCCAAAGCCCCACGCGGTCTTCAGGCCCTGACCGACGGCGTCCAGCGCGGTTCGCCCGCGCAGGACGGTGTAGGCGATCGGCAGCGCGAAGATCGCCGCGGCCGCCCAGATCGCGCCGCGCCGCGGGCGCTCCAGCAGGTCGTCGAGGCCCCATCCCGCCAGCAGCGCCAGGCAGAGCAGGGCGAGGATCGCCAGCCGGCCGTTGTGTCCGCCGCTGAAGATCGGCAGGTGCGTGACGATCTGGAAGACCGGCGGCACGCCCAGCACCACCATCATGCAGCCGGCGCCGAGCAGCGCCGTTGCGACGCGCCCGCGCGTGGGGCGCAGGATCAGCGCGGCGGCGG
>CAWCEB010000201.1:0-23333 GCA_963794105.1 uncultured Actinomycetes bacterium | reverse complement strand
GTCGTCACATCCCTGCTCGCTCTGGCGCGGGTCCGCATCGGGCGCGCGCGGCTCGGCGCAGCCACTCCCGCGTGATGCCCCCTCTCGACGACGTTCGGATCATCGAGCTGCCGCGGATCGCCGATCCCCGCGGAAACCTCACCTTCATCGAAGGTCACAACCACGTTCCGTTCGCTGTCGCGCGCGTGTACTACCTCTACGACGTGCCGGGCGGCGAAAGCCGCGGGGGCCACGCGCACTGGCAACTCGAGCAGCTCATCATCGCGATGTCCGGCTCGTTCGACGTGAACCTCGACGACGGTCACGCACGCCGCACGGTTTCACTCAACCGCTCCTACTACGGGCTCTACCTCCCCCGCATGGTCTGGCGTGAACTGGACAACTTCTCGTCGGGCAGCGTCTGCACGGTGCTTGCCTCGCGGCCCTATCGAGCGAGGACTACATCTACGACCATGACGACTTTGTCCGGCTGGTACGCGACGGGTCCTCATCGACCGTCGCGTTTCTGGACCTGGCCGCCCTGAACCGCGAGATCCGGGGCGAGCTCCTGGCGGCGTGCGAGCGGGTCGTGGACTCCGGCTGGTACGTGGGCCCCGGCGAAGGAACTCGAATCGTTCGAGGCGCAGTTCGCCGAGCTTTGCGGATGTCGCCACGCGGTCGGCGTTGGAAACGGCCTCGACGCCCTCACGCTCTCGCTGCGGGCGCTCGGAGTTGGGAAGGGCGACGAGGTCGTCGTCCCTTCGCATACGTTCATCGCAACGTGGCTGGCGGTCACGCAGGCTGGTGCGACCCCCGTCCCGGCGGATGTGGATCAGCACACGGCCACGCTGGACCCGGAGCGCCTCGAAGCCGCAATCACCCAGCGAACGCGAGCGATCATGCCCGTCCATCTCTATGGGCAGCCGGCCAGCTGGGATGCGATCGCGGACATCGCCGGGCGCCACGATCTCCCGCTGCTCGAAGACGCAGCGCAGGCCCACGGGGCGCAGTGGCGCGGGCGGCCGGCGGGCTCGCTCGGCATCGCGGCGGGCTTCTCGTTCTATCCCGGCCCAGAACCTCGGCGCGCTTCGGCGACGCCCCGGCGCGGTGACGACCGACGACGACCGGTTGGCAGCCGGGATCCGAACGCTGCGCAACTACGGTGCGGAAGCGCGGATCCGCCACGATGCGTTGGGCGTCAACTCGCGCCTCGACGAGCTTTTCAGGCCGCGATGCTGTCGGTCAAGCTCGCCCGACTCCGGGCGGAAAACCAGCGCCGATGCGAGACCGCCGCGCGCTACCTCGACGGGCTCCGTGATGCGACGGTCCGCCTGCCGGTCGTCACCCCCGGTGCCGATCCTGTCTGGCATCTGTTCGTGATCCGCCACTCGAAACGGGATCAGCTCGCCGAGGAGCTCGGGCGCCGCGGCGTGGAGACGCTGATCCACTATCCCGTCGCGCCCCATCGATCAGGCGCCTATCGCGACCTCCCCGTTGACCCCGATCAGGTGCGTGTGGCGGAGCATCTCGCTGCCGAGGTCCTGAGCCTGCCCATGGGGCCTCACATCAGCGACGATCAGGCGGACGCCACGTCATTGCCGGCCGTCCAGGACGCGGCCGCCGGCGGTCGAACCGTTAGCGCGTCGCGACGACGTACAGCTGCGCCGCGATGTCGGGATACCGCTCGCCGACGGTCATGTACGCGTCGAGCAGCTCATCCGACCAGCTCTCTTCGATCTGTGCGTTGGAGAGCGGCTTGAGCCAGTACCCGCCGAAGACCTCGATCGACAGGCCGGCGCCGAGCACATCGGCACGCAGGCTGTCGGGGTCGTAGACGCGGCGGTGCCCGTGGTGGACATCGGCCTCGCTGAACGCATGCTCATCGTCCAGCAGGCCCAGCAGGACGGCCGCCTGTCGATGGATCGAGTGGGCATTCGGCACCGACGCGAGCAGCCGGCCGTCGGGGGCCAGCCAGTCGCGCGCAGCGGCAAGCAGCGCTCGCGGTTCGTCGACGTGCTCGAGCACGTTGCCGATGACGATCGTGTCGAACTGCTCCTCGGGCGCGAAATCCTCGAACAGCGCGTGCACCACGACGGCGTCCGCGAAGCGGTTCTTCAGGGCTTCGGCGAAGACGGCGGAGCCCTCGACGAGAACGACCCGCTCGAAGGCATCGAGGAGGAGAGGCGTCATCTGCCCTTCGGCTGGCCCGAGCTCGAGGCACGAACGCCCTCGCCAGAAGCGTGAGAAGACACGAGCGCCGTATTGCGCGAGCGCGGCGTTGGCGCCTTCGGCGTACCACGAGTCTGACGCGATGGCGTCAAGCGCCTGCTGCTCGTCCTGGCGGTCGAGGTCCATGGTCTAACGCTATCCAGCCGCGATCCGTGCCAGCAGCGTGGTGACCGCCGCGAACACGTCCGCGCGGACGTCCGCGACGCCTTCGGCGCGCAGGAACCGCTCGCTTCGCTGGCCTCCGCCGACGGCTGCGAACAAGACACTGGCTGCAGCCGCGGCGCGTGCATCGGCCTCCGTATCACCGACATACGCGACCGCGCCCAGCGCGCGGAGGCGGTCCGCCTTGGCGGCCATCGAATCGGACGGGTCGACAACGTCGACCTCGTCGACGTCGAGGTCCAGACGCGCGACCTGATCACGGACGGCCGTCGAATCTCGGCGCGCCGTCAGGACGACGGGCGACATCCCCACGCTGCGGACGGCGGCCAGGGCCCGCGGGGTCTCCGCGAGGACGGGATCGCGGGAGAGCCACGTGGGGTCCTCTATCCGCGCGACCCACCGCGACACCGCGGTCTCCACGACGTGCGCGGGAATCCCGGCCGCCAGGAGCGCCTCGCGCGTCGTCGCGCCCTCCCGCTTGGAGGCCCAGAGCGCGTCGCGATCGACCGGTGGCGCTCCGAGCTCAGCGAGGATGGCCGATGTCAGTTCGACCTGGCGCGGCCGGCAGTCGATCAGCGTGCCGTCGAGGTCCAGCGCGAAGACGGTCACGGTTCTGCCCGCATCACCCTGCCAGCACGCGGTCATAGGCCGCGGCAACCCGCTGAGCCATGGCCGCGGTGGAGTAACGCTCGACAATCTCCTCGCCGTGATGCACGCGCGCTCCGGGCTCACGGCTGAGGGGGCCGATGGCGAGCGCGCGAGCGATGCTCATCCAATCGCCGGGCGGGACGAGCGCTGCGGAACTTCCCCGCACGACCTCGGGAATCGCGCCGCTGGTCGTCGTGATGATCGCGAGCCCTGCCGCCATCGCCTCGGCGAGCACGAGACCGAACTGCTCCTCCCAGAACGCATGCGGCACGTCGAACACGTGGTAGAAGGCCGTCGCCGAGGACTGGGAGGCGAGCACCATCGCAGACGCGCGCGCAAATACGCCGGGCATCTCCTCGTATGGGACGTGGCTGAAGTCCACGACGCTGCGCAGCCCGAGTTCATCGGCGTATGCCCGCAGTCGCTTCTCCTCTGGGCCTGAGCCGACGATCTGCAACCGGGGGCGCACGACGCTGCCGTCCGCGCGTGTGACGAGGCCGCGGTGTAGCGCGGCCACCGCGCGCAGGACGTCGTGGTGGCCTTTCTCCCACACGAGCCGCCCGGGTGACACGATGACGTGCTCGGCCGGCGTCGACCCGGGAGGGACGCGAAAGCGCTCGAGATCGATCCCCGGCGCCAGGACCTCAATCCGCTCCTCGGGAACACCCTCGAGCAGCAGCGTGTCCCGTGCCCGTTCAGTTGCAGGCAGGTAGAGATCGGTAGCCGCAAGCACCTGGTTCCGATACGCGCGTGCACGGCCGTTGCGGTACGTCGACAGGAACGGAAGCGTTTCCCAAACCGTCTGCACGAGCTTGAAGCCATGGCGCTTCTTTCGTTGCGCCGCATCAGCCGCAAACCAGTAGGAGAGCTCTTCGGCATGCACGATCTCGGCCCGGGAGTAGGCGGTCTCGGCTCCTCTGAGATACCGATCACCCACAACGCGCGCCGCGATCTCGCCGACGCGTCCCTGTGGGACCAGGTCGCGAAGCGCCCGCACGGGCACCGGGCGCAGGGGCACGTCGCCGATGTCGGCCGTGTTGGATCGGGTGAGCAGGAACGAGACTTCGAACCGATCCGGCAAGGCTCCGGCCAAGGACGGCAGCTCCCACGGCGTGGCCTGGTGGCCGCGGACGATGAGGACGTTCGTCACGGTGCGGCAGGCTAACGGCGCAGCGCGACTGCCCGCGCGTAGCTCTCGAGCGTCCCTGTGGCGGCGGCCGCCCAGGTGAACATCGCCTGACGCGCGTAGCCGCGCGCGATCAGATCGGCGCGCAGGGCGTCGTCGTTCAGGAGCCGCCGGATCGCCGCGGCGATCGCGCGCTCGTCCCGGGGGTCGAACAGCAGCGCCGCATCGCCGGCGACCTCGGGCATCGACGACACGTTCGACGTGGCAACCGGGACCCCACGAGCCATCGCCTCGAGCATCGGGCTGCCCGAACCCTTCGTTGAGAGACGGGAACACGAACGCGCGAGCCGCGGAGTACAGGCCCTCGAGGTCCGCGTCGTCGACGTAGGGTGGAAAGACGACGCGCTCGGCGATCCCAAGATCTGCCGCCTTCTCACGCAGCTCGCTCTCGTGCGGCGTGGACTTACCGACCAGCACCAGCACCGCGTCCGGTAACGCTGCCGACGATCGCGCCGACAAGCCGCATCAGGTTCTTGTGCGCCTTCTTCGCGCTGACGCCGAGCACGATTGGGCCTGGCGGGATGCGATGGCTTGCGCGAAGCGGTCCTCCGCCGGGGCTGCGAACGGTCGCCTGTCCCATGACCCAGCCCGACGATGTCGATGCGCTCGCGCGGCACGCGGAGGTGCGCGACGATGTCATCGGCCGCCGCCCTCGGAGATCGCGATCACCCGATCAGCGCGGCGAGCCACGCGTGGCACGACCATGCGCCACAGGCGTTGCGCGCGCTCGTACTGATCCGGCTCGACGATCCAGCTGACGTCGGCGATCGTCACGACGTGCGGCAGAGGAGGGCGCAGCGGTCCGGTCAACGCGACCGCAGTGCAGGAGGTCACATCCCTCCCGCCGCGCCCGACGCGCCGAGCGCCATGAGTTCGGCTATGGAGCCGGCCTCCGCGGCGGCACCGCGCGGCGGGTGCGGACCGTCGCCACCTCGCCGAGCCCGACGTCGCGAAGGTAGTCGGCGCCCGTCGCGATTCGCGAAGACGGTGAAGCGCGTATCCGCTGGCCAGGCGAGCCAGTTCCGGGACAAGCGCGCGCACATACAGGTCGACGCCGCCCATCGGCGGGTCGAGGAACAGGGCGTTGATCCCGACGTGCCGCGGGCGCTACTTGAGTACTTCGAACTCCGCCCGGATGTTCATCGTCGGGAAGCAGGAAGGCCAAGTAGGTCTCGTAGGGCGTCTGGAAGCGGTTGGCCAGCGCCGCGATCCCCAGCAGCCGGAACGGCAGCCCACATGTCCAGCGTCACGTGCACGACCCGGAAGCGCACGTCGGTGTAGTGCGCGAATCGCGGCTCGGCCAGCGACCGGATGCGCCAGAGCCGAGAAGTAATGGCGGTGCGTTGGGTCGCTGTAGGCCAGCACCGATGAGAAGTGCGGCGTGCGCAACTGCATGCGCGCGCCGGGACGGGCAGATGCGGTGCAGCTCCGGCAGACAGGCGGTAGGGCTCGGCGACGTGTTCAATGCACGTCCTGCATCAGCATCTGATCGAACGCCGTCGTCCTCGATCGGGTACGGGAAGACGTCGAGGTCGTGGACGAGGTCGGCGTCCGTGTCGGCCGAGATGTCGAGGCCGAAAGCGCCGGGGTACTTCGCCGATCCGCAGCCGAGGTCCAGGACGCGGCCGGCGCCCGTCGGGCGCAGGTCGAACTGGTGCGGGTCGGTCAGCCCGGTCGAGCGATTCCTTGGCCGGGCACCGGGATCGAGGCATCGCCCGCTAGGGCGCCCCGCCGACGCCGCGTCCGTCTGAGCCCTGCGCCCGCATGCCCAAGTCCGCGCTCATCACCGGCATCACCGGCCAGGACGGCTCCTACCTCGCCGAGCTGCTGCTCGAGAAGGGCTACGAGGTCCACGGCATGGTCCGCCGCGCCTCGACCGAGAAGTTCGACCGCATCGAGCACATCGCGCGACCGGATCACGCTGCACCAGGGCGACCTGCTCGACCAGCGCTCGCTCGTCGACACGCTGCGCGCCTCGAAGCCCGACGAGATCTACAACCTGGCCGCGATGTCGCTTCGTCGCGGTCTCCTGGATCCAGCCGACGCTGACCGCGGAGTTCACCGGCGTCGGCGTCACCCGGATCCTCGAGGCGATGCGCGAGGCGTGCCCCGAGGCGCGCTTCTACCAGGCGTCCAGCTCGGAGATGTTCGGCAAGGTCCGCGAGGTCCCCCAGAACGAGGACACGCCCTTCTACCCGCGCTCGCCCTACGGCGTGGCGAAGGCCTACGGGCACTTCATCACCGTCAACTACCGCGAGTCCTATGACCTGCACGCGACGAGCGGGATCCTCTTCAACCACGAGAGCCCGCGCCGCGGGCTGGAGTTCGTGACGCGCAAGATCACCTGGCACGCGGCCGCGATCAAGCACGGCCTGCGCGACGGGATCTCGCTCGGCAACCTCGACGCCAAGCGCGACTGGGGCTACGCGAAGGACTACGTCGATCGCGATGTGGCTGATGCTCCAGCAGGACGTCGCCGAGGACTTCGTGATCGCGACCAACGAGGAGCACACGGTGCGCGAGTGCGTCGAGATCGCCTGGGACGAGGCCGGCCTGGGCGACTGGGAGGAGCACGTCACGCTCGACCCGCAGTTCCTGCGCCCCGCCGAGGTCGACCATCTCATCGGCGACTACGGCAAGGCCGAGCGCGTGCTCGGCTGGAAGCCGGAGACGAGCTTCGAGGAGCTGATCCGGCTGATGACGCGCGCGGACCTCGAGCTGCTCGGCCGCTAGATCGCCTGCACGCGGGCCGCGCCGATGGACTCGCGCCCCCGGGCGGCCAGCCCGCTGTCGGCGGTGAGCAGCACCGATTCGTCGATCCGTTCCGCCAGCGCCAGGTACGTCGCGTCGTAGGCCGGTGAGCTCGTGACGCAGCTCCCAGACGCGTTCACGGAACGGGCCGTGCGGATAGCGGATCATCCTCGTCGCGCCGAGGTCCCTGACGGCCCGCGCGGCACGCTCATCGGTCACGACGCCAGCTCGTGCCAGCCGACGGAGCGCGCTGAGCGTCTCCGTGTCGACGAGCGCGGGCGCATGGAGTGGCTCGTACTCGATCTCCGCGAACGCCTCGACGGCCGCCGGTTGACCGAGCAGGAAGCTCGTGAGCGCGGACGCGTCGACAACGAATCACCGCTTGTCGCGTTCTTCGCGGATGATCGCGGCTGCCGACGGCCCCTCGTACGGAGGCAGCTCGCGAATCTGCGCCGCGAGCTCGCGGATCGTCGGGTAGCGCGCGACTTCATCCAGCCGCGCGAGCAGATACTCGTTGAGCGATTGGCCCGCCAGTGCGGCCTGGGACTTCAGCCTGGCGGTGCGTGTCATCAGGGACATCGCGTATCTGAACATTCGGCACCCGCGATGATAGCATTTTGCATGCTGTGCATGCACTATGCATGCAGCCGCGTCCCCGTCGCCTCGCACAGCTCCGCGAGCTGCGCCTGCAGCCGCGGCAGCTCGCGCCGCGCCGGCGCCGTCCGGCCCGCGCCGCTGCGCTTGTCGACGAGGTTGATCGCCTCGTCGGGGTCGCTCTCGAGGTCGTAGAGCTCGTACTCGGGCGCGACGCTGGCCGTTCGGGTCGACGTAGATCGCGTACTTCCAGCGCTCGTCGCGCACGCAGCGGATCCGGTTGGGCTGGCCGGGCGCCTCCTGGAACGCGGTGCCGGCCTGGTGGTCGTCGTAGGTGAACAGCACGGCGTCGCGGACGCCGTCGCGCTCGCCGCGCAGCACCGGCCCGAGATCGAACCCGTCCACTGCGCCATCCGCGTCGCCGCCCGCGAGCCCGACCAGCGTCGGCACCAGGTCCACGAGCGAGACGAGCGCATCGCTGGTCGCGCGGCCCGTCGAACAGCGCCGGCCCGGAGACGACGAACGGGACGCGCAGCGCCTCCTCGTACGCGTTGAACATCTTCTGGCGCAGCCCGCCATGCGAGAGGCCCGAGCTCGCCGTGGTCCGACGTGCGCACGATCACGGTGCGCGAGCGCAGCGACGCGGGTCGTCGGCGTCGCCGAGCGCGCGAGCAGTCGCCCGATCTTGCGATCGACGACGCGGTGCAGGTGCGCGTAGAAGTCGACGTAGCGCTGCTGCTCGGCGCGCGTGCGCAGCGCGCCGAGGTACGAGGTCTGGCCGATCTTCTGCAGCGCCTGCACCGTCGGCTTGTCGCGCAGGTCCTCGTCGATCGTCGCCGGCAGCGGCACGCGCAGGTCGGCGAACTCGCCGGCGCTGTAGCCGCCGTCGCTCGAACGAGTTCGGATAGCCGAGGACGTCGTGCGGGTTGACCAGGCACCACACCAGGCAGAACGGCTCGGGCAGGTCGGCCTGCGCGAGCCAGGCCTCCATCTGGCGCGTGTAGTGCTCGTCCCAGCCCGCGCCCGCGGTCCCGCCGCCGAACGACTCGGCCTTGGCGTCGCCGCCGGCGTCCGACGGCTCCCAGTCCGAGAAGCCGTAGTCGCGCGTCCAGGCGCGCTCGCGCGCTCCAGCGCGCCGCGCGGCTTCGTGACGTGCCACTTGCCCTTCAGCGCCACGTGGTAGCCCAGCTCGCGCAGCCGCGTCCCGAGCGTGGCGATGCCCGGCGGCAGCTCGGGCTCGTTGCCGCTCTTGGGCCCGAGCCGCAGCACGCCCCGCACGACCTCGCGCGCCACGCGGCCGCGCGGCACCTCGCCGGTCGCCGCCAGGCGCGCCGCGGTGCGCAGCGCGTCGCGGGCGTTGCGGCGGTCGGGGAACAGGTCGCCGTGGGTCATCGTCAGCGTCACGCCGTGGCGCGACGGGATAGGTGCCGGTGAAGATGCTCGCGCGGCACGGCGAGCACATCGCGGTCGGGATGAACGCCCGCGTCGAAGCTCATCCCGGTGCGCCGCAGCTCGGCGTCGTTGGGCATCAGCGCGTCCAGCCACGCGGGATCCGTCGGCCAGTGCTGCGGCGCGCGCTGCTGGTCGGTCACCAGCAGGACGAGGTTCGGCTGCTTCACGCCGTCGCCGTCCCCAGCACCCGGCCGTGCGCATCCAGCGCCCGCACCTCGAACGGCCCGGCTCCGGACACCGGGATCCGCGTCTCGAAGCCGCTGCGCGCGACGCGCACCGCCGCGCACCGCCCACGAGACGACGTCCGTCGCCCCGTTCCAGCTCGCGTACACGAATCCGTCGCGCAGCACCGCGACCGGGCGCGTCCGCGGCTTCGCGGACCACGGGAACCGGTAGGCGCGGTAGGTGCCGTCGTCGACCGGCAGGCGCGCGTCGAACACCAGCCCGCCCGTCCGCGGCGAACTGCGTGAACCACGGCTCGGCCCCGAAGCCGACGAAGTGACCGCCGCCGGCAAGCGACTGCACGCTGCCCTCGCTCTGCGCCGACGTCGTGCCGGGCCGGTGCAGCGTCCGCGACGACCGTCGCGCGGTGCCGGCGCTGGTCGAGGCGCAGGACCAGCCCGCGCGAGGACGGCGCCTTGCGCGGCGGTCCGGCCTGGTCGTCGAAGACGCTGAGCCGCCCGCCCGGCAGCAGCCGCGCGTCGTGCTGGAGCCAGAAGCGAGCCCCGGGGCCCATGCGGAAGTCGCTCGCCTTGCCGCCGAGCCTCCACAGGATGCGGCTGCCCGCGCGGGCGATCGCGTAGACCGCGGACGTGTCGCGGGCAGAGATCGAGGACGCGGCCGCGGCTCAGTGCCTGGATGGAGTTGATGTGGAACGCGTCATAGAACGCGCTGTTCGCCGGCGTCGCGTAGGACTCCGCCAGCGGGATATGGCCCAGCGCGTGCCATTCCCAGACGACCAGGCCGGTCGCGATGTCGACCTCCTGCACGATCGCGTCCAGCAGCGGCGTCCCGTTGTGGATCACCGGCGCGTTGACGGTGAAGAGCGCGTCGCCCTCGGGCGTGAGCGTGAACTCGTGGATGTCCATCGCGTAGCCGTTGCCGGCGTGGACGGTCCTGATCGTGCGGTACGAGCTGTCGGCGATCACGCCCGCGCCGAGCCCGTAGGCGGCCGCCGTGACGGGGCCCTGCCACCAGGTGAGCACGCGGCGCCCGCGGTAGCGCTGGACGCGCAGGTTCGCGGCGACCTCGGGCGGCGTCAGCTGCTTGAACCACACGAGCCGTCCACGGCCGTCGATGATCATCGGCCCGCCCGGGCCGACGGGCGTGAGCGTCACCGACGTCGTGCTGCCCGGGTGCACCACCGGCGAGGGCAGCGGGGTGAGGAAGATCGACCCGGCGCGCGCCGCCCCGTGCCGGCGCACGGCGATGCGCGGCGGCACCAGGCCCGGCTCGGTCATGAAGTGCTCGAGCTTGTCGGGCTGGGTCGATGTGATGTTCAGGATCGGCGGCGTCCTGCCGGCGCGCGCGATGGTGAAGCTCCAGCGCCGCGGCGTGTGGCCCCGCACCCGCAGCGTGACGCTGACGCGCTCGCCCTCTGCGAACGGTTGCGCCGGGACGAAGCTCGCGCCGCGGGCGCCCGAGTACGCCCGCAGCCGCCCGGCGTGGACGCCGCTCTGCGCGCCGCGCACCTCGACCTTGCGGATGATCGCCGGCCTCGTGCCGAGCACGCTGATCTGCGTCTGTGGCGAGGCGTCAGGCGTGCCGGGGACCGGCGAGATGGCGAGCACGCGCCGATTCCAACAGATCCGCTGGACGCGGATCGCCGCCGGCGCGATCGCGCGCGCCTCATCCGCGGACTCGCGCCACCGCCGCATCGAAGTCGTCGGTGCACCCGAGCACGTCGTAGAGGCCCATCACGCGCAGCACCCGCCCGGTCGACTCCGCGGAGCAGACGAACACGGCCATGCCGTCGTGGCGCCACATGCGCCGCCGGATGTGCAGCAGCGCTCGCACGCCGACGGAGTCGATCAGGGTGACCTCGCGCAGGTCAACCACGATTCGCGACCGGCCTTCGCGCGGCAGCCCGGCCACGGACTCGGGCACCTGGCCGGCCGTGGCGATGTCGAGCTCGCCACGCAGCCGCAGGACGGCGACGCCATCCTGGTCGCAGCGATCGATGTTCAGCAGGTCAGCGGTTGCCATGGCCGAGCGGGCTTACCCCTAGGGTGCCAAGAGAACGCCTTTGTCTGATCACGACCATCCCTCTGCGGGCGATCTGCTGCGCGACGTCGCCGTCTACGACCTCGCGGCGCACATCGTCGACGTGGCCACGGAGCAGTGTGGCTGCCGTGTCGGCCTCTACGTCGTCGACATCGCCGGCGGAGAGCTGCGGCGCGTCGCCGGCGACGAGGAGCTTGTGGCGCGGCTTGCCATCCCCCGGGCCATCGGGCCGGAGATGGCGATCGAGCAGGCAGATGAGATCGCGGAGGCCGTGACCGCATTCGCGCCCGGGCTTCACCTCGCGCCGCTGTGGCTGCGCCACCGCGCGATCGCCGCGCTGATCTGCGACGGCGACCCGGGCGACCGCCTCGACAGCCTGGCGCGCGAGGCCGCCGCCGCCATCGAGCTCGCCGCCGGCTACACCGACCAGTTCTCCGCGGCGCGGCGCCACGCCCCGGTGGCAACCGCAGCGCAGCTCCAGCAGGAGCTCCTCCCGCCACGAATCGCGGCCGCCCGCGGCGCCGAGCTCGCCGGTTGCATCCTTCCGGCCTACGACGTCGGCGGTGACTGGTTCGACATCGCGGTCTCCGACACCGGCGCCTGGCTCGCGGTCGCGGACGCCGTCGGGAAGGGCATGGCCGCCGCCGCGCTCTCCGCCCTCGCCGTCTCCGCGCAGCGCTCGGTGCGCCAGGCGGGCGGGTCGCTCAACGACGCCGCGTGGGCGATTCACGAGGCGGTGCAGGAGGGCACCGGCGGCGAGGCGTTCATGACGCTGATCCTCGCCGAGTGGGACGCCCGCGACCACACGCTGTCCTGGATCAACTGCGGGCATCCGCCGCCCGTCCTGCGCCACGCCGACGGCCGCATCTCGGACCTCGACTCGCTCGCCACCGTGCCGGTCGGCATCGTCGATCTCCCGCCCAAGGTCCGCGTGGCCCAGACCGCGGTCGCGCCCGACGACGTGGTCCTCTTCTACAGCGACGGCGTCTACGAGCGCCGGGACGCAGACGGCAAGGGCTTCGGGCGCGAAGGGATCCGCGCGGCGCTGGACGCCGCCCCACGCTCCGCCGCGGCGGCGATCGCCTCGCTGCAGCGCGCGGTGCTGGCCGCCGGCCCGGGGTCGCTGCGCGACGACGCGACGATGCTGGCGCTGAGGGTGCTGGCCGACGACAAGCACGAGCCGCCGGTGCCGGGGCCTAGCGCGTGATGGCCTGCAGCCGCGCGACGTCGTAGTCGACCAGCTGGGCGATCAGCTCCTCGAAGCTGACCTGCAGCTCCCACCCGAGCACGCGCCTGGCCTTCGACGGATCGCCGACGAGCGGGACCGCTTCAACTCCGCGGGTGAACTGCGGGTCGACGCTCACGCGTCCGTCAGGGTCGATCCCCGCGTGTGCGAACGCAACGCCGACCAGGTCCCGTACGGTCCGCCCCACGCCGCTGGCGAGGACGTAGTCGTCCGGCTCGTCGTGGCGTAGTGCGATCGCGGCGCCGCGCATCACGTCGGTCGCGGCCGACCAGTCGCGCACGGCCTCGAGGTCGCCGAGCGTCAGTTCGTCTGCCAGGCCGAGCTTGATCTTCGCCACTCCGACCGACACCCGACGCGGCACGAAGCGTTCCGGCCGGCGCGTGGACTCGTGGTTGTAGAGGATCCCCGCGACGGCGTGGACGCCGCGCTCGCGCGCCGCCGCGACCGCCTCGTGGGCGGAGAGCTTTGCCTCGCCGTAGGGGTTGCGCGGGCGCTTCGGGCTCTCCTCGTCCTGCGGTGACGATTCCGCCTCGCCGAAGATCTCGGCGCTGCTCGCCACGAAGATGCGAGCCGGCGCCGCGCCGAGCAGCACCTCGGTCGCGCCGGCGATCTCGCGCATCGTCCGCTGCGGGTCCTCGAAGGAATCCGGGACGTAGGTGGGTGCGGCCAGGTGGTAGAGCTCGTCGGGCCGCGCCTCGTTGACCGCCGCGCGCAGCGAGTCTTCGTCCAGCAGGTCTCCGATGAGCACATGCGTTCCCGCGGGAACGGCCGCGTCGGCGCGGCGCGCCAGGCCGAACACCTCCGCGCCCTCGGAGAGCAGTTGCTCGGCGAGCAGGTAGCCGTCTTGGCCAGTGACGCCGGTGACGAGGGCTCGGGTCACGCCGCAGTGGCGACCGAGGCGCCCGGGATAGTTGCCGGCATGCGGCCGGCAACTGGGGCGGCAGTCGTGTTCATTGCGGCGGCCGCCGTTCTCATGCTCGAGATCCTCGCGGCTCGCATGCTCGCGCCGTACGTGGGCGTCTCGCTCAACACGTACACCGGCATCATCGGGACGGTCCTTGCGGGCATAGCAGCGGGGACATGGGTCTTCGGCAGGCTTGCGGATTCGGTGGATCCACGCCGGCTCCTGGGTCCGCTCCTCATCGCCGGGGGCCTGCTGGCGATGTCCTCAGGACCGCTGGTGAAGCTCCTCGGCGAGCACGTCCACAGCGACAGCCTGAAGGCCATCGTCGCGCTCGCCGGCGCGACGTTCTTCCTGCCCGCGTTCGTTCTCAGCGGCGTCACGCCCGTCGTCATCAAGCAGCAGCTGCAGACATCTGACCGCGACGGGGCGGACCGTGGGCAGGCTGTCAGGAGCGGGAACGTTCGGGGCGCTGGTCGGCACGTTCGGGACGGGATTCTTCCTGACCTCGCGCGTCCACACCCACACGATCGTGCTGGTGACCGGGATCGTCCTCGTCGTGCTCGGCAGCTTCGTCGCCTGGCGGGTCGATCCGCGCGCTTCGGTCGCGGTGCTCACCCTGACAATCGTCGCGTCGCTCGGCGGCGGCGTCGCCGCGTCGCGCGTCTCCGGCCCATGCGACACCGAGAGCGCGTACTTCTGCATCAGGGTCTTCGGCACCAGCCACGACCGCCTGCTGATGCTCGACAACGTCCCCCACTCCTCGGTCCAGCTTGACGACCCCAGCAACCTCGGGTTTGACTACACCCGCACGTTCGCGGCGGCGATCGACACGCTCTTTGCACCCAGCCGACCCGTGCGGGCGCTGCACATCGGGGGCGGCGCGTTCACGATGCCGTTGTACCTGGCCGCCACCCGCCCCGGCTCCACGAGCACCGTCTTCGAGATCGACCCTGCCGTCATCGATGTCGCCAAGGAGAAGTTCGGCGTCAAGACCGGCCCGCAGCTGCGCGTGAATGAGGGCGATGCGCGGCTGTCCGTGGCCGATGAACCGCCCGCCAGCTACGACGTGATCCTCGGGGATGCGTTCTCGAGTCGCTCGGTTCCGTGGCACCTGACGACGAAGGAGTTCCTCCGGAAGGTACGGCGCCTGCTCGCGCCCGGCGGCGCCTACATGATGAACCTCATCGACAGCGGCTCGCGGCTTCGCCCGGGCGGAGGCGGCGACGATGAGGACGGTGTTCGGCTCGGTGACGCTGGTCAACGTCGGCCACAACTTCATCCTGATCGGCGCAGATCAGGCGCCCGACCTCACCGCCCTGACCGCGCGGCTGCGGGAGCGGGAGATCGCCTCGGTGCCGGCGTCGGGCGCGACACTGGATCGCTACGTCGATGACGCACACGTGCTGACCGACGACTTCGCGCCGGTCGATCAGCTGCTGCGGTAGGCCGCGATCTGCGCGAGCGTGAGGGCGCGCAGGTCGGCACCGTCGCGATGGGCGACGTGCCACTCGACGATGCGGTCCAGCGCCGTGTCGAGATCCCATGCCGGCGCCCAGCCCAGCCGCTCGCGGGCCTTGGTCGAGTCGAGCGCGAGAAAGCCCGCCTCGTGCGGATGCGAGCCTGAATCGAGATCCCAGGTCAGCTCGTCCGGCCACAGCTCGGTGATGCGATCGGCGATCCAGCGGACCGGCTTGGCATCGCCCGCCGCCGGCCCGAAGTTCCAGCCTTCGGCGAACGCGGCGTCGTCCCACAGGCGCTCCGCCAGCAGCACGTAGCCGGAGAGCGGTTCCAGGACGTGCTGCCAAGGGCGGACCGCGTCAGGGCGACGGATCGCGATCGGTGTGCCCGCGCTCGCGGCGCGCATGATGTCCGGGATCAGCCGGTCCTCGCCCCAGTCGCCGCCGCCGATCACGTTGCCCGCGCGGCCGGTCGCGACGCGCATGCCGTACGAGCGCCGCCACGCGTCGGCCGCGAGCTCCGCGGCGCCCTTCGATGACGAGTACGGGTCGTGGCCGCCCATCGGGTCGTCCTCCACGAACGGACGGGGCGGGCGGGCCGGGTCGTTGTCGTAGCACTTGTCCGACGTGACGACCACGGTCACCGGGACCTCGGCCTGGCGCGCCGCGTCGAGCACGTTGATCGTGCCGTCGACGTTCACCGCCCACGTGTACGCCGGGTCCTCGTAGGACCGGCGGACGAACGGCTGCGCCGCGAGGTGCAGCAGCACGTCGGGGTTCGCCCCGGCGACCGCATCGCGAACCGCCGCTGCATCGCGCACGTCGGCTTCGACCGAGCGCGCATCGTTCGCAACACCCGCCAATGCGAACAGCGACGGCTCTGTCGGAACGCCGGCGCTCAGCCCAGTGACGTCAGCGCCCATCGACGACAGCCACAGCGTCAGCCACGCTCCCTTGAAGCCCGTGTGGCCGGTCACGAGGACGCGCCGACCGCGCCAGAACGCGTCCGAGACGCTCACTTTTCCACCATGACCGCTCATCTGGCGCCCGATCAGCAAGACTATGGACTGTTTGGGCGCTACGTTCCGCGGCTAGGACCGGAACGCAAGCGAGGATGCACTAGGACGCGACTTCTCTCCCAGCGTCCCGTTTCATCCATAGCCTCCCGTTCTGGGGAGGAGCCGTATGCCCCACTTTCCGACGATGCCCTCTCACAGCTCTCCCGCGCCGATGGACGACGCTCACGCCCTTGAGGGCGTGCAGGACGCCGCTGTGCCGCCCGCATCCGTCGAGGTCCTCGGCATCCCCCTCGCGCTCACCGACTACGAGCGCACGATGGACTGGATGGACGCGACGATCGCCTCCAAGCAGCGAGGCTACGTCTGCGTGGCCGCGGTCCACACCGTCATGGTCTGCCAGGAGGACCCGGAGCTGCGCGAGGCCGTCCTTCGCTCCGACCTGACCGTCCCCGACGGGCAGCCCCTGGTCTGGGCGATGAACGCCCTCGGTCACGACCTCTCATCGCGCGTCTATGGGCCCGAGCTGATGGAGCGCTACTGCGAGCGGTCAGCGCTGACCGGCGCGCGCATGTTCCTCTACGGCGGCCGCAACCAGGGCGGGCTCGTGCAGCTCGCCCTGAACCTCCGCCGGCGCTTCCCGGGCGTGAAGATCGTCGGTGGCTACTCCCCGCCGTTCCGCGACCTGACCGTTGAGGAAGAGCAGGCGGTCGTCGAAGAGATCAACCAGTCCAAGGCCGACGTCGTGTGGGTCGGGATCGGCGTGCCCAAGCAGGAGAAGTGGATGGCCGCGTTCCGCGATCGCCTCGACGCGCCGGTGCTCGTCGGCGTGGGCGCGGCGTTCGACTTCCACGCCGGGCTGGTGCCGCAGGCACCGGACTGGATGCAGCGGACCGGGCTCGAGTGGGCGTACCGGCTGGCGCACGAGCCGCGGCGGCTGTGGAAGCGGTATGCGAAGTACAACCCGGCGTTCGTGGTCGGGTTCGTGCGGCAGTGGGCGCGGCACCGCCGGGCGCGTCGTAGCCGCCGTTGCTGAAGCTCAGATACGCGACCAGCGCGAAGCCGAGCCGCCATGCGGCGAGTCCCGGCCCGGCTGCCGGGCGCCGACGGACGAGGCCCAGAGGACGGGCAGCAATCTGAGTCGCGGTGGACACGCCCCTCTACAAACGTGTGCGGGGATGTCAGCCTGACGACCATCGGGTCGTACAACTCAACGAATGCGGAGCACGCAGACCAACGCGCCACCCGGCAACTCCGCCATCGACGAGTACCTCGAATCGGTCCCGTCGGCCGGCGGGAACACCCCCACGGCAGCGATCGTGCGCGACAGGTCCCAGACCCTCGGCGGGCGTGGCGGTCGATCGTTGCGCGCGTCCGGAGCCGATGGCCGCCGTGTCGCGCAGATCGTGGCCGCGACGGCGCCACGGAAGGCGATCGAGGCCGCCAACGGGGGCCGCGCCGCCGCGCCGTCCGCCGATACCGCGAAGGGACGCTCGCCGCTCGGCTCCGTCGCGGACGCGGTGCTGACGGGCTCAGGCGGGGGCGCGGGCATGGGCGCGGCCTTCCCGGTGCTCCTGATCGTCCTGGCGGCCGGGACCCTCGTGCTCGGCCTGCGGCGCCGCCGCGCGGCGCCCTGATCCGGCGCGCGCTGACCCTCGCGCTGTTCACGGCGCTGCTCGCACCGGGCGCAGCGCTCGGCCGTGGGCTCGACATCGGGTTCTTCGACGGCGTCTACCTCGAAGGCGCGGGCGCCGCCCCGTGGTTCGAGCACACCCAGGCGCTCGGGGGGACCATCGTGCGCCTGGACGTCGGCTGGGCAGCGTCCTCGCGCCCGGCCGACCCGAGCGACGCTGGGGATCCGGCGTACGACTGGGCAGCCGCCGACGCCGCCGTCGACGCGGCGCGCGCGCACGGGCTCTCCGTCCTGCTGTCGTTCACGGCGATGCCGGACTGGGCGCGCACCCCGCATGCGCCGCGGTCCGTCGACCCGCGAACCTGGCGACCGAACGCCCGCCTCATCGGCCAGTACGGGCAGGCGCTCGCAGCGCACTTCGAGGGACGCGTCTCGAGCTTTCAGGTGTGGAACGAGCCCAACCTCTCGAAGTACCTGACGCCGCAGTGGTCGAAGGGCAAGCCGGCCGCGCCGAGGATCTACCGCGCGATCCTCAACGCCTTCTACGCCGGCGTGAAGCGCGCCCAGCCGCATGCCCTCGTGGTGACGGCGGGTACCGCGCCGTTCGGCGACTTCGGCCACGGCAAGCGGATGATGCCGGTGATCTTCTGGCGCAACGTGCTCAAGAAGCGCGCCCGGTTCGACGTGCTCGCACATCACCCCTATTCCGTCGGCGGCCCGACGCGCCATGCCCTCAACGGGGCGGACGTCTCGATTCCGGACATGGGCAAGCTGAGGCGCCTTCTGGAGCGCGCGCACAAGAAGGCGCGGATGTGGGTCACGGAGGTCTCCTACGACTCCAAGCCCCCTGACCCGGATGGCGTTCCCGTTCAGACGCAGGCACGCTGGCTCGAGCACGCCTTCGAGCTGCTCTGGCGCGCGGGGGTGGACACGGTGGTCTGGTTCCAGATCCGCGACCAGGCGCCCATCCCGAGCTACGCCGAAACCAACCAGTCGGGCGTGTTCTTCCGCGACGGGCGGGCGAAGCCGGCAGCGACGGCGTTCCGGTTCCCGTTCGTCGCCGGCGGCGACCAGGTCTGGACGCGCGCGCCGCTCACCGGGACGCTCGAGATCCAGCGCAGCGGGCGCACGGTCAGATCGGTCGAGCGTCCGCGCGGGCCAGGTGCTTCTGCTCCACGGGATCAGCACGCCACGAGGCGCGCGCCTGCAAGGCGTGATGGGCGGTCTGCGCTCGCTGCCGTGGCGCGTCACCCACTAGCGTTCGCGGCACATGGACTACGACGTCTCCGTCATCGGCCTGGGCCGCGTCGGCCTACCGCTCGCCGTCTGCTTCGCGGACCGCGGGCTGCGCGTGCTGGGCATCGACAACGACACGGAGCGCACCGCCGCAGTGCGCGACGGTCGTATGCCGTTCGAGGAGACCGGCATGCAGGAGGTGCTGGACCGGCGTGGGCGGCATCGCGGTGTCCGAGCGCGCGGCCGACGCCGCGCGGGCGCAGCACATCGTCATCACGCTCGGCACGCCGTCGTTCAGCCACATCGAGATCGACCTGCAGCCAGATCCGGTCGGTCCTCGACGACCTGCTTCCGCACCTCAGCGACGGGCACAGCGCTGACGCTGCGCTCGACGATCGCGCCGGGCACGACCGAGTTCGTCGCCGGCTATCTGGAGAAGCACCGCGGCTTTGAGATCGGCACCGACATCTTCGTGGCGCACGCGCCCGAGCGGATCGCGGCGGGTCGCTTCCTCGAGGAGATCGGGACCCTGCCGTGCATCGTCGGCGGCGTCGGCGAGCGCTCGGGAGAGGTCGTCGGGGAGCTGTTCGGCGTCTTCGGCGCGCCGGATCGAGCAGACCACGCCGGTTCAGGCCGAGCTGGCCAAGATCTGGACCAACATCCTGCGCTACACGATGTTCGCGCTGCCGAACCTGCTGATGATGGATTGCGATCAGTACGGGGCGAACGTGTTCGAGGTCATCGACCTCATCAACCGCGACTACCCGCGCGGCGGCATGCCGCAGCCGGGCTTCACCGCCGGGACGTGCCTGCGCAAGGACTTCGCCTTCAGCGAGGAGCGTTCGCGCGCTCCCGGCATGCTGCTGGCCGTCTCACGGGTCAACGAGTCCGTCCCGCTCTTCCTGGTCCAGGGCATGACGCGCCGGATGCACTCGCTCAAGGGCAAGAAGGTCGCGGTGCTGGGCCTGGCGTTCAAGGCGAACACCGACGACGAGCGCGACAGCCTCTCGCACAAGCTGATCCGCCTGCTCGAGCGCGAGCTGGCCGACGTCGCCGTGCACGACCCGCACGTCGCGACGCCCACGCAGTCGTTCGAGGATGCGGTGATCGACGCGGACGCGGTGGTCATCGCGACGAACCACGCCGAGTTCTGCGGGAGGAGCGGGTTCCAGCGGATCGCCGACGGCGCTCGCAACGAGGCGCTGATCGTCGACCCCTGGGACTGCTTCGGAGCCGGGCAGGTCTTCGCGTACGTCGACGAGATCGCCGCTGGCGTCCGTGCGCTGACCTAACCTCGGCGGACCGTTCATGGACAACTGTTTGTAGGCGGTCGAGGAAGGCTTCGACGGAGTGTTCTTCGACCAGCCGACGCCGAACGCGTTCCTGGAGGCCCACGAGCGCCTCGAGGAGATCGATACCGCACCCGACGAGATCGCCCTCGCCGCGCAGCGCTTCAGCCGCCAGGCCTTCCGCACGCTGCTGCTCGCGACGATTGAGCACGCGCGCGCCAGGCGTCAGTAGCCTCGCGCGCCGATGCGCGCGATCGCGATGGTCCATGACCGCGTCGGCGGCGAGACAGGGATGGGCCATGTGGTCGGGGACCTCGTGCGCGCAGCGCTCGAGCAGGGTCGCGCGGTGACGCTGGTGGCAGCCGAGGTCGAGGACGATCTGCGGGCGTCCTGCAACGTCATCGAGCTCCCCGCCCCGGCGCGCCGGGACGTGGCATGGCAGCGGGCGTGGGCGCCCGCTGCCTTTGCGGCCGTACCCGCCGGCGCGATCGTGCATGGTCACCTCGCACCGCTCGCGGGCCGCGCCGACGTCATGACGTGCCACCACCTGGCGCGCGCGGCGGCCGACCATGGCATCGCGGTCGAGCAGGAGGCCGTCGACCTGGACGACGAGAGCTATGGGCGCCGCGGCCTGATGACATTCGTTTCAGCGTTCCTACGCGACGAGTTCGAGCGGTTGTACGGCCGCGCCGGCGCCGTGATCCCACCCGCCGCGCCGCCGTACGAGCCCGTGCGCCGCACACCCGGCCGCAGGCTCGTCGTCGGCTATGTCGGTGGCGACGACCCGCGCAAGGGCGTCGACGCCGTGCGGGCGCTCTGTGGCGAGGACGACATCGAGCTCCTGCTCGCGGGTCCTCACGCCGATCGGATCGATGCGCCCGGGGCGCGCCATTGCGGCTGGGTCGATGTCCGCGAGTTCGCCGCGACCCTCGACGTCATGGTCGCTCCCGCCCTCTTCGACGCCCTCCCGTTCGCGGTGCTCGAGGCGCTCAGCCGCGCGACGCCGGTTGTCGTGCGGGCTGCCTGCGGGCTCGCAGGCCCGATCGCAGATGCAGGAGCGGGCACGGTCTGGGATGGCGAGGAGCCGCTGGTTGCGGCGGTCCGGCGCGCGGCGAAGCTCGACCGCGGCCGCTGCGAAGCAGTGTTCGGCGGTTCAGCCGGGAAGCCCAGCGCGGCGCATTGGCCACCGTCTACGAGCGCTTGGATACGCTCCCGCGCCCATGAATCGCGTTCTGGTCACCGGCGGAGCGGGCACCATCGGCGCCGCCGTCGTCCGACGGCTGCTGCGCGACCCCGACTATGAGGTGCGCGTGTCCGACCAGCGCCCGCGCCCGACTGGATGCGTGAGGGCTGCGAGGTCCACACGGGCGACCTGCGCGAGGTCGAGCAGGCGCGCGAGGCCACGCGCGGGCCGCTCGCACGTGATCCACCTGGCCGCGATCGTCGGCGGGATAGCAATACGTAGTCAGCCAGGCACACACACGGAGAGGTCGCGCAGGTCGGCGGCGGGCGTGACGTGGATCGTCCGGTCGAGCTCGCCCATGCCGTTGACGCGCGTGACGTTGCCGATCAGGAGCCGCGCGGGAACGGCGACGGCGAGCCGGCCCGAGATCGTGCCCGCGGTGACGATCCTCTCGCCCTTGCGGACCTCCTTGGCGTTCGGCACGAGCTCGAACAGCAGGTCGCCCGGCGAGCCGGCGACCGGCAGCACCTAGCCGGCTGGCCGCCTGGAGGCCTGTCCCGAGACGCCGAACTCGGGGTCGGACAGCAGCATCACGACCGCGTTGCCGTCCGACACGGACTTGACCTTGCCGACGAGCCCTTGCCGTTGACGACCGGCTGGTCGACCTTCGACGCCGTCGCTCGAGCCCTTGTTGATCTCGAACGTCTGGTACCAGGAGCGAGCGAGCGGCCGTAACGCGCGCCTCGACCGGGTGTAGTCCCGGATGCCGTCGCCGGCGCGTAGTCGACGATCTCGCGCAGCTCCTCGTTCTCGCGCGCGCGTCCTGGAGCCGGGCGACCTGCTGCGCAGTTGGTCGCGCTCGGCCTCGAGCTTGTCGCGCTCGCTCCTTGGCGTCGAGCGTGTCGCCGAACCAGCCGAACAGGTCGCGGAACGGCTTCAGGGCGCGGTTCGCGCCCTCCTGGACCGGCGCGACACCTCCATCGCACCGCGCTGGACGACTTGCAGCGGGCCGCCGGAGGACTCCCCGAAGTACGCCGTCAGCAGGACAGCAGCAGCGCGACGAGCGCGAACAGGACCGCGCGGCGGCGTCGCACCTGTCTGTCGTACATCCGTAATCCGGGGGCTCCGGGATCTGGCTAGCGGCGAGCAGCGCGGAGGGCCTCACCCTGTCGCTTGCCGGCGTTTGTTGGGATTTCGGTTCGAGCGGTGGATCGCCTCGAACTCCTCGAGCGAGCGGCCCGAGCCGACCGCGACGCACGTCAGCGGCGATTCGGCGCGGTGCGCGGGCATCTGCGTCTCGTCGCGCAGGCGCTCGTCGAGCCCCTGCAGCAGCGAGCCGCCGCCCGCGAGCATGATCCCGCGGTCCATGATGTCCGACGCGAGCTCGGGCGGCGTGCGGTCGAGCGTCTCCTTGATCGCGTCGATGATCTGCACCAGCGGCTCCTCGAGCGCGGCGCGGACCTCCTCGGAGGTCAGCACGACGGTCTTCGGCAGGCCGGACACGAGGTCGCGGCCGCGGATCTCGGCCTGGACCTCCTCCTCGAGCGGGTACGCCGAGCCGATCTCGAGCTTGACCTCCTCGGCCGTCTGCTGGCCGATCAGCAGCTTGTACTCGCTCTTGACGTAGTTGATGATCGCCTCGTCGAGCTCGTCGCCGCCGACGCGGATCGACTGCGAGACGACGATGCCGCCGAGCGAGATCACCGCGACCTCGGACGTGCCGCCGCCGATGTCGACGACCATGTTCCCCGTCGGCTCGCCGACCGGCAGCCCGGCGCCGATCGCGGCGGCCATCGGCTCCTCGATCAGTAGGCCTGGCGGGCGCCCGCCGATAGGCACGCCTCCTCGACCGCGCGCTTCTCCACGCCGGTCACGCCCGAGGGCACGCAGACGACGACGCGCGGGTGCGCCCAGCGGTTCTGGTGCACCTTCTGGATGAAGTGCCGCAGCATCTCCTCGGTGACGTCGAAGTCGGCGATCACGCCGTCCTTCAGCGGCCGGATCGCGGAGATCGTCCCCGGCGTGCGGCCGAGCATCCGCTTGGCCTCGATCCCGACCGCGTGGACCTCCCCGGTGCGCGAGTCGATCGCCACCACCGAGGGCTCGGACAGCACGATCCCGCGCCCGCGCACGTAGACGAGCGTG
>CAWCEB010000200.1:0-10701 GCA_963794105.1 uncultured Actinomycetes bacterium | reverse complement strand
GCGAGGAGGGGACGTTCGTCATCTGCTCGTTCTGGCTGGTCTCATGCCTCGCCCAGGCGGGCGAGGTCGACCGCGCCCAGGCGCTGTTCGACCAGCTCGTCGGCTACGCCAACGACGTCGGCCTGCTCGCCGAGGAGATCGACACCGCCGCCGGCGAGCTGCTGGGCAACACACCGCAGGCCTTCAGCCACATCGGGCTGATCATCGCTGCCTCGCACCTGGACCGGGCGCGCGCCGCGGACGGCTGAGGCGCCGTCACCTTCGCTGGCGCAGCGCCGTTCCATATCCGTGACCCGACCCACCAGGAGGACGTCATGGATGCAAGCTCTGGTAACCAGCGAGAGGTCGTCTTCGCGAGGCGGAGGGGGAGGGGCGCGGGGCTCCTAAGGGTGCTCACCGGGCTCGGTCTCGCGGCCGCCGTGTCGTGGCCCGGAACGGCCGGCGCGGCTCCCCCGTCGCAGTCGCTGAAGGACTCGGCCGTCGGGAGCGGCAGCGCCGGGGTCGTCACGGCATTCGACTTCAACGTGACCAGCGGGCCCACGGGCGACAACACGACCGGGGTCACGACGACCGACGCCTTCGGCATCCATTTCGTCGGCGCCTCCATCGGCTGTCTGGCGGTCAGCGGCAACAGCGCCACCTTTGCCGGCACGCTGGAGCCGAACTTCTTCGGGTTCACGACCTTCAAGGTTTCGGTCGTCGACAACGGACCAGCGGGATCAGGCCTCGATACGTATGCGGCCGCGGCGTTCAACACCCCGCAGGACTGCTCGAGCGACACGACGTCCTTCCAGGCACCGCTGAGCTCGGGCGACATCGTCGTCACCGACGCGCCGCCGACGTCCACGGACCAGTGCACTGCCGGCGGCTACGCACGCTACGGGTTCTCCAACGAGGGACTGTGCATCGGCTACGTGCTCCACGCGCGCGCGGGCGAGTCCAGCACGGTGTTCGCCTACACGGGCGCCGAGCAGACCTTCACCGTCCCAGGCGGCGTCTCGAGCGTCTCGGTCACGGCGACCGGGGCCGCCGGCGGCGGACCTAGCAGCGGGACCAGCCTCACCGCGGGCCGCGGGGCGGTCGTGACCGGGAGTGTTGCCGTGACACCGGGCCAGGTGCTCTTCGTCGAGGTCGGCGGTACCGGGGGGATCCCGTCCGGCGGATTCAACGGAGGCGGTGATGGCGCGACGCGCAACTCGCTGAGCGTTGGCGGAGGCGGTGGGGCGTCGGACGTGAGGCTGGTTTCGCGCGCCTCCGGCGGCTCGCTCGGCTCGCGTCAGATCGTCGCGGCCGGCGGCGGCGGATCGGCGTTCCCGGCGGCTGCCGGCGGCGACGCCGGAGCAGCAGGCGGGAACTCGCCCGGTGCCAGCACGGCCGGAGGCGGAGCCGGAACACAGACGGCCGGAGGCCTCGGCGGCTGCAATCCGCTCAATGTCGGCTGCGGGGCGAACGGAGCCCTGGGGATCGGCGGCGTGGGGGGCAGCTGGGCGACGCCGCGCAGACGCGTGTCGGCGCAGGCGGTGGCGGAGGCCTGTACGGCGGCGGTGGCGGCGCAGGCAACGTGGATGGGGGCGTCGGCGGCGGCGGCGGCGGCTCGTCGCTCGTGCCGGCCGGCGGGGCGCTTGCCCTGATTTCGCTGACCGAACCCCCGAGCGTGGTCATCTCGTACCGCCGAGCCCGGCTGAACTACGGACGCACGGCTCAGGCCTGAAGCACGCCGAGCGCCACGACGCCCGCGATGGTGACGGTGACACCCGTCACCTGCGGGCGCGTGAGGCGCTCGGCGAAGAGCATCCGCGCGATCACCGCCGCGACCGCGCCGAACAGCGACGCGAGCACGGCGGCGACCGCGACGTCGTGGCGCGCGCCGGCCGAGAAGGCAGCGAACCCCGCGACCTCGCAGCAGCCGGCGACGACGACGAGCGGCAGCGCGGGCCGGGTCAGGCGCAGGCCGCGGGTCGCGATCAGCGGCAGCGCGATCACGAGCACGCCGACGACCCGCGGCGGGAGGACAGCCCACGCGACGGGCAGCGTGTCACCGATCCGGCCGGTGGCGTACAGGGATACGCCGAAGCTCAGCGCCGCGGCGGCGGCGAGCACGATCGGCGCGACATGCCGCTCGCCCGCGGCGTTCTCGCTGCGCACCGCGCCGGCCAGCACCACGCCGACCGCGATGACGGCCAGCGCGACCAGCGTCCCGGTTGTGACCGCGGCGCCGCCGGCGATCGCGATTGCCGCCGCGACGGCGCCCTCGGTCGAGACGATCGGCGCGATCAGCCCGACCGGTCCCTCGCGCAGCGCGGTGTAGGACAGCAGCAGGCCGCCGATGTTCCCGACGCCGCCGATGGTGAGGAGCACCAGCTCGTGCGAGCCGATGTGCGGGTTGCCCGCCGCGATCAGCAGCGGGATCGTCACGGTCAGCCCGACCAGCGCGGTCCATGCGACGACCGAGGCCGGCCCGACCATGCGGCTCGAGCGTGACGAGCACAGCGTGGTCGACGCCCATGCCATCGCGGCCCCCAGGCCGCCGAGGATCGCCGCCATTCAGCCGCCGGCGCGCCAGCCGCGGAAGCGTTCCTGTAGCTCGGCCAGGATCTCCGGGTCGATGTCGCGCTCGCGGAGCTGACCCAGCTCGCGGACGGTGATGCGCAGCTGCTCGAGATGGACCTGGCACATCGGGCAGAGCTCGATGTGCTCCTCGAAGCGGTTCGTGTCGAGCGGGCTCAGCGTTCCCTCCAGGTACTCCGTGACCAGCTCGACGAGCTCCTGGCAGGTCATCGGTCGGAGGGCTTCAGTGGCCATTGATGTTCAGTTCGCGAAGGGTGAGGGCGCGTTACAGGGTGAATTGCCGTCACGTCTGTGCGGTGCGGCACACGGTAGGGGATCCCATCCACGTCCCCCAAGGAGGACACCCCAGATGAAGCACTACTACCTGCTCTCCCAGATCCTCGGCGTCGCCGGCGCGTTCGTCATCGTCACGACGTTCGCCTTCTCGACGTCGACCGCGACGTCGATCGACTTCGCGATCTCGATCGGTGCCGTGCTCGCCGGGCTGGCGCTTGCACGCGGCACGAACGTCGTGCTGGGCGCCGGCACCGCGGTCGTCGGCGCCTGGAGCATCCTCGTGACGCTGGGGATCTTCTCCGGCGCGACGCAGCGCTGGCTGGACTTCGCCGCGGGTGCTGCCTTCGCCGCTGCCGGCCTGGCCGCAGGCGCGCTGATCGAGCGTTCACAGCGCCGCGCGCTCGCGGTCGCCGAGACGCCCGTCCCGGCGGGCAGCAACGGCTTCCACGTCGCCGCCCAGGACCGCGTCGCCGCCTGACGCAACGACGTCACGCCTTCGCCAGGAGCTCGCCGTCCTCGTAGGGCTCGAGCGCCTGGCGAAGCCGCGTGCGGGCACGGTGCAGCAGCACCCGCTGGTTCTCGGCGGAGATGTGCAGCAGCTCGCACACCTCCTCGGACGACAGGCCCTCGACGTCACGCAGCGTGACGACGATCTGCTGGCGCTCCGGGAGGTGCGACCAGCGCCTCGCGCAGCCGCGCGCGGAACTCGAGAAGGGCCATGCGATCCGAAGGCGCTTCGAACGGCCGCGGCGGCGTCGCCCAGTGACCGTCGGCCAGGAAGCGGTCGGGGGTGAAGCCGTCGGACTCGGGTTCGCCGGCCGGCTGCAGCGAGGAGAACGGGACGATCCGCTTCTCGCGCTTGCCGCGCGACATCGCACGGTTGATGAGGATCCGGAAGATCCACGTCTTCAGCGACGAGCCGCCGCGGAAGCTGTGGATCCCGTTGACGACGCCCAGCCAGGTCTCCTGGACAACCTCTTCGGCGACGGACGCGCACGCGACGTAGTTGCGTGCGACGCGGAGCATCGCGGCGTGGTGGCGCGACACGAGCTGGGCGAAGGCCTGCTCGTCGCCGCCGCGCAGGGCATCCAGCAGCTGGTCCTCGGTCATCGCGGCGGCGGTCATGACGCCACCGGGTTGACGCTGATCAGCTGCACGCCGAGGTCGCGCAGGCGCAGCAGGTAGCCGAACAGCTGCGCCTGATCGGAGATCGCGCCGCGCAGTTCGGTCTCGCAGGAGCCCGACCGGATCTGCAGGCCCTCGAACATCTCGGCCAGCGCACCCGTCAGGCGTCCACGGACGACGATTCGATAGTTCTGCATGCGGCGACCCTCTCGCCGGGCTGGGTGAACCGGATACACCCACCCGGTCGAATCACCCGGGTGAATCGCCTACAGCAGCCCCAGGTCGCGAGCGCGGCGCACGGCGTCCTCGCGGGCGCTGACGCCGAGCTTGGCGAAGATCCGTCGCGTGTGGCTCTTGACGGTGTTCAGCGACACGTAGAGCGTGTCGCCGATCTCACGCTGGCTGAGCTCGGTCGGGAGCAGCCGCAGCACCGCGAGCTCGCGTTCGCTGAGCTCCTCGGGCGCCGCGGCCAGGGTGGAGCGCGGCGCGCGCCGCGGCAGGCCGAGCGCGACGCTCGCGGCCAGCCGCCCGGGATCGGGCGCGGCATCGACGAGCGCACGCGCCTCGGCGCGATAGGCCCCGGCGAGCTCAGCCTCGCCGGCCGCGCGCGCCGAGTCGGCCCTGGCGATCAGGGCGGCCGCCAGCTCGCCAACGGCCGCGCCACGCCGGGCCAATGCAACGGCGCGCTCGAGCTGCTCGCCCGCCCGCTCATGGCCGCCCTGCAGCAGCGCGAGCCGCCCTGCGGCCAGGTGGTATGCGGTCGCGACGAAGTGCTCGTCCAGGCCCGGCTCGGCGGCCGTGAGCGCGGCGCACTCATCGACCGCGGCCTGCGCTGTGCGCAGGTCCCCGAGGTCGAGCGCCAACAGCGCGAGGTACCCGGTGCTGTAGAGCGCGGCGAGGCCGTTGTGGTCGGCCGCGGCGACCGAACAGGCCTCGCGCAGCGCGGCGTCGGCGGACGCCAGGTCGTCGTGCCAGTGCGCCGCCACTCCCACCACCAGCAGCGCCACGGTCCGCCGGAACGCCGGAGCGTCCGGCTCGTCGGCGAGCGCGCGCTGCGCGCCCTCGAGCGCGCGGCCCACGTCACCCGTCTTGAACCGATGCAGCGCGCGCAGGACGGGCAGCCACGCTCCGGCCTGGTCGGGCGGTGCTGCGTCGTCGGCCAGCAGCGGCTCGACCTCGTCGACGCGCCCACGGTCCATCGACGTCCACACCCGCGCGAGCCACAGGCGCGAGTCGGCGGCGACCACCTCCGGCGGCAGCTGCGCGAGCCAGCGCGCGACCGTGATGTGCCGCCCGCGGTTGAACGCGGTGCTCCAGTGCGTCGCCACGAGCTCGGCGGCAAGCTCCGTGTCGCCCGCCAGCACCGCGTGGTGAATCGCGTCGGCGGCGATGTTCTGCTCGGAGAACCAGGCCGCTGCTCGGGCGTGCAGCTCGGTGACGAGCCCGGGCTCGGCCGCCTCGAGGTCGTGGCGCAGGAGGTCGCCGAAGAGGTGGTGGTAGCGATACCAGCGCCGCGTCGAATCCAGCGCGACCACGAACAGGTTGTCGCGCTCGACCTCCGCGAGTGTCGCGCCGGCGTTCGGGTCGTCCGTGAGCGCCTCGCACAGCGGCGCACACATGCGCTCGAGGATCGCGGTGCGCCGCAGGAACTCGCGGCGCTCGGGCGTCTGGGAGTCGAGCACTTCGGCGCCCAGGTAGTCGACGAGCTGCCGGTCGTCGCCGGCGAAGGCCTCGATGAACGCCTCGGGAACGGTTCGCCCGCGCAGCGACAGGCCGGCGAGCTGCAGCCCGGCGGCCCAGCCCTCGGTGCGCAGCTGCAACCGCGCGATCTGCTCGTCGGCGAGCGTCAGCCCGAGCGCGCCGTTGAGCAGCCCGGCGGCCTCGCGGTCGTTGAAGCGCAGGTCGGCGGCGCGGATCTCGAGCAGGTGGCCGCGGGCGCGCATCCGGCCCAGCGGGAACGGGGGGTCCGAGCGCGTCGTCAGCGCCAGGCGGATTCCCTCAGGCAGGTGCTCGAGCAGGTAGACGACTGACGCGTGCACCTGCGGGTCGTCGGCCAGGTGGTAGTCGTCGAGGACGAGCACCAGCGGGTCGCCTGGTGCTGCAGCGAGCTCGTCGATGAGTGGTGGCAGCACGGCCTCGTGCAGCTGCGTCCCGGGCGCTTCGAGTGCTGCCAGGGCTTCGGCGCCGAGGCCGGGCCGCACGGTTCGCAGCGCCTCGATCACGCCCGTCCAGAGCTGCACGGGATCGTCGTCGCCCGCGTCCAGCGAGAGCCACGCGAACGTCTGGCTGCGGCTCGCCTCGGCCCACTCGGCCATCAGCGTGGTCTTGCCAGACCCCGGCGGCGCGGCGACGAGCACCAGGCGCGCCATGTCCTCGGCCTCGAGCAGATCGATCAGCGCCTGGCGACGGACGTGCCCGGGCCGCGCGGCCGGGATGTGCAGCTTCGGCGCGACGACGACGCGGGACCGAGGCTTGGCGGTCATACCGCCGTCAGCCCTCCGTCGACCGGCCACAGCGCGCCCGTGACGTACGACGCGTCCTCGGAGGCCAGGAACGCGACCGCGCCCGCGATCTCCTCGGGCTGTGCGGCCCGCCCCAGCGGGATCGACGCCTCGATCGCGGCGCGCTGCTCGGGATCGTGCATCCACCAGTGGTTCATCGCGGTCTCGGTGATCCCCGGCAGCACGCCGTTGACGCGAATTCCGTCCTGGGCATAGTCCGCGGCGAGCACGCGAACGAGGCCTGCGACGCCTGCCTTCGATGCCGAGTAGGCGTCCAGCTCGCGCGCGATGCCGTACAGGCCGGCGGGCGAGGCGACGAAGACCACGCTCGCGCCGCGGTTTCCGAGCATCGCGCCGATCCCGTGCTTTGCGGTCAGGAAGGCGCCGGTGAGATTGACGTCGATCGTGCGCTGCCAGGTCGCGAGATCGAGGCGGTCGACACGGTCGTCGCGGCCCGTGAGCTGCACCGCGGCATTGGGCACGACGAGGTCCAGACCGCCGAATGCCTCGACCGCCAGGGCCACCGCCGCCTCGATTGCGGGCTCGTCAGCGACGTCGGCGATGAGCGCGAGCCCGGGAGCACCCGCCTCGAGGTCGACCGTCGCAACCCGAGCACCCTCGGCGAGCAGTCGCTCGGCAACGGCGCGGCCGATCCCGTTCGCGCCGCCCGTTACGAGCGCGCGTGTGGTCGAAAGGCCCTTCACTCCCCGATTCTGCCGGAATAGGCTGGGCGCGCGCGCATGGCGACGACGACGACCACCCCCGCACAGCCGCCGGCACGGAGCGCGCTGCGGCGCCAGCTGAACCTGTTCGGCACCGTCGCCGTGTCGATCGGCGTCATGGCGCCGACGCTTGCGATGTCCGTGACCGGGGTCGAGCCCGCGAGGCTGCTGGGCCGCGCCGCGCCGTACGCGTTCGCCTTTGCGGCGGTCGGCGTCGGACTGGTCGCATACGGCTTCGTGCGCCTCTCGGGCGAGTTCGCGCACGCGGGCTCGGTGTACGGCTTCGTCGGGCACGCGTTCGGGCCGGGAGCCGGGCTGTTCTGCGGATGGGCGCTGCTGGGCACCTACCTCGTCTTCCCGGCGGTCTCGATGGCCGGCGTCGCGGTCTTCGGCCAGGCGTTCCTGAAGAGCACCGGCATCGCCGCGGACTTCCCTTGGTATCCCCTGGCGCTGTTCGGCTGGGCCGTGATCGGATTCGCGGCTTCGCGCGAGGTGCGCAAGGCGATCAGCGCGCTGGTCGTGTTCGAGATCGTGTCACTCACGCTGATCGTCGTGCTGATGGTGGCGATCGTCATCCACCTCATCAGCGGTGATGTGCCGCGCAACCAGGGCATCAGCGCGGACTTCCTCGATCTCCCGCCGGGGGTCGGCCTGTCGACGATCGGCCTCGCCGCCGTGTTCGGCTTCCTGTCGTTCGCCGGGTTCGAGTCGGCCGGCTCGTTCGGGGAGGAGGCGCATCGGCCGCGGCGCACCATCCCGTACTCGCTCTGGGCCGCGATTGGGTTCGGCGGTGCGTTCTATGTGGTCTGCATGATCGTCCAGACACTCGGGTTCGGGACCGACGCCGCGGGCGTGAAAGCGTTCGCGTCGTCGGCGGCGCCGCTCGGGGACCTCGCGGAGAGCTACATGGGCAGCGGCATGGCCGACGCGCTGAACCTCGCCGCCGTCATCAGCTCCTTCGGCGCGGGCATGGGCTGTGCGGCGGTGGGCGCCCGCATGCTCTATGCGCTGGGCCGCGACGGCGTGCTGACGGGCGATCTGGGAAAGGTGCGGCGATCGAACGGCACGCCTGCGATCGCGCTCGGCTTCGTGCTGGCGCTCGATCTCGTCGGCCTGTCGATCTTCGCGATTGCGGGGACGCCGGCGATCAAGGTCTTCTTCTACTTCGCGACGTTCGGAACGCTCAGCCTGCTGGTCATGTACATCGCGACGAACCTCGCCGCGATGCGGTTCCTGACCCGCGGCAACCGGCCTTGGGAGGCGCTGATCCCGCTCGTCGGCATCGCGGTCGCCGGCTACGTGCTCTACCACAACGTCTACCCGGTCCCGGAGCCGCCGTTCGACCTGTTCCCATACCTCGTCGGGGCGTGGCTGCTGATCGGGCTGGCGCTCATCGCCTTCCTTCCCGGACTGCGCGATCGTGCCGCCGCGGGCATGGCGGCGGCGGAAGCCGCGCAGTAGCCGACACAATCAAGTCGTGGCCGACGCCCCCGCACCTGCGCGAACGTTCAGCGGGCGCACGGCCTGGACGCGCAATCTCGCCGCGCCGGTTCGCGCCTTCCTGAGCACGGAGATCAGCAGCGCGCTCGTCCTGCTCGCTGCGACGGTCGCGGCGCTGGTCTGGGCGAACGTCGACGGCGACGGCTACGCCTCGACCTGGGCGACGGAGCTGAGCATCCGCGTCGGCAGCCATGGCGTGACCGAGGATCTGCGCCACTGGGTCAACGACGGCCTGATGGTCGTGTTCTTCTTCGTGGTCGGGCTCGAGGCGCGGCGGGAGTTCGACCTCGGCGAGCTGCGCGAGCGAAAGCGCATCACGCTGCCGCTGTTCGCCGCGATCGGCGGCATGGCGCTGCCCGTGCTGATCTACCTCGCGATCAACGCCGGCGATGGCGACACCAGCGGCTGGGGCGCGGCGATGTCGACCGACACCGCGTTCGCGCTCGGCGCCCTGGCGCTCGTCGGCCCGCGCGAGGCGCAGCGGCTGCGCGTGTTCATCCTGTCGCTCGTCGTCGCCGACGACCTCGTTGCGCTCGTCGTCATCGCGCTCGTCTACAGCCAGCACGTCGACACGGGCTCCCTGGCGATCGCGGCCGCGTTGTTCGTGGCGCTGCTGGTGGTCGCGCCGGCTGAACGTCGGCCGGCCGCCGCTGTACGTGATCGGCGCCGCGATGTGGGTGGCGCTGCACGACTCCGGCGTGCATCCCGCCGTCGCCGGCCTCGCGGTCGGGCTCTCGACGGCCGCCTACCCGGCGGCGCGCGACGAGCTCGAGCACGCCACGAGGCTCGTCCGGCTGTTCCGCGAGCAGCCGACGGCGGAGCTGGCCCGCAGCGCTCGCGAGGGCGTCGAGTCGGCGGTCTCGCCCAACGAGCGCATGCAGCTGGCGCTGCACCCGTGGACGAGCTTCTTCGTCGTGCCGCTGTTCGCGCTGGCCAACGCCGGGATCGCGCTCAACGGCGACGTGCTGTCACGGGCGGTGCGCTCGCCGGTGACGGTGGGGATCCTCCTGGCCTATGTGGTCGGCAAGCCGCTGGGCATCCTCGCCTCGACGTGGCTGATCACAACGCTGGCCGGGGAGCGGCGGCTGCCGGCCGGGTGGACGGTGCTGGCGGGCGGCAGCGCGACGGCCGGCATCGGGTTCACCGTGTCGCTGCTGATCGCCAGCCTCGCGTTCTCCGGCGATCGGCTGGAGGAGGCGAAGCTCGGCGTCCTCGCCGTGCGCGGTCGGCGCGACGCTGCTGGCGTGGCTGCTGTTCAACGGCCTCGGCTGCTCTCGGAGCCCAGCAGGGCGCGCCAGCTCGTCGGGACGGCGGAGGACATCATCGACCTCACGGCCCCGGTCGATCCCGAGCGCGACCACATCCGCGGACCCGACGACGCGCCGGTCACGCTGGTCGAGTACGGCGACTTCGAGTGCCCGTACTGCGGCCAGGCCGAGCCGGTCGTGCGCGAGCTGCTCAACCACCTGGGGGAGGACGTGCGGTTCGTCTTCCGCCACCTGCCGCTGATCGACGTCCACCCCCACGGCCAGCAGGCGGCCGAGGCCTCCGAAGCGGCCGCCGCCCAGGGCAGGTTCTGGGAGATGCACGACCTGCTCCTGGCCAACCAGGACGCGCTCGAGAACAAGGACCTCGTGCGCTACGCCGAGCAGATCGGCCTCGACGTCGAGCGCTTCAGGGACGAGCTGCGGCGACGCGTGCACGCGCCACGCGTCGCCGAGGACGTGTCCGACGCCGACGCCAGCCAGGTGACGGGCACGCCCACGTTCTTCATCGACGGCCGGCGCCACCACGGCGCGTACGACGTTGCGACCCTGGAGGCCGCGATCCGCGCTGCGCGCCGGCGCAACCTCGCTAGGCAGCCCGCAGCTCGGCGGACCCGAACGAGGCGCTGAAGGCGCGGCACCAGATGGTGACCGTGGCCACGTCGGCTCCGCGCGGGAGCTTGTACTGCTGATCGCCGCGGTTGCCCTTCAGCGCGCCGAGGTCGCGGTCGCCGGGGCCGACCA
>CAWCEB010000199.1:0-6202 GCA_963794105.1 uncultured Actinomycetes bacterium | reverse complement strand
ACGTCACGTCGCGCTCCTCGATCCTCGTCGGCGAACGGCGAGTCATCCCGGCGCAGCTTCGCCAGCCGCTCCGCCAGGTCCTGCAACGTCGCGCGCGTGAAGCCCGTCCCGACCTTGCCCGCGTAGCGCAGCCGCGTGCCCTCGTAGTGGCCGACGAGCAGCGCGCCGAGGTCCGTGCGGCTGCCGCGCGGCGCCGTGAAGCCGCCGATCACGAGCTCCTGCTCGAAGCCGCACTTGAACTTCAGCCAGTCGCGCGAGCGGCCGTGACGTAGCGCGAATCCGCGCGCTTGGCGATCAGCCCCTCCCAGCCCTTGCGGCAGGCCTCGCGAAGAGCGCCTCGCCGTCGCGGTTGCGGTGCTGCGTGAACCGGATCGGCCCGTCGAACGTCAGCGTCCGGCGCAGCAGCGCCTTGCGCTCGCGCACCGGCAGCGAGGTGACGTCGCGCCCATCCGCGTAGACGATGTCGAAGACGTAGAAGAAGATCCGCACCGGGCGCTCACCGCGCTGTTGCAGCGCGGCGAAGCTCGTCCGCGCGCCGTCGAACGCGACGACCTCGCCGTCGACCACGAACTGCGTCGCCGGGTCGCGTTCGAGCGCGTCGGCGACCTCCGGGAAGCGCGCGTTCAGGCTCAGCTTGTTGCGAGACAGCAGGCGCACGTCCCCGCCCGACTTGAACGCGATGCAGCGGATGCCGTCGAGCTTGCGCTCGAAGATCCAGTCGGGATCGGAGAAGCGCTCTTCGGTCAGGACCGCCTTCATGGGCTCGACCCAGTCGGGCAACCGGCTCACTCTGAGATCACCAGCCGCAGCGCGCCGTCGAAGCTGTCCATGTGCGCGCAGGTGCCCGTGCTCGGCGTCCCACGCGCCGGACTCCAGCGCCTGCGCGAGCCGCGCGACGATCCGCTCCTCCACCCGGGCTCGAGCAGCGTCCACATCGACTGCGAGTGCCGGATGGCGGGATCGAGCAACGCCTCCGGGCGGTTCCAGAACGCCTCGAAGAAGCCCTCGGCGCAGTCGGCCGGCGTCGGGATGTGCTCGACGCGCGTGCGGCCGCCCACCGCGGCGGCGACGTCGGCGATCGCCGGGAACCGCGGGCGCTCGATGACCAGCCCCTCGTGCAGGTGCTGCTTCTGCCAGGCGGGCAGCGCGTCCAGCTCGAACGTGAAGACCACGACCGGCCCGCGCGCGACCCGCCGCAGCTCGGCGAGGCCGGCGTCCGGCGGGTCCCAGTGATGGATCGTCACGCACGCCATCGCAGCGTCGACGCGCCGTCGTCGAACGGCAGCGCCTCGGCGCGCGCGTCGATCGCGGGCGCGGCGCTCGGCGGGCGCTGGGCGCGCATCGTGGCGCTCGGCTCGACCGCGAGGACCCAGCGATCCTCGGGTTCGTAGGACCCGGCGCCGGCGCCGACGTTCAGCACCGTCCGCGCATCCCCCAGCGCCGCGTGGATGCGCGCGGCGATCCGCGGGTCTGGCCGGCGATGGCGGGTGTACGTACGGCCGTGCTGGTCGTAGTCGACGTGCACCACCTTGAAGCTACAGCGCGTCCAGCTCCGCGTCAGATCTCGTCGATCGTCCGTCCGGTTCGCACCGATTCGGGCTGCGTGCTGACCGGGTTTCGCCTTGCATCCGCGCCCTCGTCGCGACGCTTGATCAGGAGCCATTGCGGCTTCGCGCCGGCGCTTTGTCCGTTGCAGCGTCCAGCCGCCGCGCAACTTCTTGCCGTCCAGCCAGAACGACAGGTGACCGTCCTCGAGCGCCTTGTTCACCGAACCTTCGGTGAGGCTACGCCAGGTCCCCGTGTCCCACACGATCACGCGGCCGGAGCCGATTCGTCCCTCGAAGTCGCCGTGGCCCAGCGAGTGGTCCTCGACCTGCACGGCCAACCGCTTCTCGCGCGGGTCGGTCCAGACAGCCCCTTCGGCACGGCCACGATTTCAGGACCGTGCCGACCTGAAGGCGGAAGTCGTAGTGCAGCGTGCGGGCCGCATGCTGCTGGATCACGACCGCACCCCGGCTATGGTGCTGGCATGTCAAACGCGACATCGGGCGCCGCCGCCTACGAGCGGCTGCGCGAGGCGATCATGCGGGTCGAGCTGGAGCCGGGAACGCCGGTGTCCGAGGCGCAGCTGGTGGAGCGCTTCGGGTTCACCAAGGCCGCGGTGCGCGCGGCGCTCGCGCGCCTGCGAGCGGAGGGGCTGCTGCTCGCCGAGCCGCGGCGGGGCCATGTCGTGGCGCCGCTGACGATGCGCGACGTGCTCGAGATCTACGACCTGCGCCTCGCGCTTGGAGCCGCCCGCCGCCGAGGCCGCGGCGGGCGCGATGGACGGCGCCGAGGTCGCGCGCCTGCAGGCGCTGGCCGACCCCGAGTTCGACGTCGCCGATGCCAAGGCTGTCGAGCGCTTCCTCGCGGCCAACCGCGCCGTCCACCTGGCCATCGTGGCCGCGGCGGGCAATCAGCGCGCGGCGCAGATCGTCGCGCGGCTGCTCGACGACAGCGAGCGCGCGCGCATCCTCGCGCTGCGTGCGGGCGCGGCGGGCGCCGGGCGCCGGGCGCGCACGGAGCTGCACGCCGTGCTCGACGCGATCGGCGACGGTGACGGTCGCGCGGGCGGGGAGCTGATGGCCGAGGCCATCAGCGTGTTCCGCGACGAGCTGGTCGAGCGCCTCCAGAGCGCGGCGCTCGACCGCCCGCTCTAGGGGTAAGACCCGACCAGGTTGTTCCGTCTCGCTGGGTGACTGTCGCTTTTGCGGGCGGGTACGTCGATGTTGGTGGCGCGCAGCGCGGTTCGCTTGCGGTCGCGCGGGCGGGGGCTGCTGTCTTCGAGGAAGAGGGTGAGCTGCCCGCGCTCGTTGTGGGCCGGATAGTTCTCGCATAGCGAGACAAATCCGGCCCAGAACGTCCACGCGAGTGACGAAAGTCGTCCCCACGACGACTTTCGTCACGCACGCGGGCGCGGACCCTTCCCTCGATGCCCAAACCGCGCCCCGCGCCCCGCCGACGCCCGAACTGAGCGCTGACACAACTCGGCCAAAGCGCGAACAACGTGCTCAGAATCCGCGCCTACGGGTGGCTCTGCGCCGCCAGCCGCGCGGCGAAGCCAACCAGTGCGCTGCCCGACGCGCGATCCATCCACGCCCGTGGGCCGCGGCCTGCGCAGCCAGTCCCCGACGCGGTCGACGAGCAGGACCAGACCGGTGAACCAGGCGAGGTAGAGCGCCTCGAACACCACGGCGAGCGCCACCGCCGCCGGCAGCCGCGCCCCGTGGTCGGGCAGGAACTGCGGCAGGAACGTCAGGAAGAACAGCGCGCACTTCGGGTTCATCGCGTTCGACAGCAGGCCCTGCGCGAACGGCCGGCCGCCGCGCTGATGCTCCGCACCCTCGTCCGCCGGCCGCCCCGCCGCGCGCAGCATCCGCACGCCGAGGTAGAGCAGGTACGCCACGCCGACGACCTTCAGCGACGTGTACGCCGTCGCCGATGCCGCGAGCAGCGCCGAGAGCCCGAGCACCGCAGCCGTCGAGTGGAAGAGCAGGCCGCTGGCGCCACCGAACATCGTGCGCAGCCCGGCGGCGCGGCCGCCGACGAGCGAATTGCGGACGATCAGCGCCTGATCGGGACCCGGGATCGCGATGAGCACGAGGGAGGCAAGCGCGAACTCGAACATGCTGCCATGTCAGCATATCCGTACTGACATGTCAAGCGATCAGGCAAGACCAGGCGACCGAGTCGCCCGCACAGCCAGAAGGCGACACGGACATTGAGCACCGCCCGTGCGATCGGTCCTGGGCGACGGCGATGCCTACGGCGTCGCAACGGGAGCTCCGTTGATCAACGCTGCCTTCTCGCTTGCGAACTCCGCGTCGGTCAGCGCGCCCTCGTTGTGGAGCCTCGCCAGCCGCTCGAGCGCGTCGGCGCGCGCCGACTGCCTCCCCCGCATGCTGCGCGTCACACGCGCGCGCATCTCCGCGGTCGCCGCGCCCGGCACCTCGTCGGGGAACTCGCGCGCGCACTGTCGCCGCAGCACCTCGGTGCCGAGGGCCGACAGGATGATCAGAAGCAGGATCGGGATCGGGAGGCGCGTCGCGGGGATCGGGCCCCACGCCAGGACGAGCAGGACCAGCACCCCGACGACCGCGTACGCGATCCCGGGCCGGTCGCGCATCGTCGGCGCCATGGCCCTGCGCAGATCGACCGCCAGCCGCCGCGGGCCTGCGAGCCAGGCCGCGAACACGACAGGGATGCCCAGCACGATCCCGGCCTGGGCGATCTCCTGCAGCATCCCTGTGCCGATCGACCAGACCGCGTCCGCGGCGGGCCGCGCCGCGTCCGTCTTGGCAAGGCTGTCGACCACCGCAGAGCCGACGATGCGCCGCAGGACGAGGACGAGCAGGCCTGCGGCGATCAGGTTCAGCCCGACCGCGAGCAGCGTCTCCCTGCGCCGGAAGCCGGACAGGTAGATGGCGAGCCCCCAAAGCACGAACGTGAGCGCGGGAAGCACCACCCCGAGACCGCGCAACCCGTTGACGAGATCCTGCAGGAGGCCGACCTGGTTGCCCGACATGATCTTGACCTTTGCGGCGTCCGCGGGGACCCTGTCGACCGTGGAGCTCGGCAGGCCGAGCCTCGTGGTCAGGTCCACTGCGAGCGGCCGGAGGTCCAGGATGACGGCGTTCCCGGACTGGGTGATCGCCTTCGAGTTGCCCTCCGCGATGTTGATGAACTGCTGTGCCGTGACGCGGTTGGCGGCCTCCCACAGCTGCTGGATCGCGGGGGCGGCCGAGAACCTTGTTCATCCGCTGCTCTGCCAGCTCTCGCAGCCCATTGGCCGCCGGACCGGCGAGCGACTGGAGCCGCGGCGGCAGCGCGTCGCCCACCTCGGCCGCGACGTCGACCTTCGCGTACACCTCGTCGACGACGGTCTGGGAGACCTGTCCGCGGATGGCGTCGTGCTCCAGCAACGCGGAGCTGGTGTCCGCCCAGTTGTCCGCGTCGAGCATCTGGCGGTTCGCCCAGACCGCGAAGATCGAGACCACCGCGAGCAGGAATCCGACCGCGAGCAGCCCGCGGATCAGGTAGCGCCGTCGCCGGGGCAGCCTCGTCGGCGCGGCCGGCCGCCTCAGTCGTCGTAGCCATCCCTCACCCCATCCCAGAACGCGTTGGTCACGGAGTCGCGCGTGCTCGCGAACGAGCCGGCCTGGGCGCGCATGCTCTGCACCTCGTCCTCCACGTTGGCGCGAGCGGCGTCAGCCGTGTCGGGAGCTGCGAGCGCGCCACGGACCTCGCCGATGATCTTGTTGACGTGGTCCCGCTGCGCCTGGACCTGCTTCTTCACCCTGCCGCTCGACGTCGTCGGACACGTTCGACACCGCGTCGCGAGCTGCTGCCACCCCGGCCTGGACCTCCTCGGCGCTGCCCGCCGTCCGTGATCGCCTTCAGCGCCTTGCCGACATCGCGGCCAGAGTCATGGGCGTTGTCCTCCGGGGAGTCGCCGCAGCCGGCGGCAGCCAGCGCGGCCGCGGCGCGCGCCCACGAGCAGCAGTCGTCGCGCCTTCACGAGATCCCCTCCCCGCCCGCAAAGGCCAGCAGGAGCTCGAGGCACCCCTGCAGGATCGAGCCCGATGCCGACGATCAGCACGAGCGTCGCGAGCGCGATCTCCGGAGAGCTGAGGATCACGATGCCCGCGATCAGCGACACCACGCCCCAGATGAGGTTCCACCAGCGGCCCTCCGGCACGATCGCGCACACGATCCGCGTCACGCCGAGCATGCACCACCAGAAGCCCAGCACGAGGGCGACCGTCGCCACCGACGCGTCCGGGCGCACGATCAGGACCAGGCCGGCGAACACGCCGATCAGCCCCAGGATCACGTCCAGGACGCGAAGCCCGGTCGTCTCCCCGCCCACGATCCCGGCCATCAACCGCCACATCCCCCAGAGCATGAGCTGCGCGCCGAACAGAACGCCGACGACGAGCAGCGTCGGCCCCGGCCATACGAGCGCCGCGGTCCCGATGAGGATCGACAGGACGCCCACAACCGCCGGCAGCCACCGCCGCCCGGAGCGGGCCGCGGACGCGTCGCCGAAGACCTCGCCGGCGACGTAGTCGGGCGATGAAGCCGTCGTCATCGCAGCCACGCTCGCCGCCGAGCGGGTGACCCGGCACCACCCCGTCAGAGTGAGTGGCGCTCAGCGAGCGGT
>CAWCEB010000198.1:0-3459 GCA_963794105.1 uncultured Actinomycetes bacterium | reverse complement strand
CGGTGCGGGTGTCGTAGCCTGCCGCCGGTGCGTCTGTGCATCTTCTGCGGGTCCAGCCCCGGCGCGCGTCCGCACTACGCCGCCGCCACCGTCGAGCTCGCGCAGCTCCTCGCGGGCCGCGGGATCGGGATCGTCTACGGCGGTGCGAGCGTCGGACTGATGGGCCTGCTGGCCGACACCGCGCTGGAGGCGGGCGGCGAGGTTGCCGGCGTCATCCCCGAGGCGCTGGAGCGCAAGGAGATCGCGCACGGCGGGCTGACCGAGCTGCACGTCGTCGGGTCGATGCACGAGCGCAAGGCGCTCATGGCCGAGCTCTCCGACGGCTTCATCGCGCTGCCCGGCGGATCGGGCACGCTCGAGGAGCTCTTCGAGGTGTTCACCTGGTCGCAGCTCGGGCTGCATCGCAAGGCGTGCGCGCTGCTGAACGTCGCGGGCTACTACGACGGGCTCGCGGCATTCCTCGACCACGCGGTCGAGGAGCGCTTCCTGCGGCCCGAGCACCGCGCGATGCTGCTGTGCGAGGACACGCCCGCGGCGGTGCTCGCCGCGCTCGACGCCTTCGAGCCGCCGGTCGTGGACAAGTGGATCGACCGGGCGCAGCAGACGTGAGCGACCGCCGCGCCTTCGTCGTCGTGCTCGACGCATGCGGCGTCGGCGAGCTGCCCGACGCGGCCGACTACGGCGACGCCGGGTCCAACACGCTCGGCCACCTGGCCGAGGCGGTCGGCGGCCTGCATCTGCCGGTGCTGCAGCGGCTCGGGCTCGGTTCGATCATCCCGATCGAGGGCGTGGCGCCGGCGACCGACCCGGTGGTCCACGGCCGGCTCGCGCCGCTGGGCCCCGGCAAGGAGTCCACGACGGGCCACTGGGAGCTGATGGGCGTCGTCCCGCAGCACCCGCTTCCGACCTACCCCGACGGGTTCCCCGGCGTCATCGTGGAGGCGCTCGAGATCGCGACCGGCCTGCGCTTCTGCTGCAACCGCCCGTTCAGCGGCACCGAGGTGCTCGACGCGTTCGGGCCGCAGCATCTCGAGACCGGGGAGGTGATCCTCTACACGTCGGCCGACAGCGTGCTGCAGCTCGCAGCGCATGTCGACGTGCTCGACGAGCCCGCGCTGTACGCGGCCTGCGAGTCCGCGCGCGAGGTGATGACCGGGCCGCACGCGGTGGGCCGCGTGATCGCGCGTCCGTTCGACGGCGAGCCCGGGGCATTCCACCGGCGCGAGGGGCGCCGCGACTACGCTGTGCCGCCGCCCGGGCGCTCCTACCTGGAGGAGCTGCAGGCCGACGGCGTCCCCGTGCACGCGGTCGGGAAGATCCGCGATCTCTTCGCGGGTGTCGGGATCGACGTCAAGCACACCGCCAACACGAACGAGAGCGGGATCGCGGCGACGACCGAGCTCGTGACGTCGCTCGACAGCGGGCTGGCGTTCACCAACCTGGTCGAGACCGACCAGGTCTACGGCCACCGCCACGACGTCGAGGGCTTCCATCACGCGTTGCAGGCGATCGACGCGGCGGTCGGCGAGTGGCTCGAGCTGCTGCGCCCCGGTGACCTGCTCGTCCTGACCGCCGACCACGGCGTCGATCCCACCGCGTCGCACACCGACCACACGCGTGAGCATGCCCCGCTGCTCGCAAGCTTCGAAGGCAACGGCGGCCGCCGGCATGACGGCCCGCTCGCCGACGTCGGCGCCAGCGTGCTGCGCTGGCTCAGCGGTCGCGACGCGCCGGACCTGCCGGGCGCGTCCTTCCTGCGCTAGAGCGTCTCTCCGGCGGCGAGGCGCGCCACCGAGCCCGGGTCGTGCGAGGGCAGGAAGATCGTGGGATGCTCGCGGCCGTGGGCGAGGATGGCGTCGATCGTCGCCACCGACACAGCGGGCTTGGGGCCGACCGCGTCGGGGCGCCGCGCGTGCAGCTGTTCGAGCGTGTCGGTCGCGTCGCCTGCGAGCAGCACATGGCGCCCCTCGTCGTCGATGCAGACCACGGCGATGTGACCGGGCGTGTGGCCCGGTGCGTCGACGGCGATCACGCGACCGTCGTCGGTCAGCGCGCGGCTGGCGGCGAATCCGCCGAACGGCCCGCCGTCGAGCGCGAGCGGCTCGAACCGCACGCCCGACGGGAGCGGCTGACGGAACACGCGCTGCGCCGCGCGCGCCGGGAAGGTGCGCGAGAACGCGAGCTCGCGGTCGTGCACGAGGACCGGCCGCCCGAGCGTCGGCGCACCGTCCATGTGATCGCCGTGCAGGTGCGTCAGCACGACGGTGCCGACGTCTGCCATGGACAGGCCGGCGGCGGCGAGCGCGCCGGGAGCTCCTGCTCGGGCGTCACGTCGAAGCGCGCGAACGGGACGTTGCGCGCCGTCGCGATCTCTCCGGTGTCGACGAGCAGCAGGCGACCGTCGTGCTCGATCGCCCAGCAATGGATCGGTAACGGATCAGACCATGGCCCCGGCAGGAAGAGGTCGACCTGGCGCCGCCAGCCGGCCTTCGGGAACAGGAACGACCGCTTGACGGTGACCGTCCCGGTGCTCAGCGCGTGGATCTGCATCCGATGAGTTTCGCGCTGTCACGCCGTCGTTGCTGTGAGGACTGAAGGAGCACCGAGATGCTGACGCCAAAGGTCACCGAGATCCGCCGCCCGCTCGAAGCCACCACGCCAGACCCGTTCGCCGTGATGGCGCCCACGCCGCCGCGCCCCACGATCTAGAGATCGAGCGTGACCGGCCCGCGCGGGCAGGTCGAGCAGAGCAGCGCACTGCCCGCTGCGGGCGCGTCGAGCGGCTCGTTGATGTAGTCGACCTCTCCGTCGACGAGCCGGGTCTCGCAGCGATGGCACACGCCGGTCCGACAGGACCAGTCGGCCGGAACGTCGCACGCCTCGGCGAGCTCGAGCAGGCTGCCGAACCGGTCGTCCCACGCCACCGCCAGCCCTGCCCGGGCAAAGCTGACGAGCGGCCCGTCCCCGGGCGGCCCGGCGGGAGCGTGCGGCGGGCGATCCGGATCGGCCCGCGCCGCGCCGAAGGCCTCCTGGTGGATGTGCCCCGCTTCAACGCCCCACGCGCGCAGCGCCGCATCGAGATCCCGCATGAACGCATCGGGTCCGCACACGAAGTAGTCCGCCTCGCGCGGGACGCCGAGCGAGCGCAGGGCGTCGAGGTCCAGCCGGCCGGTGCGGTCGGACGTGTCCGCGGGGGTGGGGCGGCTGAGCGCGAGCAGCCGGCGGGCGTTCGGGAGCTGCGCGAGCAGCGCATCGGCTTCGCGCGCGAACGCGAGCGAAGCACCGTCGCGGGCGCCATGAGCCCACCACACCGGGCGCGTGCTGCGGGTGCGCGCCAGGCCGCCGAGCATCGCCAGGCAGCGGCGTGATCCCGACGCCGGCGCTCACCAGCACGACCGGCCCGTCGCCGGCTGGGTCGAGCGTGAACGCGCCGCGCGGCGCGCCGAGCTCGATCACGGC
>CAWCEB010000197.1:0-3948 GCA_963794105.1 uncultured Actinomycetes bacterium | reverse complement strand
GCGTAGCGTTACAGCGCCAGCGCCTCCAGCTCCAGTCCGGCCTCCTCCCAGTCCTGCTTGCCCTCTTCGTAGCGGCGCACGTTCGAGTAGCCGAGCTTGGCGAGCTTCTCGGCGGCGATGCGGGAGTTCTGGCAGGCGGTGTTCGAGCAGTAGGTCACGATGAGCGCGTCCTTGTCGGGCAGCGACGCGGCCGCGCGCTCCTCGACCTCCTCGAAGTGGATGTGGACCGCGCCGGGCAGATGGCCCTGCGCGAAGTGCTCGGCGCGCAGTGTCTCGACGAACTGCACGGGGATGCCGGTGGCGAGCAGCTCGGTGAGCTCGTCGCGGGTGATCTTGCGGGTCATGGGGTTCTCCTGTCAGGCCGCGATCGCGGCCGGGTTGGGGGTGATCGCGGCGTCCGGCCGCCGGAAGAGGGCGATGACCGAGCCGCCGCCGATGAGGGCGACGACCGCGGCGCCGATGCCCCAGCCGAGGCCGTGGACGTTCCAGCCGATGACGTTGTCCAGCGACCAGCGCGCGGGCGCGGCGATCGCAAGGCCGACGACGACCGCGGCGTTGGTGAGCACGTGCTCGGCGCCGTAGTTCCAGATCCACAGGCCCTTGCCGCGGTGGTCGGTGCGGGCAGCTACCAGCATCGCCGCGGCGACGAGCGCGGTGCCGAGCGGCATGAACAGGCCGGTGGCGACGAGCGCGCCGCCGAGCATCTCGTTCGCGCCGGCTGAAGCCGCCATCAGCTTGCCGTGGCGCAGGCCGATCGACTCCATGTAGCCGGCGGTGCCTTCGATGCCGAATCCACCGAACCAGCCGAGCAGCTTCTGGGCGCCATGACCGAAGACCAGGGCGCCGACGACGAGCTGGATGACAAAGAGACCGATGTGCATGAGGTATGACTCCCTGGTAGAGGTATGTGCAAGTGCACTAATCACGGTAGCACAGAAGTATGTGCACATGCACTATCATTACGCCATGACCCTGAACGACTCCGATCTGGCCACCTGGAAGGCCTTCATCAACGCCCACGACCGGATCACCCGGCAGATCAACGCCGACCTCGCGCAACGCGGCCTCCCGGAGCTCACCTGGTACGACGCGCTCTGGGCGCTGCGCACCGGCGAGGGCGGTCGTCGGCGCATGGGCGAGCTCGGCGAGGCCGTCGTCCTGAGCCGCACCGCCATCGTGCGCCTGGTGGACCGCCTCGAAAAGGCGGGCCTCGCCCGCCGCGAGCCCGTCCCGGAGGACCGCCGCGGCGCCTACGTCGTGATCACGCCCGAGGGCAAGGCCACGCTCAAGCGCATGTGGCCCGTCTACTCAGCCGGCATCGAGCGGCTCTTCGCCGCCCACGCGACGAAGTCCATGGGCGCAGCCCTGGACCGCATGGCGCGCCCGGACTGAGGGGACTGTCCCCTGAGTCCGGATCAGGGCGCGCCCGGACTGAGGGGACTGTCCCCTGAGTCCGGATCAGGCCACCGGTTGCTGCTCGTCGCGGATCACGTGCATGACCGCGTTGATGAGCGCAAGGTGGGTGAAGGCCTGGGGGAAGTTGCCGAGGTGGCGGCCGGTGGCCGCCTCGAGCTCCTCGGCGTAGAGGTCCAGCGGGGAGGCGAGGGAGAGCAGGCGCTCGCAGAGCTGGTGGCCGCGCAGGCGCTCGCCGATCGTCAGCAGGGCGCTGACGAGCCAGAACGAGCAGATGAGGAACGTGCCCTCCTCGCCGCGCAGGCCATCGTCGGTCTCGTCGACGCGGTAGCGCAGGACGAGGCCGTTCTCGGTCAGATCATCGGCGATGGCGAGGACGGTCGCGCGCACGCGGTCGTCCCAGTGCGGCAGGAAGCGGACGAGGGGGATGAGCAGGCTCGACGCGTCGAGCGTGTCGCTGTCGTAGCACTGCGTGAACACGCCGCGCTCGTCGACCCCGCGCTCGCAGATCTCGGCGTGGATCTCGTTGGCCACGATCCGCCACTGGTCGGCGAGGTCATCGCGCCCGCGCCGTGCGGCGAGTCGCGCGCCGCGGTCCAGCGCCACCCAGCACATGAGCTTGGAGCTCACGTAATGGCGCGGTTCGCCGCGGCACTCCCACACGCCGTGATCGGGCTCGCGCCAGTTGCGGATCGCCGACTCGGCCTGGTCGACGATCACCGGCCACAGGCGCGCCGAGTTGTGGCCGTACTCCTTCGTGTGCAGGTACAGCGAGTCCAGCACGGCGCCGAACACGTCGTTCTGGCGCTGGTCGAACGCGCCATTGCCGACGCGCACGGGCTTGGAGCTCTCGTAGCCGGTCAGCCAGTCCAGCTCGCGCTCGGGCAGGTCCCGTTCGCCACCGACGCCGTACATGATCTGCAGCGATCCGTCGTCGTTGCGCGGCACGTCGGCGACGAACTGGATGAAGTCGTCGGCCTCCCAGGTCAGCCCGAGCGAGTGCAGCGCGCTGAGCGTGAACGTCGCGTCGCGCATCCACGTGTAGCGGTAGTCCCAGTTGCGCTCGCCACCCAGCGTCTCGGGCAGCGAGGTCGTCGCGGCCGCGACGAGCGCGCCGGTCGGCGCATACGTCAGCCCCTTCAGGGCCAGCGCGCTGCGCTGCAGGTGCGCGCGCCAGCGATGGTCGGGGAACTTGCCGTCCGCCAGCCAGCCGCGCCAGTACTCGGCTGTCGCGGCGATCGCCTCCAGCGCCTCGTCAGCCGTCTGCGGCCCGTCCAGCCGCGACGACCACGACAGCGCACAGAAGCGCGTCTCGCCCTTGTTGATGCGCGTGCGCGCGCGCACGCAGCCGCCCTCGATGCCCAGGCCGAGGTCGGATATCAGCCGCAGCGTCGGCTGGCCGTCGGCCTTCGCGTCGCAGGCGCCCGCCTCACCCGCGACCCGCTCCCAGGTCGCCGGCAGCCGCCCGTAGTCGAACATCGGCTCGCACAGCGCCTCGATCTGGCCCCAACCGTGGATGCACGTGATCGTGCGCACGAGGACGTGATGGGCCTCGAAGTCGGTCGGCGGGCGCGTGTGGGCCGTCGGCGCGCCGTTGTCCTGGCGCGAGCGCCACGGGCCGATCAGCAGCGCATCCCGAACGACCAGCCAGCCGGTCGGGGTCTGCCACGTGGTCTCCAGGACGTTCGTCCCAGGCTCGTAGCGCCGGCCGGCTGGAACGCCCATGAGCGCGGGCCCCAGCCGGAATCCGCCCGCGGACCGGTCGAGGATCGTGGCGAAGACGCTCGGCGCGTCAAAGCGCGGTGGGCACAGCCATTCGACCGTGCCGTCGGGCGCGACGAGCGCGCTGGTGTGGCAGTCGCTCAGGAAGCCGTAGTCGGCGATCGGCGGGAACGGCGACTGGGCCGCGCTGCGGTCGACGAACGGCGTGGGGTCGGGTTCCCGCCGGAGCTCGTCCAGCGGGTCCATGGCGCCGGCGCGCGGCGGGTGGCCCGCACGCTCGAGGAGCTCTTCGGGAGTGCGGATCTCGTCCACGACGCCACAGGATAGGAAGAGTGTGGATAGCCCCACCTCCGGACACGGGGACGCCGCATTCCCGCTGGCCCCACCGCGCAGCATCCTGCGCCTATGCGTACGAACACATTTGCCGCCCGAGCCGGGCGTTGGTCCGCAGCCAACCGAAAGAAGGCAATCTTCGGGTGGCTTGCGTTCGTGATCGCCGCGGTGGCGATCGGCTCCGCGGTGGGCACAAAGACCCCTGCCAACGACAACAGCTACGTCGGCGACTCCGGCCGCGGCGACAAGCTGGTCACCGACCACTACCCCGACACCGCGGGTGAGTCGGTCCTCATCCAAGGCCGCAACGGCCAGACCTACCGCGACGCCGACGTCCGCGCCGCGGTGGACCAGACCGTCAAGGCGGTCTCCGGTTTCAAGACCGTCCAGAACGTCGACTCGCCCTACGCCAAGGGCAACCGCGGGCAGATCAGCCCCGACGGCAAGTCCGTCCTCGTGAACTTCGAGGTCAAGGGCGAC
>CAWCEB010000196.1:0-14432 GCA_963794105.1 uncultured Actinomycetes bacterium | reverse complement strand
TACTGTTCGTCTACTGGTTTCGAGTACGTATTGCTGCGGTGATCGCGGTCTCCAAGGACCCGAACCCGACGAAGTTCCAGAAGACGCTCGGCGTGAACGACTACTACGCCGGGGCGCCCGGCTCGGAGTTCCCGCTCGGCCACATCCAGATGCTTGCCAAGAGCGACAAGACGATCCTGCGCGCCGGGGCGCCGTGGTTCGCGCCGACGGTGGCGCTGGACTTCATGGCGCGCCACTCGATCGACTTCTGGCTGACGTCGGAGGACCTCCCGAGCCCGGAGAACCGCGTCACGGTCGGCCGTGACGGCCAGATCCGGCTCTCCTACACCGACAACAACCTCGAAGGCCACCGGCGGCTCATCCGCAAGCTGAAGTCGCTGCTCGGGGACCTGGGCTGCCACGAGCACCTGATCCCGCACGAGCTCGTCCGCGACCAGCGGATCCCGATCGCCGGCGTCGCGCACCAGTGCGGCACCGTCCGCTTCGGGACCGACCCGTCGACGTCGGCGCTCGACACCGACTGCAAAGCACACGACGTCGACAACCTGTACGTCGTCGACACGAGCTTCTTCCCGTCGAGCGGCGCCGTGAACCCGGCGCTGACCGCGATGGCCAACGCCCTGCGCGTGGGCGACCACCTGATCGACCGTCTCGGTGCGCGCCGCTCCGGCGCCGAGCTGCAGGAGGTGGCGTCATGAAGGCCTCGACCCTCGCGTCGAATCTCGGCAAGGGCATCGTCGCCGGCTTTGCCGGCACCGCGGCGATGACCGTGTCGAGCACGCTCGAGCAGCACCTGCGCGGGCGCGCGGCGAGCACCGCGCCCGCGGACGCGACGGCGAAGGTGCTCGGGATCTCCGAGTTCTCGACGCCGGCCGCGAAGAACCGCTTCAGCAACCTCGTCCACTGGGGCTACGGCACCGGCTGGGGCGTCGTGCACGCGCTGCTCGCCACGATCGGGCTGCGGCCCGCCGCGGCCACGCTCGCGCACGGCGCGGCGATCTGGGGCAACGAGCAGGTCATGCTGCCCGCGCTCGACGTCGCGCCGCCGGTCTTCATGTGGCCCCGCGAGGAGGTCGCGATCGACGCCTGGCACCACGTCGTCTACGCGACCGCGACCGGCATCGCCTACGAGCTCCTCGACCGCGGCGCCGGCGCTGCACGTAGCTGAGCAGACGCCCGCGTTTGCCACCTGGCCGGTGGCCTGGCCATGACCGCCGCGGTGTTCGGGCTCTGGTACGCGGGGATCGTGTCGCAACAGATGTTGTGGAACCCCGCCGCGCTTGCCGGCGGCCTCATCCATCTCACCGCGGTGCGCTTGGGCCGAGCCGCGTGCGGCGCTCGGCTCGGGCGCTTGTGGTGCGCCGGCGTGGTTCGGGCATTGAGGGAGAGGGGGTGTGCCGGCGTGGCTGGGCGGATCCCACAGCGCGCGGGCCCCGGGACTAGAAGATTCCCAAGTACGGGGGCCCACGCCCTGGCGCGGGTGCGGCCGGATGCTCAATGACAGCAACCCACGCCAGGCGCCAACCCAGGCGACCGCGCCGCGCGCCACCCGCGCCCCGCAAAACCCGCAACGCACCCCCGCGTACTACTCACCCTCGTCGAGCATCCTCCACACGACCTGGCCGAGGACGAGCAGCGCCGCGAGATCAGGGTCGAGGCGAACGCGACGAGCGGCGGTGCGAACCACGCGACCGCGAAGGACACCGCCGCCGACAGCGCGGGCAGCACCGCGCCCACGCGCAGCGCCCCCGCCAGGACGGCGAGGGCGCAGACGGCAGCCAAGACGGACCAGACGATCAGGTGATCATGCAACGCCCGCGGGCTGCGAGGCCTCCCAGGCCGCGCGCGCCTCGGGGGTCGTCGGGTCGAAGTCCGGCTTGATGCGCTCGAACAGGTCAGCGAGGTCGACCCAGAGCTGCTCGGGCGACGGGCCGGCCCCAGAACCAGTAGCCGACGTGGATCTTGTCGACGACCAGGCCGGGCGCCAGCACGGCGTGTGCGGCACGACGGCGTAGTCGTGGTGGGTGTCGGTGTACTCGTCGATGCCCAGAGTGTCACGCACCTCGAGCTCGGCGTCGGACAGGTACGTCCAGTGCGCCCCGCTCGACGACCGCAGGCGGAAGATGTCGTGCAGGTCGTTGGGCAGGATCGTCACGAGCTGGGTGAACGCGACCGGGCACCAGCTGTGGAACCGGACCATCTCGCGCTGATGCTGACGCTCGCGCGGGCAGTGCTCACCGCGCCCGATCAGCAGGACCATGGCGTTGTCGCCCTGCAGGTCCGACAGCTTGCGCATCGTCCCGTCCTGGTCGGGCAGCTCGAAGTCGGGCAGCGTCATCGCCGACGGAGATATTGCTCATAGATCTTTCGCTCCTTCAGGTCGGGCGGATCCCGGGCCGTTCAGGCGCAGCCGGTAGACGGGGTCAGCGCGGTGATGTAGAGCGTGCGCGCGTCGGCGTCGCCCCAGGCGAGGTTGTGCGGGTCCTCGGGCAGGCGCAGCGTGCCGAGGTGCTCGCCATCGGGCGAGAACACCCACACGCCGCCGGGCCCGCAGACGAACAGGTTGCCCGCCTCGTCGACCTTGATGCCGTCGATGGCGTCCTCGCCGGCGGCGCAGGTCATGTCGTGGAACGCGACGCCGCCGGACAGCGAACCATCCGAAGCCACGTCGTAGCGCATCACGACCTTGTGGTCGAGATCCCAGTCGCCGACGTACAGGTATCGCTCGTCGGGCGAGAACGCCAGGCCGTTCGGGCCGGCGAGCTCGTCGGTCTCGAGCCGGACGACGCCGTCGCGCACGCTGAAGACACCACTGAACCCGAGTTCCTTGGCCGGATCGTCGTAGACGCCCGGCAGCCCGAACGGCGGGTCGGTGAAGTAGAGCGTGTCGTCGGAGCGGTAGACGAGGTCGTTGGGGCTGTTGAGCCGCGCCCCTCGAACGCGTCCGCGAGCACGGTGATGTTGCCGTGCGGCTTCGACGCGGATGACGCGACGGTTGCCGTGCTGGCAGATCGTCAGCCGGCCCGTCGGGGTCGAACGTCAGCCCGTTGGAGCCCGGCTGGTGGTAGCGGCCGATGTCGGTGCCCGTGTAGCCGCTCTTGGAGCGGAACACGGTGATCCCGTTCTCCGGCGACCAGCGGTAGATCACGTTCGTGTTCGGCGAGCTGAACAGCAGCGCGCCGTCCGCGGTCCACACCGGCCCCTCCGTGAACTCGAAGCCGCCGGCCACCTTCTCCAGGGTGCGTCGTCCGGGACGACCGCCGCCAGCCCGGCGAGCCGGGTCGACGACCATCGACACGGGAACGCCTCCGGGACGCGGCCGGCGGCGTAGACATCCAGCGTCGCCGAGCGCATCCAGATGTAGTTGCGAGGCGACGCCGAGATCGGGCCGTTGATGCCGAAGACCGCGATCTGGAACGTCTGCCCGGGCCGCGCGTCGCGCGTGAGGACAACGCGGTTCGGCGCGTTGAAGCCGCCCGCCACGCGCCCGCTGGTGTCGCCCAGCGCGAGCGGCAGCTCACCGTCGACCCACACCTCGGCGTAGTCGTCGACGACGACCTCGAACACGATCGTGGCGCCCGCGGTATCCGTGTCGCCGATGCGGTCCGGGACCGTCACCGCGGTGCGATACCAGTTGAAGCACACGCGCCCGGTGGCCAGGCGCAGCTGCGTCTCGTCCGGCGCGAGCACGCGCCAGGCGGAGTCGTCGAAGTCCGTGCCCTCGGCGTGCGGCACGACGTCGAACGTCCGGTTGGGAACGTCGCCCGGGCCCAGGTGGTCGGCGACCTCGACGAAGTCGATCTCCTCGACTCGGGCGTCGGCGTAGCGCCACTGCGCCCCGGCGAGCGCCACCCCGTCGGCCGTCTGGAGGTCGACGACGGCGTCGGGCAGCCCAGGCAGCAGCTCGCCGGGGCCGGGCAGCGGATTCGCCGCCGCGCGGGTGGTCGCGGTGGCGGCCATCAGACCCCCACCCCCACGCCCGCCGCGTCGGCCGCGGCAGCCGCGCCGATGAGCGCCAGCTCGCGGTCCTCGTCAGCCGATGAGGCGCCGCTCACGCCGACCGCTCCGACGACCTCGCCGCCGACCTCGATCGGCACGCCGCCCTGGAGCGGCACCGCGCGCGCAAGGTGAAGCGCCGACGGGCGCCCGCGCGAGGCCTGCTCCTCGAAGTCACGGCTCTCGCGCCGGTAGATCGCCGCCGTGCGGGCCTTGTCCTCGGTCACGCGGACGCTCGCGACCTGCGCCGCGTCGGGCCGGACGATGAACACGAGCGCGCCGCCGGAGTCGACCGCGCAGACGACGGGTGCGACCCCGCGCTCGGCGGCCGCGTCGGAGATCGCCTCCGCCGCCAGCCGCGCGCCCGCGTACGTGAGCTCGCCGGCCTCGGCGGTGGTGAACTCCGCCTTCGCGGCCGCGATCGAGACCGACTCGTCCTCGTCGGGGGTCTCGCCGCTGGTTCCGACGGCCCCGACGACCTCGCCGTCCACGACGAGCGGGATGCCGCCGGTCAGACAGGAGGCGCCGTTGAGCGCGAGCGCACCGATGCGCCCGGCGGTCACCTGCTCCTCCATCTCGCGGCTGGGCCGCACGAAGATCGCGGCGGTGCGCGCCTTGTCCACCGCGACGCGGCTGCTCGCGGCCTGCGCGCCCGGCGTGCGGCCGAGCGCGACGAGCTCGCCCCACGGGTCGACGACGGCGACGACGACCCGCAGGCCCTGCGCGAGCGCCTCGCGCTCGGCGGCCGCGAGCACGGTCCGCGCTCCGGCGTCGTCGATGATCCTGCGCGTGCGAACCACGGCCATGGTCAGAACTCCTTGCGGTGGGGGTGGTGGAGAGACACGGACCAGACGGCCGTGTCTGCGGTGATGAGGAGGTCGTCGCCGGCGAACGTGAAGTTCACGGCGCCAGGAAGGTCGATCTCGTCGAGCAGGTTCCCGGCGGGGCTGAAGACCTGGACGCCGCTGAACGCCGATGCGTAGATGCGCCCCGCGCCGTCGGTCTTCAGCCCATCGGGGAAGCCCGGCATCGTCACCGCGAGCAGTCGCCGGTCGCGCAGCCGGCCCGCATCGGTCACGGTGAACGCGACGATGTGGTGAGGCATGCCGACGTGGAAGGAGCCGGGCTCCTGGTTGGCGCCGCTGTCGGTGGCGTAGAGAGTCTCGCCGCCGGGCGAGAACGCGATGCCGTTCGGCTTGAGGAAGGAGTCGTCGACGACCTCGGTGGTGCCGCTCGCCGGGTCGTGACGGTAGATGTAGTCCCCGAGGCGCGGCTGGGGGCGGAAGCCCTGCAGGAAGCCGTAGCTGGGATCGGTGAACCAGATCGACCCGTCGTGGCGCACGGCCACATCGTTGGGCGAGTTCAGCGGCTCGCCGCGCCAGCTGTCGACGAGCACCTCGCGCGCGCCGGTCGCGGGGTCGATGGCACTGATCGCCGCGGCGCGCGTCATCGATCCCTGCTCGCAGACAATCAGCCGGCCGTCATGCCCGAACGTCATCCCGTTGGGCGTGTTGGCGTCCTCGAGCCACGGTCGCGACCTCGCCACTGTCCAACGCAAGTCGCTTGATCGCCCGCGCCTGCGTCGTGAAGTACAGGGCGTGCTCGAACGGGACGTAGACCGGCCCCTCGTGCGCGTCGACCTCGGCGATCCGCCGCGGCAGCATGAGCGTCGCGGCCATCACATCGCGGGGACGACGGTCTCCGCCGCGTCCTGGGTCGGGGCGCGCATCGTGCCGCCGCGCAGCAGCGCGAGCGACAGCGCCGGGAAGATCAGCACGGACAGCAGCCCGGCGGCGATCAGCGCGGCGGAACTGCCCCGCGGAGATCAGGCCGAGCTCCTGCCCGATCGCCGTCCCGGCGACGATGAACGGCAGCGAGGTGCCCTGCATCAGTCCGGCGATCAGCACCTGGCGGCGCGGGATCAGCCGGCGGTACAGCAGCGCCGGCACGCCGCGCGCGATCAGCAGCGCAGCGAGGAAGATCGGCACGCGCGCGAGCGTCGAGCCGCTCGACGTCAGCGCGTTGAGGTCGTACTTCACGCCGCTGGTCACGAAGAAGATCGGGATGAAGACGCCGAACCCGACCGCCTCGAGCTTGCGCCGGAACAGCGGGTGCGTCATCTCGCGGTCGCGGTCGATCAGGCTCACGATCGCGCCGGCGATGAACGCGCCGAGGATGACCTCGAGCCCGAGCTTCCCGGCGAGCGCCACGAACCCGATCAGCAGCAGGAACGCGGCGCGCACGCGGATCTGCGCGGTCGTGTCCTGCAGCCGCGCGAGCACCATCCGCACGCGTGCGGAGTGCTCCACGCCGGCGACGGCCAGGCCGATCAGACCCGCCATCACGAACAGCCCGACGAGCAGGACGACCTTGGTCGTCGTGCTGCCGGACTCGCGGAGAACAACAGCGAGAGGAGGATCACGGCGCCGAAGTCCGCGATCGAGCCCGCGGCGATCACGAGCTGGCCGAAGGTCGAGTTGATCTGGCCGGCGTCCTTGAGCACCGGCACGAGCACGCCCAGCGACGTCGCGCACAGCAGCACCGCGAGGAAGATCGGCTGCTTGACGAGCCCGGCCTCCTTGAGGATCAGGCCGAGGACGACCGCGATCCCGAACGACAGGACGAAGCCCAGCAGGGTGGCCTCAGGACCTTGCCGCGCAGCTTCGGGAACTCGATCTCGATGCCGGCGAGGAACAGCAGCACGGCCAGGCCGATGAGCGACATGACCTCGACCGGCTCGTCGACGTTCACCCAGCCGAGCACGGCGGGGCCCAGGACGATCCCGAGAACGAGCTCGAACACGATTGCCGGCAGCCGCAGCTTCGGGAAGAACCCGAGCGCGAACGGCGCGGTGAATCCCGCCGCGACGACGATCAGCAGGTTCGTGAAGTGCAGACCCATCAGGCGCCCGCGCCCACGGCGGCGGCGCCGTTGGACGACATGCGCTCGCGCGCCGCGACCTGCACGTAGACCTTGATCGCGTCCGCGTTCTCCGTGAGCTCGCGGATCATCTGCTCGTGGTTCTCGAGACCCTCGATCTGCGTCGTGAGGAGCTGCTCGAGCCAGCCGGGATAGAAGGCGTAGGCCTTGACGAGGTCGTCGACGGCCGCGGGCGAAGTCCTCGGGCGATGCGTTGACGGACCCGACCATCACCTTGTTGCCCAGCACGAACGCCTGGTTGATGACGTCGGACGGGATCTCGGCCGCGCGCATGCCGCCGGTGACGCTGACGAGCACGAGCACGCCGTTCTTGGCCAGCGCCTGCGCGCCTCCCAGACGAGCGGGCTGAAGCCGGTGGCCTCGATGATCGATGTCGAACGGGCCGTGCTGCGCAGCCGCCTCGGCGACGTCATGTCCTGCGTCGAGACGTAGCGCGCCGCCGACCTCTTCGATCAGCTCGCTGTTGCGATAAGGCGGCTGTGGCAGCGCGATGCACGTGACCTCGATGCCGCGCAAGCGCAGCGCGAGCGTGCGAGCAGCCCGACCGTTCCCGTGCCGAGGACGGCGCGCGCCGCGGTTGCCAGACCTTCAGCCGGCGCTGGATCTCGTACGCCTGGTTGATCGCCTTCTCGGCGACGGTGAGCGGCTCGAGCAGCACGCCGGTCTCGCTGAGGCAGCCGGCAGCGGCACGATGTAGTCGCCGTCCTCGACGTAGCACTCGCCGAGGTAGCCGTGGCGCATGTTGATGCCGCGCTCGAAGTAGACGTCGTCGGTCGTCATGTCCTGCAGGCCGATCGCGTCGTAGAGGCTCGTGCCCGGCCGGCGGACGTGCGACGACGAAGTCGCCGGCCGCGAGCTCGGCACCTCGTCCCGACCTCCAGCACGCGGCCGAGGCTCTCGTGGCCGGTGATCAGGAAGTCGTGCCCATCGGGGCGTCGCCGTACTCGGCGGCGTTGATCTCCTTGTCGGTTCCGTCGACGCCGACGCGCAGGACCTCGACGAGCACGCCCCGCCCGTCGGCGATGTCGCCGATGCGAGGCTCGTCGACCTCGCGCAGATGCATCGAGTTGGGCGTTCCAGGGTGAACCGCGATGGCTTTCATGCCGGGGAAGTCCGTCGCCACGCGGTGCCGTTACGTCCGTAACATGGGAACTGCGCGGGAGACGTGAGCGCTATGCGCCAGACGACGCTGCTGCCCGCAGCCACCGACCTCACCCCCGCCAACCTGCGCTCGCCGCTCGGGGAGCTTGCTGCGACGTTCATCCCGGGCGCGGGGATGGTCGCCGACGTCGCTGCGCCACCGCGGCGCGGAGCTGCTCGGGATGCGCGACGGCCTGCAGCGCTACGCCGAGGGCCACTCGACGATGGGCATCCCGCTGCTGCACCCGTGGGCGAATCGGCTGCAGGGCGACCGCGTCGAGCTCGGCGGTGCGCCGGTCGACCTCACGGGCTCAGCGGCGGTCCCCCGCGACGAGCACGGCCTGCCGATCCACGGGCTGCTCGGCGGCTCGCCGCATTGGAACGTGTTCGCGTCGACGAGCTGGGCGATCGGCGCCGAGCTGGACTTCGCCGCGCATCCGGAGCTGCTCGAGCTCTTTCCCTTCCCCCACCGGCTCGTGCTGCGCGCGGACCTCGGCGCCCGCACGCTCACGGTTCGCACCACCCTTGGTCGCCGGCCCGGACGTCGCGGTCCCCGTCTCGTTCGGCTTTCACCCCTACCTGCGACTGCCCGACGTCCTGCGCAGCACCTGGCGCGTCGAGCTGCCGGCGATGGAGCAGCTCGAGGTCGACGGCATGGGCATTCCGACTGGCGCGTCGGAATACGTGCCGTCGGACTGCTTCGTCCTCGGAGCGCGGACCTACGACGACGGCTACGCCAGCCTGCGCCGCGGAGCGCGCTTCGCTTTGTCGGGCGGCGGCCGCGATCGTCGTGCGCCTTGACGCCGGCTACCCCTTCGCCCAGGTCTACGCGCCGGCGGACGACGACGTCATCTGCTTCGAGCCGATGACGGCGCCCACCAACGCGCTTGTCAGCGGCGACGGCCTGACATGGGTTGCACCGGGTTCGTCCTACACCGCGACGTTCTCGATCAGCGTCACCTGACGCTGACGCTTTGGTGAGGGAGGCGGGGTGAGCCGGCGTGGCTGGCTGGAGCGCGGCGTGAGCTTGGGCCCCGCGGCTACGAATAGTTCGAAGTACGGGGGCCCACGCCCGGCGCGGACGGGACAAAAGGGTCAGACCCCAATGTCACCTTTGGCCGAGGAGCGTGAGCGCTCAGCTCGGGCGTTGTGCGGTGTGCGGGGCCCGGTTCGGGCATTGAGGAAAGCGGGCCGGCAGCCGCGGCGCGGACGGAACCGCACGCGACTTGGGCGGCATAGTTCGCGCATATAGCGACTTAGGCAGCCCAAGTCGGCGCGGGCGGCTCACCCGTTTCCTCAATGACAGCAGCCCACGCGGAGCGCCACGCAAGGCGAATCGCGCTGCGCACCACCAACGTCAACGCAAAGCCCGCACAGCAACAGCGCTCGGGCGGCGCTACCTCGACGTCCAGGACCACCTTGCCGGTCGCGCGGCGCTCGTCGATGACCGCGAGCGCCTGCGCGGCGTCCTCGAGCGGGAAGCGCTCCCCCGACGATCGGCTTGACGAACCCGGCGGTGATCAGCGGCTCCAGCGCGGCGCCGATCTGGCGGTTGACGTCGGGCTTGCCCATCACGTACGCGCCCCATCCGGCGCCGACGACCTCGACGTTGTTGAGCAGCAGGCGGTTGACCTTCACCTCGGGGATCGAGCCGCCGGTGAAGCCGACGACCACGATCCGGCCGCCCTCGCGCAGTGAGCGCAGGCTGTCGGTGAAGCGGTCGCCGCCGACAGGATCGACGATCACGTCCACCCCGCCGCCCGACAGCTCCTTGACCTCGTCCTTCCACGGCCCGTCCGAGCGCACCACCTCGTCGGCCCCGGCCTCGCGCGCGACCCGCTCCTTCTCGTCGGACGACACGACGGCGAACGTCCGCGCGCCAAGTCCCTTCGCGATCTGCAGCGTCGCGGTGCCGACGCCGCCGGCGGCGCCGTGCACCAACACGCTCTCCCCCTCCGCCAGGCGCCCGCGCAGCTTCAGCGAGAAATAGGCCGTGTGGTAGTTGAGAACGAGCCCCGCTCCCTGCGCGAAGTCGAGCGCGTCGGGGAGCCTGAACGTCAGGAACTCGGGCGCCACGGCGACCTCGGCGAAGCCGCCGAGCATGCAGCACGCCGCGACCCGATCGCCCTCGTGACCCCGGCGCCATCGGGCGCGCTGCGCACGACGCCGCCGACCTCGCTGCCGGGGACGAACGGCAGTGGCGGCTTGAGCTGGTACTCGCCACGCGTCTGCAGCACCTCCGGGAACGACACGCCCGCAGCGTGACGTCGATCAGCACGCCGCTGCCCGGCGTGAGCATGTGGGACGGCTCGGGCTCGGGCAGGTCGACGAGCTTCAACGCGCTCGCGGGGCGAGAGGTCGACGATCTGGAGGGCTCGCATCGGCGCAACTTCTATCGCGCCGAGGGTCCCCACTATCGTGACCCCATCCGCCCCTCTCCCGCTCGCGCTCGCGCTGCCGCGGCGCTCGCCGTCGTCCCTCCGCCGCCCTGCCAAGACCCCCACCGGCCCCGCCGGCGACGCCTTCTACACCCCGCCCGAGCACGACCCGCCAAGCGTCACGGCGCGCCGATCTGGGCGCGCAAGCTCACCGGCGCCGCGGCGCTCAAGCCCGCCGCGAGCAACACGCTCGTGCTCTACCGCTCGACCGACGCGGCGGGCAAGCCCGACGCGGTCAGCGGGACGATCACCGTGCCGAAGGGCAAGGCGCCGAAGGGCGGCTGGCCGATCCTGACGTGGGCGCACGGCACGACCGGCATCGCCGACAACTGCGCGCCCTCGCGCGACCGCCGCTCGGACCGTACATCGCGTACGTCTATCCGCTCGCCAGCTGGCTCAAGGCCGGCTACGCCGTCGTGCGCACCGACTACCAGGGCCTCGGCACGCCGGGCGTCCACGGCTACCTCGTCGGCAAGGACGAGGGCCGCAGCGTGCTCGACATCGTCCGCGCCGCGCGCAAGGTCGATCGGCCATCTCTCCAACCGCGTGATCATCGGCGGCCACTCGCAGGGCGGCCACGCCGCGCTCTGGGCAGCCGCGCTGGCGCAGACGTGGACGCCGGAGCTGAAGATCGCCGGCACCGCGGCGTTCGCGCCGGCTTCGCACCTGGGCGAGCAGGCCCAGCTGATCACGCTCGGTGACGACGCCCAGCGCTCTGACGGCGCTCGCCGCGCTGATCCTGCGCGGCGCCGACAGCGCGGACCCGGCACTGCACGTGTCGTCGCTGCTGAGCGACAAGGCCGCCGCGCTGTACCCGTTGACGCTGACGGAGTGCCTGCCGGCGCTCGAGCGTCGTCGAACGCCTACGCGGGGCTCGCGCCGTCGGAGGCCATCAAGCAGGGCGCTGACCTCGGCCCGCTCATTGCATTCCTGAACGCGAACGATCCGGAGACGCTGAAGATCCGCACGCCGGTGGCGATCCTCCAGGGCACGGCCGACTCGACCGTGCTCCCGCCGTTCACCGATCAGCTCGACACCGCACTGAAGGCCAACGGCGCCAAGGTCACCTACAAGAAGTACGACGGCGTCGACCACGGCGGCGTCGTCGCAGCGGCCGACGCCGACGCGCTGGCGTTCGCCAAGACGCAGCTGGGCCGCTAGGCGGCCTGGAGCTCGCCCGTCGCGCCGCGCGTCTGCGCGGCGCGAGGGCGCGGCACGGCGAGCGCGCCAGCGTCGCGAGCGCGCAGGCGCCCGCGGCAAGCGCGAACGCAGCCGTGAAGCCGGCCTCGGTCGGCACGCCGGCGACGACGGTGCCGGCCAGGACGCTCGCCCCGATCTGGCCGCCGACCGAGCCGCCGAGTGTTCGCATGACGGTGTTCATGCCGGTGGCGACGCCGGTCTGCTGCGGCGGCACGGCCTCGACGATCAGGTTCGCCAGCGACGGCGAAGGCCAGGCCGATGCCGGCGCCGAGGAGCGCCGACGCCGACGTAGATCTCCCAGCGCTGGGCGTGCGCAACGGCGAGGAGCACGAACGACGCAGTCGTCGTCGATGCCGCCGAGGATCAGCGGCACGCGCGACCCGAAGCGCTCCGACAGCCGCCCCGCGACCGGGCCGAGCAGCAGCATGCCGAGCGTCGACGGGCGCAGGAAGAGGCCCGCCTGCGACCGACGCGCCGAAGCCGTAGCCGGAGCTCGCCGGCTCGGACACGAACTGCGGGATCAGGACGAACGACGAGTACATCCCGGCGCCGACGAGGAACGCCGCGGCGTTGACCGTCCAGACGCCGCGGATGCGCATCATCCGCATGTCGACGAGCGGCTCCGGCGCGCGCGACTCGTTGCGCACCCACAGCACCAGCGAGCACGAGGCCCGGCGGCGAACAGCCCGAGCGTCTTCGGTGCTCGTCCAGCCCCAGCTCGAGCCCTCGCTGACGGCGACCAGCACGCACACGAGCCACGCCGGAGAGCAACGCGGCGCCCAGCCAGTTGATGCGCCCCGGCGTCTTGATCGGCGACTCGGGCACGAACAGGATCGTCGCGATCACCGCGACGATCACCATGATCAGCGGGAACCAGAACAGCCAGTGGTAGCCGAGCGCGTCGACGATCGGCCCCGCGAGGATGATTCCCGCGCCGCCGCCGATCCCCATCAGCGCCGACATCAACGCGATGCCGCGCGCGACCCGCTCGCGCGGGAACTCGTCGCGGATGATCCCGAAGGAGAGCGGGAAGACCGCGCCGCCGGCGCCCTGGATGACGCGGCCGATGATCAGCACCGTGATCGAGCTGGCCAGCGCCGCGACGCAGCGTGCCCGAGGCCGAGCACGACGAGCGACGCGACGAGCGTGTGCTCCTTGCCGAACATGTCGCCGAGGCGCCCGATGATCGGCGTGAGGACGGATGCGCTCAGCAGGTAGGCCGTCAGCACCCACGCGACCGCCGTCGGCGTCGTGTGCAGGTCGCGCTGGATCTCGGGGAGCGCCGGGGCGACCAGCGACTGCAGCAGCGCGAACGTGCAGCCGCGCGAGCACGAGGACCGCGAACGTCAGGCTGTAGTGCTGGCGATGCTGTCGTCCCGCTGGTAAAGTCAACACTTGATGACATCAGCCGTGGACAAGGATAGCGGTCGCCGCTCGCGGGACGCCGCCGCCAGTCGGCGCGCGCTGCTGGCCGCCGCCGGCGCGCTGTTCCACGAGCGTGGCTACGAGGGCGCCACCGTCCGCGACATCGGCGAGCGCGCGGGCGTCGACGCGGCGCTGATCGCTCGCTACTTCGGCGGCAAGGAGGGCCTCTACCTGGCCGTGCTCGCCGAGGAGGACGTCGACGACGACACGTTGATGGACCCGCACACGCTCGTGGCCGAGCTGCTGCGCCACTGGGACCAGCGCGGCCACTCCCCCGTGAGCCGCGCGCTCGGCGCGCTCGAGCTGTCCGACGACGTCCGCGAGCAGGTCCGCGCCATCGTCGCAGCAGCGCCTGCTGCGCAAGTTCTCGGTCGAGGGACGCGACGCAGCGCTGCGCGCGGAGATCCTGCTCGCGCTCGTGCTCGGGATCTCGCTCACGCGCGCCAACGGCACGCTCCCCGAGCTCGCCGGCGCGTCGCGCGAGCGGCTCGTGGCCACGCTCGACCCGGTCGTCGACGCCCTCGCCTAGAGTCCCGGGCCTTGGGGCTCCTTGACGTACCGGATCCCTCGCGGGGCTGGCGAGGGATTGTGCTCGACGCACGCGCGACGCGGCGGCTCGCCATCTACGGCGACTGCTCGTGGCGCTCCATGGAGGCCGCGCACGGCACGCACACGCCCCCCGGCTACCCGCGCGTGATGGCCGAGCGCCTGGCGGCAGCCGGCTCGGGCCTCGAGGTGGGGTTCGGCGTCTTCGGCTGGTACGAGGCCCTCCCCCAGAACGAGGCGGACCTCACGAGGCACCTCAAGCTCACCGGCCCGCCGGACCTCGTTGTCGTCCAGCTCGGGGCGATCTACGGACTGCGGCGCGTCCTGTCGGACAACAACCGGCTGGACACGATCCGCCGCGCGGTGGCACGCATGCTCGGCCCGCTGGCAATTCCGGTCAGCCGCGTGACGCGCCCGGTCGGCCAGCGCGTCGGCACGCCGGTGTGCGACTACCCGGGCACCGAGCAGCTCGAGTCGTTCCTCGCGCTCGCGTGCGCGACGTGGCCGGATGCGCGGATCGTCGTGATGGCGCCGTTCCCGCGCCGCATCGCGAGCCCGAAGGTGCGCGCCATTGAGGCACGCGTCCACGACGACCAGCTGGCGGCCGCGCAGCGCGCCGGCGTGGACGTCGTCGACTGCGCGCCGGCCCTGCTCGCATCCGGCGAGCGGACGACCGGCGCGAATGGCTACAACCTCAACGCGGCCGGATCACGGATCGTCGCGGAGGAGCTGCTGCCGCTCGTGACC
>CAWCEB010000195.1:0-17803 GCA_963794105.1 uncultured Actinomycetes bacterium | reverse complement strand
GGCCGACCGGACTAGACGCACTCGGGGTGGCCCATCTGGCCGCGCTTCGGGACGGGTTCGAGCTGCCCTATATCGAGCAGGGCGATCCCGCGGGCATTCCGGTTGTGCTGCTCCACGCCTGGCTGGATTCGCGGCGGTGCTTCGACCAACTGATGGGCGCGTTGCCCGAGCGGATCCATGCGTTCGCGTTCGACCAGCGCGGGCACGGCGACGCCACGAAGCCGGCGGATGGCTACGGGCTACGCGACTTCGCCGGCGACGTCGGCATGTTCATGGATGCGGTCGGGCTGGACGCAGCCGTGCTCGTGGGCGCATCGAGCGGGGGGTACGTGGCTCAGCGGTTCGCCGTCGATCACCCCGGCCGGACGCGCGGCGTGCCGCCCGGCGCGGCGGTCCCCGGCGGCGACCAGGGCCAGGCCCGCGCCCGCTCGGCGCCCGGCAGCGGCCGGCAGCGCTCGCGACGAAGACTCCATCCAAGAAGGCCCCGGCGCCACCCGGCGCCGGCGACCACGAACGGCGGCGGGAATACACCGCGCCGGCCACCGAGGCCCCTGTGGCCGGCGCGGTGCCGACCCCGTCGCCGCCGCGACGCCCGCCCCGGTCGACCTCGCCCGCCGTCAGCGACAAGGGCAACGGCAAGGACGACAAGGGGGCCGCGAAGGGCAAGCACGACCAGAAGGTCGGCAAGCGCGACAAGGGCCCCGGCAAGAAGGACAAGGCGGCGCCGCCACCCGGCGGCACGGCCCCGAGCCCGCCGCCCCCGCCGATCGCGGGTGCCCAGCCCACGCCTGCCGCGCCCGTGCCGGAGGTCGAGCCCGAGGAGGAGGGCGACGACGACGGCCACGGCGGCAAGGGCGGCGGCGGCAAGCCCGGCAAGGACAAGGGCCACGGCCGCGGCAAGGCCAAGAAGAAGCACTGAGACTGAGCTGCGGGACAGGGACTCGAACCCCAAACTCGTGCTCCAGAGGCACGCGTGTTGCCAATTACACCATCCCGGAAAGGACGCCCGGGAGGATAGCGAGGCAGGGGTCAGGCAGCCGCCTGCTGCGCCCAGTCCCGGTACAGCGAGCAGTACGCCCCCTCGGCCGCGAGGAGCTCCTCGTGCGTGCCCTGCTCGACGATCACGCCGTGGTCCAGGACGACGATCCGGCCGGCCTGGCGGATGGTCGACAGGCGGTGGGCGATCACGATCGCGGTGCGGCCCGCCAGCAGGCGGCGCAGGCCCTCCTCGATCTTCGTCTCGGTGTGCAGGTCCACGTTGGACGTGGCCTCGTCGAGGATCAGGATGCGCGGATCCGCGACCAGCGCGCGAGCGAACGCGACCAGCTGGCGCTGGCCCGCCGACAGCTGCACGCCGCGCTCGCCGATCTGCGTGCCCAGCCCGGCCGGGAGGCGCTCGATGAAGTCCCAGGCGCCCACGGCGCGGCAGCGCGTCCTCGAGGTCCGCAGCCGACGACGCGCAGGGTTGCCGAACGCGATGTTGTCGCCGATCGTCCCGCTGAACAGGAAGCCCTCCTGCGGCACGATGCCCATCTGCTCGCGCAGCTCGCGCGAGCGCACGTCGCGCAGGTCGATGCCCGTCGATCAGGATCCGGCCCGTCGGTCGGGTCGTAGAAGCGCGCGACCAGCTTCGCGAACGTCGACTTCCCGGCGCCCGTCTCGCCGACCAGCGCGACGGTCTGGCCCGGCGGAACCGTCAGCGAAAGGTCCGCCAGCGCGGGCTTCTCGCCGATAGGCAAACGTCACGTCCTCGAACGTGATCTCGCCGTGCAGCGGCTGCGGTAGCGCCGACCGGATCGGAGGGCTCCGACCAGATCGGGCTGCTCGTCGAGCAGCTCGAAGATCTTGTCGAGCGCCGCCATGCCCGACTGGTAGGTCGTGTAGAGCTGCGACAGCTGGCCGATCGGGTCGAAGAACCCGTTCAGCGCCGCGATGAAGCCGACCAGCACGCCGACCGTAACGTGCCCGTCGATCGCCTGCGTGCCGCCGATTGCGAGCACGAGCACGGTCGCCAGCGACGACGACGAACTCGACCGCCGGGAAGTAGGCCGCGTTCAGCTTGACCGTGACCATGTTGGCGTCGCGGTTGACGGTCGTTGAGCGCGGCGAACTCGCGCAGGTGCCGCGGCTCCTGGGCGAACGACCGCACGACGCGGATGCCGCTGACAGCGACTCCTGCAGGTAGGCGGTGATCGCGCCCGATCGTCTCGCGCGTGCGCCGGTACGCGTCCGCCGACGCGATCCGGAACAGCAGCGAGCCCACGGCCATCACCGGGAAGATCAGGAAGGTGATCAGCGCCAGCTTCACGTCGAAGAGCAGCAGGATCACGATCGTGCCGATCAGCGTCAGCGAGGCCTGGAACAGCGTCACGACGCTGTCGGTCACCAGCGAGTCGAGCGCCTCGACGTCGTTGGTCATCCGCGAGATCAGCACGCCCGCGGGCCGGCGCTCGTAGAACCCGACCGGCATCTCCTGAAGGTGGGTGAAGATCTGCAGCCGCAGGTCCTGCAGCGCGCGCTGGCCGACCCAGCCCGTCAGGTAGGTCTGGAAGTACGTCCCGACCCACACCAGCAGCGCGCTGACCACGAACCGCGACGACGACCAGTCCAGCGTGGCCAGGTCGCCGGCGAGGATGCCGTCGTCGATCGCCTTCTGCGCCAGCGGCGCCGGCGCCAGCGACGCGGCCGTGCCGACGATCAGCGCGGCGAACATCGCGACCACGCGCATCCGGTAGGGCGCCAGCAGCACGATCAGCCCGCGCAGCTTGCGCCCGCGGCCGCTCGTGCCGCGCAGGCGCCGGCGCAGGATCGTCGCGTCGCGACAGACGCCCAGCCGGGACGGCTCAAAAGCCCGCCACCTCCCGCTCGCACCGGCTTGCGCGTCAGGAACACCTGGTCGGGCAGGCCCTTCTCGACGATCTCGCGGTACAGATCGGACTGCTCGAGCAGCTCGTCGTGGGTGCCGTGCGCGATCAGCTCGCCGTCCTCGAGCACGATGATCTCGTCGGCGAGCGCGATCGTCGACAGGCGGTGGGCGATGACGAACGTCGTGCGCCCCCGCATGACCTCGCGCAGCGCGGTCTTGATCTCCTGCTCGGTCGACGCGTCGACCGACGACGTCGCGTCGTCGAGGACGAGGATCCGCGGGTCGGCCAGGAACGCGCGCGCGATCGCGACGCGCTGGCGCTGGCCGCCGCTGAGCGTCAGCCCGCGCTCGCCGATGCGCGTGTCGTAGCCCTCCGGCAGCCGCTCGATGAAGTCGTGTGCCTGCGCGCGCCGCGCCGCCAGCTCGACCTCCTCCAGCGTCGCGTCGGGCCGCGCGTAGGCGATGTTCTCGCGCACCGACGCGCTGAACAGGAACGGCGAGTCGTCGACGATCGCGATCGCCGCGCGCAGCGACGCCGGGTCGACGGACGCGCACGTCGATCCCGTCCACGAACACCGCGCCCGAGACCGGGTCGTACAGCCGCGACAGCAGCTGCACCAGCGTCGTCTTGCCCGAGCCGGTCGCGCCGACGAGCGCGACCGTGCGGCCCGCGGGGACGTCGATCGTGACGTCGTGGAGCGCCGGCGCGTCCTGGCCCTCGTAGCTCAGCGTGACGTGGTCGAAGCTCACTGCGCCGGAGCCCTCCGGCAGCGCCGGGGCGCCGGGCGGCGCCGACGATCCGCGGCGTCGCGATCCAGGATCTCGAACAGCCGCGCGCCCGACGGCGGTGGCCCGCTGGGCCATGCCGAGCAGCATGCCGAGCGAGCGCATCGGCGACAGCAGCCGCAGCAGGTAGGCGTAGAACGCCGTGAAGTCGCCGATCGACAGCGAGCCGTGATCGACGCGGCGGCCGCCGATGAGCAGCACGACCGCCAGTCCGAGCTGGGGCAGGAAGCCGATCAGCGGGTTGTAGAAGGCCTGCAGCCGCGTTGAGACCATCGCCTGGTCGAACACGCCGCGGTCGTCCGGTTGCCGAACTTCTCGAGCTGGCGGTCCTCGCGCGCGAACGCCTTGACGACGCGCACGCCCGAGATGTTCTCCTCGGCCTCCGCGGTCAGCTCGGCGATCCGCTGCTGGACCTCCTGGGCGGCCGGGCGTGCGCTGCGCCCATAGCGCTGCGCGATGAGCACGACGAACGGCACCGGAATCAGCGAGAGCAGCGGCGAGCGCCGGGTCGACGAAGACCATCGCGACCGGCGCCGAGCACGATCGTCAGCGCCGACTGCACCATGAACACGAGGCCGTAGCCGAGGAAGAAGCGCACGGCCTGGAGGTCGACCGTCGCGCGCGACATCAGCTGGCCGGTCTGCTGGCGGTCGAAGAACGCCAGCTCGAGCGCTATGCAGGTGCGCGTAGACGCGCGTCGCGCAGGTCGTACTCGACGCCGAGCGAGACCTTCCCGGCGATCAGCCGCCGGAAGACCGTGAGCACGAACGAGATCAGGCCGGCGACGACGACCGCGATGGCGTAGTTGCGCAGCCCGTCGTGTCGTGCGCACGGACGCGGTCGATCGCGCGCCCGACGAGCCAGGGAATCGCCACGCTCGCGACCATCGCTGCGGCCGCGAGGACGAACGACAGGATCACCCCGCTGCGGTACGGGGAGAGGAATCCGAGGAGTCTGCGGAAGGTTGCCAAGACGAAGCATCCTATCGTTGCCCGAGCAACTATCCTGGCGCCGATGCGGATCGAGCACGCCACGTCCGCCCATGCCGAGGCGATCGCCGCGGTCTACGACGAGGCCGCCCGCACGACGCCTGCGACGTTCGATCTCGAGGGTCATCCGCCACAGTGGTGGGCAGACGTGATCGCCGCGCGCGACTACCCCTTCCACGTTTCCGTCGAGGACGAGCTGCTCGGCTTCGCGCGCGCCTCGCTGCACAAGGCCAAGCCGGCCTACTCGACGACCTGCGAGGCGTCGGTCTACGTCGCCCAGAGCGCACGCGGGCGAGGCGTCGGCCGTGCGCTCTACGACGCGCTGCTGGCCGACCTCGACGCCGCGCCGGACCTGCTGCTCGCCGTCGCGGGCATCACCGAGCCCAACCCGGCCTCCGTCGCGCTCCACGTCGCGTGCGGCTTCACGCCCGTCGGCACGTTCCACGACGTCGGGCGCAAGCTCGGCCGCACCTGGGACGTCACCTGGTACGAGCGCCGGCTGGCATGACCGCGCCGCGCCAGCCGGTCGGCCTCTGCGCGACCTGCATCCACCAGAAGATCGTCCGCTCGGGCCGCGGGTCGACGTTCTCGATGTGCCTGCGCCACAAGACCGAGCCGGCGTATGCGAAGTACCCGCGGCTGCCGGTCACCGCCTGCCCGGGCCACGAGCCACGAGCTACTTGATCGTGTCGAGCACCAGGTAGCCGCGGTTGTTCGCGTTGTCCTGGGTGACCGAGAAGTCGAACTGCAGCGGGCGCGTGATGCTGTCGATGACGGGCAGGTTGCGCGACCGCATCAGGTTCTTCACGCTCGGCGTGGGCCCCGGTAGCGTGTCGACGAGCGGGTTCTGCAGCGACGGCTGGACGTCCTGGAGGCGGAAGAGCAGCGCGACATGGCTGAGCTTCTTGGTCTTCGGATCCGCGGCGGGCGGCATCAGCACCGTCACCGCGTCGATGTCGGCGACGTAGTTGAAGGTGTAGAGCGCCAGCTCGAGCGCTTCGCGGCGCATCAGCAGGCCGCGCTCCTTGGACGGCTTGCCCTCCTTGATCGTGCAGTCCTTGCCAAGGCCGCACATCCGGTAGAGCGCGACGTTCTTGTTGTCGAGGATCGACACATCGCCGTTGTGGGCGGGATCGGACCGCAGGGCCACGACCAGCGGGATGCCCTCGATCTGCGACGGGCCGCCGGTGACCGCGACGGCCTGCTTGCCGGAGGCGAGCCGGTACTCGGGGGCGACATGGTCGATGATCTGCTGGATCGGGTCGCCGGCGCCCTTCGTGGGATGCCAGGCCGACCAGGTCGACAGCTCGATGGTCTGCGACTTGTCGCTGCCCGAGAACGCGATCACCGCGGCGGCGAGGGCCGCGATCGCGACGCCGATCAGGACGCCGTAGACGAACTGGAAGCGCGCGGCGTGGGGCGCGTGGCCGTCCACCGCGGCGGCGGCCGGCTCCGCGTCGGCCGTGACCTTCTCCGGTCGGGCCTCGGGTGCGTCCTCGACGTTGTCGGCAGCGACCTGCGAGCGCGCGACGAGCAGTGACTCGCGCGTGTGCGGAAGCAGCGCATCGGGATCGTGGCGCGGCTTGGTGCCGGCCGGATCCTCGGGGCGCTCGCGCGGGTCCGGGCGGGTGCCCTCGGCGTCGTCGTCCGGGCGGTTGTCGTCGAACAGGCTCATGCGGCCACCTTCGGCCAGAGGTCCTCGTCGAGCAGGTCGATCTTCGGGGCCGACAGACCGGCGGCGTTGAGCACCTCGGTCACCTCGTCGCCGTAGAGCTCGCGGCGCTCCATCAGCGTCTCCGCGACGCGCGCGACGCCCTCGCGGTTGTGGAGCATGCACGCGTACGCGGTGATGTACGCCTGGCCGAGGATCCGCGCCGCGGCACGGGACTTGTAGCGGTCACCGAGCGCCGCGCCGATCCGGTCGCCCTCGAACGGGCCGCCGCTGAGGCGGTTCATGATCTGGTGCCCGATCCGCTCGAAGCGGTCCATGATCTCCGTCTCGCGCTCCTCGCGCTCGGCCTCCGGCACGCGGCCCTCCAGATCCACGGGCTCGGGCCCGATCGCCGCGGCGCCGACGAGCATCCCCACGCCGATCGTCACGGACTGGACGTCGCCGCCGACGCCGGTGGAGTTCTCGCCGTAGAAGACGTGCTCGGCCGCCATCGCGCCGAGGATCATCACGAGCTCTGCGATCTCCTCGTGGCGGAACGCGACGCCCTCGACGCGCTCCTCCTTCTGCATCAGCTGGTAGTGCCCGAGCGAGCGTCCGCGCTTGCGGATCGAGAGCCGCGTGTGCTCGGCGTTGGAGATGTAGATGTGGCTGGCGATCGCGTGGCCGGCCTCGTGGATCGCCGTCGCGCGCGACTGGTCGGGTGCGTACTCCACGTTCTGGGCGGTACCCGCCTCGATCGTGGTGATCGCCTCGACGATGTCACCCCACTCGAACGCCTCGCGCCCATCGGAGTGCGCGTAGGTCAGCGCCATCGAGCAGACCTGCTCGATCATGGCTGGGGAGTACCCGTTCGTGATCCGCGCAAGCTCATCGCGGCGCTTCTCGCTGTCGAGCTCGGCGACGTGGTCGACCCTGCCGAGGTACAGGTCGAAGATGTCCAGCGGTCGATCTTGGTCGGCGTGCGGAAGTAGATGTGGCGTCCCATGCGGCCCGGGCGCAACAGGGCCGGGTCGAGCTGCTCGAGCGGGACGTTGGTGGCACCGATGAAGTAGACCTGCTCGGAGCGCGGCTTCGCCGGGCGCACACGCATCGGGATCCTGCCGAGCCTGCGCGGCACGAAGTAGAGCGCGTCGAGGAACGTGTTGAACTTCTTCGTCAGCCACTTGCGGAAGAACGGCGGCTCGTCGATGCCGTCCATCTGGACGAGCAGCTGGTTGAGCGCCAGCCCGCCGCCCTGGCCGCCCATCATGCCGCCGGGGAAGAAGAACCCGTTGATCCGATCGACCATCGCCGAGAGCCCGGGGATAGATCGGCCCGCGCTCCGGCGCGCGCGAGCGGAACAGCCGCTCGCGCCACTCCGGCGTCTCGCGCACGACGTCCTCGGTCGCCGTCAGGGCGCCCCAGCGGCCGTAGAAGAGGACGTCGTGGATGGAGGACGGCGGCTCGCTGAAGCCGAACCCGCCTGCGCCGACGCCTTGGCGGCGCCGGCCGACGGCGTCGATCTCGTCGATGAAGACGATGCACTGGCCGCCCCACTTGCGTGCGAGCCGCCGTGCTTTCGCCAGCAGGAACTGGACGATGATCACGTCCATCCCGATGAAGGTCTGGGCGAAGCCGGAGCCCGGCATCGTCACGATCGGCGAGTTGAAGCTCGTCGCGATGCCCTTGGACAGCATCGTCTTGCCGGTGCCCGGCGCGCCGATGAACAGCAGGCCGCGCTCGGGCTTGCCGCCGGCCTTGCGGAACTCCTCGCCCGACTGCCACAGCGCGATGACGCGCGTGACCTCCTCCTTGGGCTCGGCCTGGCCGCGGACGTCGGAGAGCTTCACGCCCCAGTCGGCGTCGCCGGGCTCGTAGCCCTTCATCTGCTTGAGCCCGAAGAACAGCAGCGGGCCGAACAGGATCAGCAGGTTGGCGAAGAACAGGAGCGGGATCTGCAGCCCGAGGATCAGCAGCGTCGTGAGCGCCTGCGGATCGGAGAAGAAGTCGCCCAGCGAGTGCCAGATGTCGACGGGCGTCGTCCCGTTGATCAGGTACAGGATCAGCATCGGGATGCCGAGCCACAGGGCGAGGTAGATCAGCTTGCGGTACTTCGAGCGCCAGTACCACAGCCGCCTGCGCGCCACGATGTCGTCGTCGACCAGCTCGCGTCCGGCGCCGTACAGGCTCGCCCGCGGGACGAACCGGTGGGCGACCACGTCGATCAGCCCGCGGAACGCGGCGATGATCAGGATCGTGGCGAGCAGCGCCCAGCCGGTCGACCAATCGTTGGCGACGTGCAGGAGCGCGAATGTCGCCGGGCTGGTCAGGACGGCCACGAACGTCGCGCCGCGCGCAAGCCTCCGCCATTCGGCGGCGAGGGCGGCCCGCTGAGCCTCGCGCTCGGCGGAAGTCGGTCGTCTTGCGTCCACGGCCATCGGCAGCAAAAGGGTACTGCGCGCCGACCTTCTGACCTAGATCACTCAGCGACGCGGAACGCCCAGGACGAGATGCGGCGCGCGCACGTCCATCTTGGGCGATTCCGGCGCCTCACGCGCCGGTTGCTCGTCGGCGAAGGCGAGCTCGCCGCCGCACTTGGGGCACGATCCGAGCAGCCGCAGCCCCTCGGCCATCACGCGGGTGTGCCACTCGTACTGGCAGCCGAGGCACTGGACGGCGGGAGGGGTGTCTGAATGGTCCACACAACCATCGTCGGCGCGCCACGGCCCATTTGCCATCGATCAAACGTCCACATCCGTCCGCCGGCCTCAAGGTCGTCTACCGTGGCGCGTCCCGTGTCCCGCGTCCCACTCCTCGCGCTGGCGCTGGCGCTGGCGCTCGCCCCTGCCGCACAGGCCGCGAAGCCGAAGCCGTGCAAGCGCCAGCCCAGCTTCGCCTGCGCCACGGTCACGGTCCCGCTGGACCACTCGGGGCGCGTTGCGGGGGCGATCGCCATCAAGTACGCCGTCCAGCGGCGCGTCCCGGCCACACGGCCGGTCCTGGTGGCGCTGTCCGGCGGTCCCGGCCAATCGTCGGTCAGCGCGGCGGAGTCGTTCGTCCTGAGCCTGGAGCCGGCGCTCAAGCGCTATCGCCTGGCCGTCCTGGATCAGCGCGGCACGGGTGACTCCGGAGCGCTGAGCTGCCCCGTGATCCAGCGCGAGGACGGGCTCGCCCCGGTCGTGCCACAGGAGCTCGCCGACTGCGCAGCGCAGATCGGGGCGCGCCGGGCGTTCTATTCGACGGTCGACTCGGCGCGCGACCTCGAGGCGCTGCGTCAGGCGCTGGGCGTCGAGAAGATCGCGCTGATGGGCGTGTCCTACGGGACGTTCGTCGCCCAGCAGTACGCGCGGCTGTTCCCGCAGCACACCGACCGGCTGATCCTCGATTCCGTCGTGGGGGCGAAGGGGATCGATCCGTTCCTGCTCGACACGTACCTGCGGATGCCGCGGGTGCTGCGCGAGCAGTGCGCGCAAGCGGGCATGCGCGGGGATCACGAAGGACCCGGTCGCCGACGTCGCCAAGCTGGTCGCCACGCTCGAGAAGGGGACCATCAGCGGCCCGACCTACGACCACCGCGGTCGCCGTCACATGACGCACTACGACAGCGCCGACGATCTGGCCAACATCCTGATCGGCGCGGACCTGAACCCGTACGTGCAGGCCGCGCTGCCGGCCGCGATCCACGCGGCCGACAACGGCGACCCGGCGATGCTGCTGCACCTGCGCCGTGCCACCGCCGGGCCGCCGACGAAGCTCGCCGACCTGAGCGCGGGCCTCAACGTCGCGACGAACTGCCAGGACACCCACCTGCCCTACCCGCTGTCGGCGCCGTTCGCCGACCGGCCCGCGCTGCTGGAGCAGGGGCTCACGCTCGGCTGACGCCGCGCTGTACCCGTTCACGCACGCGACGGTCGCGAGCAACTCGATCGCCCACGATTGCCTGCTGTGGCCGGGCGCCGACGGGATCTCGCTCCCGTCCGAGGCGCCGCTGCCCGACGTCCCGGCGCTGATTCTCGACGGGCGGCTCGACCTGCGCACGCCGTTGGAGAACGGCCGCGAGCTCGCGCGCGAGCTGCCGCACGCGAGGGTCGTGACCGTTCCGGGAACCGGCCACGACGAGCTCGACAGCGACGTCACGGGCTGCGCGGCGATCGCCCTGCGGCGCTTCGTCAACCGCGAGCGCGTCGGCGAGCCGTGCAGCGGCAAGACGAACGCGGTCGAGCCCTACCCGATCGCGCCGCGCGCGCTGAGCGCGTTCCGCGCGGCACCCGGCACGAGCGGGGCCCGCGGGCGGGTCGTGTCGGCGGTGCTGGTGTCGGCGATCGACGCGCGCGTCTCGCTGCTGCAGGATCTCTACGCGGGCTTCGCCGACCTCCGCGGCGGCGGCCTGCGCGGCGGCTCCTACGCGCTGCTGGGCAGCGATCGCCTGGTGCTCCGGCGCTTTCGCTACGTCGCGTCGCGTGCGGGTCAGCGGCCGCCTGCGCCTCGGCGCCGGTGACGCGAAGGGCCGCGTGCGCGTCGATGGCCCCGGCAGGCTCGACGGGGCGCTGTTCCTCGACGGCCGCGGGGGCGCGCGCGGGACGATCGGCGGCCGCCACCTCCGCGCCCGCGGCGCGTCAAGGCCCGGCCGGCGAGCGCCGCGGCACTGCTCAGCAGCGCCCGGTTCCCGTCAGCGCGGCGCCTCGCGCGCGATCAGCGCCGCTTCCGGCGCCGCTTGTGGTGGTGACGCTTGCGGCGGTGCTTCTTGGGCTTCGCCTTCGGCTTGCTTCCCGGGATGAGCTCCGGGATCCCGCGCTCGCCGACGGCGACGTCGAGGATCTGCATGTGTGACGGGTCGCCGTTGACGTAGCTCTGGTCGGCGACGATCAGGCTGGTGCCGAGGAACGCCACGCTGGACGGCGCGTCGAACGTCGCCGGCGAGCGGTCGACCTCCTTGCCGTCCGGCCCGACCGCGACGAGCTGGTTCGCCAGCGGGCTCACGAGCGCCACGTAGATCCGGCCGGACGCCGCGATCGCCAGGCCGTCCGGCGCCTCGGCCGGCCCGCTCTCCCAGAGCTGCCTGAGCTCGCCGGGGCTGCCGCCGCGCGGCGATCGGCACCGTGTAGATCCGACCGGTCGCGGGGTTGCCGCGCGCCGAGCCCCGCCGAGCTGCCCTGGCTGATGACGAGCGTCCGTGTGGTCGGCCGCCAGCGCGATGCCTGCGGTGCCGAACATGCCCCCGTCGAGCTCTTGTCGGCCAGCCACACCTGCGCCGCGCCGCCGCCGGGCGGCACGCGCCAGATGACGGCCTGCTGGTAGTCGGTCACGTACAGCGAGCCGTCGGGCCCCCACGCGCCGTAGTCGGCCATCGGCGTCTGGTCGGGCAGCGCGGGCGAGCATGGTGGCGCGCCGCACGTCGGCAGTCGGCGAACGTCGATACGTCGCTGCGCCCGGTGCGCGGGTCGAGCTTCACGACCCGCGCCGGCGCCTTGTCGAGCAGGACGAGCCGGCCCTGCGCGTCGCTCGTGGCGACCTGGATGCCGTGCGCCTGCGACAGGTCCTGGCCCTGGACCGTCCACGAGCGCAGCAGCGTCCCGTCGGCGAGGTACTCGAACACCCGCGAGGGCACGGTGTCGCCCGACGGGTTGTCGTACGTGCCCTCGTAGATGCGGCCGTTGGGCGCGACGTAGGCGCGCGCCGGGAAGCCCGGCGGGGGCACCGTCGCGAGCGCGCGGGTGTCCCAGCGCGGGCGGTCGGCCTCGGCGGCTGCCGGGCATGCGAGGCGGCCAGCAGGGCGATCAGCAGATGCTCGCCTCATAGCTCGTCCAGCACCTCCTTGGCGGCGCGCTGGCCGGAGCGCACGGCGCCGTCCATGTAGCCGTTCCAGTACGTCGAGGTCTCCGTGCCCGCCCAGTGGATCTTGCCGAACGGCGTGCGCAGCTGGTCGCCGTAGGCCAGCAGCGTGCCCGGGCCGGCGATGCCGACGGGGCAGCCGCGCGTCCACTGCTCGGTCGTCCAGCGCGTCTCGAAGAAGTCCTTCGGGCTGCGCGCCTCCTCGCCGAAGAACGACGCGAACTCGCCGAGCACCTTGTCGCGCCCCTCCTGCGGGGACATGCGCTGGTACTTGCGCGCGGAGTCGCCGCCGACGAACCCGAAGATCACGCCAGGCGATCCCGACTGCGGCGAGTCGTCGAACGTCGCGCTGACCAGCCCGTCGATCGACACCGCCTGGCCGGTCAGGCCCTTGTCGCGCCAGAACGGCTTGTCGTAGACGGCGGCGACCTTCGTCAGCGTGCCCTGGCCGTAGCGCTGCGTGAGCTGGTCGCGCTCGGGCGGCAGCAGCGGGTGGTAGTCGATGCGCCCCGCGAGCGTCGGCGGGATCGCGACGATGACGCGCTTGCACTTGCACGCGTGTAGCGGTCGGACTCGACCGTGACCCGGCCGCCCTTCTGCACGATCCGCCGGACCGGCGACTTCAGCACGACGCGCTTGCCGAGCTGCGCGGCGATCCGCAGCGCGATCTGCTGCGAGCCGCCGGCGAGGCGCCACATCTGCCCGCCGTTGCGCGTGTCGAAGTTGCGCTCGAACGTGCCCGGGTTCGTCTCGTTGCCCGACGCGGCGATGTAGAAGAGCACGAACAGCAGCGACAGCTCGCGCGGCTCGGCGCCGAAGATCGGGCGGGTCGCCAGCGGCACGAGGCGGCGGAACTTGTCCGACGCGCTGTTCGCCTTGATCCAGGTCTCGAGCGTCTGGCCGTCCCAGTCGGCGGCGCTCGGGGCGTTCCACGGCGCGTCGACCGGGACGCTGTTCGCCATCGAGTCGAGCTGCTGCACGGCGAGCGCCAGCTCGGGCAGGATCACCGGGTCCAGCGGCGCGGTGCCGGTCGGGCCGGTGTCGCTGTAGGTCGAGCGCTGGCCGTCGGCCATGTAGACGTTGTCGCCGGTGTCGTAGGTGTCGAACGTCTCGACGCCCAGCTCCTTGGCGAGGTCGAGCACGTGGTCCTGGGTCGGGCCGACGAAGGTTCCGCCGCGCTCGGACACCTGGCCGCCGCCGAGCTCGTGGTTCTGCACGCGCCCGCCGACCACGCCGCGCGCCTCGAGCACGACGACGGACTTGCCCGCGTTCACGAGGTCGCGTGCGGCCGTCAGCCCGGCGAAGCCCGCGCCGACGACGCAGACGTCGGCCGTGCGCGTCCGGTGGCGCTTGGTCTTGGTCTTGTGCTTCTTCGCCTCAGCCGCGCCAGGCAGGGCCGCCGCGGCACCAGTGGTCAGTGCGCCGGCGACGAATCGCCGGCGTGTCGTTTCAGTCATGCATGGTCCCCTGTCTCGAAGAGAGCATGGTTGCGCATACGATCCGCGCGCGATGCAGGTACCCGAACTGCGTGAGGAGGTCGCCGCGGCCTGCCGCCGGCTCGCCGCCGACGGTGTCGTCCATGCGACCGCGGGCAACGTCAGCGCGCGCGATGGCGACCTGATCGCGATCACGCCCACGGGCGCCCGGCTGGAGGAACTGCGGCGCCGATGAGGTCGCCGTGGTCGACCGGTCGGGCGCGCAGGTCGACGGGCCGCTCGCGCCGACCTCGGAGCTCGAGTTGCATCTCGGCGTCGTCGAGCGCTACGGCGCGGGCGCGGTCGTCCACACGCATGCGCCGTTCGCGACCGCGCTCAGCTGCGTGCTCGACGAGCTGCCGCTCGTGCACTACGAGATGCTCATGCTCGGCGGCCCGGTGCGGGTCGCGCCGTACGCCACCTTCGGCACGCCCGAGCTGGCGGCCGGCGTGCTCGACGCGCTCGAGGGACGGACGGCCGCGCTGATGGCCAACCACGGCGCGGTGTCATGGGGCGCCGACCTTGCCGGCGCGCTCGCCGCGACCGAGGTGCTCGAGTGGGCGTGCGCGGTGTACTGGCGCGCGTGCCAGATCGGCACGCCGCGCGTGATGGACGACGCGGATCGCGAGGCGTTCATGACCGCGCTGACGCAGCGCGGCTACGGCAGGAGGGAGGCGCGGTGAAGGCGGTGGCGATGGGGGTGCACGTGCTCGACGTGCTCGTGCGCCCGGTCGAGACGATCCCCGAGGGCCAGGGCGGCCAGCTCGTGCAGCAGATCAAGGTGACCGCGGCGGGCTCCGCCGGCGGCGCCGCGCTGGTGCTCGCGAAGCTCGGCGCCGAGGTCCGCAGCGCGGGGGCGATCGGGACCGACGCCGCGGGCGACATGCTGCTCGCGCTGCTGGCGCGCGACGGCGTGGACACCTCGCTGCTGCTGCGCCGCGACGACGTCCAGACGTCCGCCAGCGTGCTGCCGATCCGGCCGGACGGCTCGCGCCCCGCGTTCCACGTCGTCGGCGCCAACGGGACCTACGGCCCGGACGACGTCGACTGGGACGCGATCGGCGAAGCGACGCACCTGCATCTCGGCGGCCCCGAGTTCATGGGCGGCGAGGCCGCGGCGAAGATCCTCGGCGCGGCACGCGAGCGCGGCATCACGACCTCGGCCGACATTCTCGCGCCGGGGGATTCGGGGATCGTCGACTGGATCGCGCCGGCGCTTCGAGCACCTCGATTACCTGTTGCCCAATGACGAGCAGGTGCTCGGCTTCAGCGGCGAGGACGACCTTGTCGCGGGCGCCCGCGCGCTGGTCGAGCGCGGCGTCGGCTGCGTGGCTGCCACGCGCGGCGCGGACGGCGCCGTCGTCGTGACCGCCGAGGCGGTGGAGGAGGTGCCGGCGTTCGACGATCGACGTCGTCGACACCACCGGCTGTGGCGACGCCTTCAGCGCCGGCTTCCTGCGCGGACGCTCGCTCGACCGGTCACACCGCGACGCCGCGATCCTCGGTTGCGCCGCCGCGGCCCTCGTCGCCCAGGGCCTGGGCAGCGACCACGGCGACTTCGACCTCGCCGCCGCCGACGCGCTGCGCTGACCCGGACTGAGGGGTCTGTCCCCTCAGTCCGGCGCGGGCAGCACCGTCCCGCGCACCTCGCCCAGCTGGATCGTGCCGTCGGGCGTCCTGCCGCGCAGCACGATCTCCTCGCCGTCCTCCAGGAACGGGCCCTGCGTCTCGAGCAGGCAGGCGCGCATCTGGGCCTCGGGTCCCGAGACGGTGCCTGAGCCGAAGAGGTCGCCGGGGCGGATCGTCGCGCCGTTGGAGGTCGCGTGGGCAAGCTGTTGCTCGGGGCTCCAGTACAGATGGCGCGCGTTGGTGGTGCAGATGACCTCGCCGCCGCGCACCGCTTCGAGCTCGAGGTCGAGCACGCGCGGCTCCGGGACCTGCAGGTGCGGCGCGGGCTCGGGATCCTGATGCTCGCCCTCCACGCGATACGCGTTCAGCGCCGCCGCCGGCGTGATCCACGCGGACAGCGACGTCGCGAAGGACTTGCCCAGGAACGGGCCCAGCGGCTGGTACTCGAACCCCTGGATGGCACGCGCGCTCCAGTCGTTCATCAGCGCGAAGCCGAAGATCGCTTCGGCGCCGGTGACGAACGCGAGCTCGAGCTCGTAGTCGAGCATCGGCTCGGGTCCGACCTCGGACCCGCCCGCCCCCAGGCGCCCGGTTGGCCGGCGCACCGGCGTCCCCGAGACCACGACCGTCCCTGCGCGCCCGTGGTAGCCGACCGGGAGCCGCCGCCAGTTGGGCAGCAGCGGCTCGTCGTCGGGCCGGAACAGCCGGCTGACGTTCTCGGCGTGGAAGCGCGAGGAGTAGAAGTCGACGTAGTCGCCGACGCCGACGGGCAGCAGCAGCTCCACCTCGTCGAGCGCCCAGCCGGGCAGCTCCGGGTCCGCGAGCTCCTCGAGGCGGCCGCGCACCTCGGCCCAGGCCTGTTCGCCCAGCGCGATGAACGGGTTCAGCGTGTCGGCCTCGAACGTGCCCGGCGGCACCGGCAGGTCCAGCGCGCCGAGGTCGACGGCGCGATCGCCGATGCGGGTCACCCCACGCGGCTCGCCGCCGGGCGGTCGCGCGATGCCGTACGGCAGGCCAGTGGCGGTCACGCCACAGGCACCGGATCGGCGAAGTTCGCCGGCTCCTTCGCCATCCCGGCGCGGACCGCCTCGATCTGGTTGGGCGACCCGATCAGGCCGACCTGCAGCTCGGTCTCGAGCAGCAGCGCCTCCTCGACCGGCCCGTGCCACGAGCTGTCGTAGAGCCGCTTGGCGGCGCGCGTCGCATCGGGCGACCGCCCCGCGATCTCCGCGGCAAGCTCCTTCGCGGCGGCGAGGGGATCCTCGGCCACGCGTGTGACCAGGCCGAGCGCCGCGGCCTCCGTCCCGGAGATCATCCGGCCGGTGTAGGTCAGCTCCTTGGCGACGTCGATCCGCACCAGCCTCGGCAGCGTCGACGTGATGCCCATGTCGGGAACCAGCCCCCACTTGGACTCCATCACCGACAGGCGCGCGTCCGGCGTGGCGAAGCGCACGTCGGCGCCGAGCGCGATCTGCAGCCCGCCGCCGAAGCAGTTGCCGTGGATCGCGGCGATGACCGGAGCGGGCAGGTCGATCCAGTCCGTGCACGTGCGCTGGGCGAGGTTGGACCGCTGGCCCTGCGGCCGGTCGAGGATGGTGTCGAGCGACCCGAAGGCGCTCACGTCCAGCCCCGAGCAGAAGCTCGGGCCGGCGCCGTGGAGCACGACGGCGCGCACCTCGGGCATCTGCGGCCACCTGGCCGGCGGCTTCGACGATTCCCTCGAACATCGCCCCGTCGAGGGCGTTGTGCTTGTCGGGGCGGTTCAGGGTGACGACCGCGACGTGGTCGGCGACCTCGATGGAGACGCGCTGGGTCATGGCTGAACCCTAATGCCTGATTTCTACGACACCCGTCCAGGTTTGAGTCGACAACTCGGGTTTATGGGCACTCCGCCGACGGGGGAAGTATGCGCCGATTCGTCCAGACCTTCATGGTCTTGGCAACCTTCGTCGTGCCTGCAGCGGCCAACGCCGCGGTGGCGCGACAGGTTGCTGATGCCACCGGAACCGTCCAGACCGCGACAGCGTTCATTCGCAGCGATCTGCTCATTGACGCATCGTCCTCGGAGCCCACGGCGATCGCCGCTCGGGACCTCTGCGAGGGCCACCGCAGCCCCGCGGTCATGTGCGGCCCGGGCAACGGCCGCCGCACGCGCGGCGGTGGCAACAAGGTCAGCCACCTCGGCTGGCCCGCGGTCACCGGCATCCTGTGGATCGTCCGTCCCGAGGCCAGCAGCGGTCAGAGCGACCACGGGACCGAGCTCAACGACGAGCTGCTGGGCCTGCACGCCAACGACACGCTCAGCGGTGGTTTCGGCGGGGACATCCTCTGGGGCGACCAGCTGCCGGTCGGCAACAACGAGTGGCAGCACGACGTGATGGACGGCGGGCCGGGCAACGACTGGATCTACTCGAGCCACGGCCGCAACGACATCCGCGGCGGCGCGGGCAACGATCACATCTGGGGCCACTTCGGCCGCGGCACGATCGATTGCGGCAGCGGCTGGGACGTCGTGCACACCAAGCACCACTCGACGTACAAGCTGCGCAACTGCGAGCGCCACCTCGACCACTAG
>CAWCEB010000194.1:0-13036 GCA_963794105.1 uncultured Actinomycetes bacterium | reverse complement strand
GAATCGAGGCCACGCCTCGTTCGCTCAGCTCGAGCCGGTCGGCCATGTCCCGTACGCCGGCCGGGCTCGTTTTCGATCGCGAGCAGCAGCCGACCATGGTTCGTCAGCAGCGACCAATCGGCCAAGAACAGCAGTCCCTTCGGCTAGTTGAACCCCCGCGGCGCGTGAAGGACGATACGTGAAGTCCTTTACAGCGAACCAAAGTAGCGGTACTTTGGCGCGGCTTCGAAGGGGGAGTTCTGCGGCTAACTGATCTTTTCGAGCTTGACCCGACCGCCGGGCACTGCCCGGTCGCGGCGTGCCGGGTGAAGCTCGGGAGGTCATTAACGAGAGAGGCGAGGGGTCATGAGAGATAAGGCAAAGCACGGAACGGAGAAGGTTCAGCGAACATTCCGGAACCGCTCCTTGCGGCTCGGGATCGGACTGGCAGTTCTCTTTGCGTTCGGGCTGATGGCCTCGGGCGCATTCGGCGAAACGCTCTCGGTACTCGGCACAACCAGCACCGATACCACGGCTGCCACTAGCGACGCCACGACCGACACCACAGCTGCGCCCTCGTCCGATACGACCTCGACCGACACCTCCTCGAGTTCGACCGATACGACCGCGACCTGACCTACACGCCGACGATCACGACCGACCAGCAGGACTACGCGCCAGGCTCGACAGTGACGATCACAGGCTCCGGCTGGCCCGCAGGTGACGACGTCACGGTCTTCACCAACGACGCGATCGGCAAGACGTGGTCGCAGACCGACCAGGTGGCCGCCGACAACAACGGCGACTTCACCGATCAGGTGACGTTGCCGAACACGTTCATCTCGAACTACACCGTCGAGGCAAGCGACGGATCCGGTCTGACCGCGACGACGACCTTCACGGACGCCCAGACGAATCTCGAGGGCCAGTCCAACCCGCCGTGTACGACCGGTGCATCTGGGTGCGACTCGAGCGTCAACGGCAATTGGGATACAGGCGCTGTGTCGGGCTGGGGCGAGGGAAACAACGTTCCTGTCCGCGTTGAGTTCAACTCCAGCGGAAGCAACCAGGCCGTCACCGTACCGTTCGATCACACCCAGACGGGAAGTAACTCGACGATCTTTGGTCTGGACCCGGTGCTCCCCCTGTTGGGTGACTTCGTGCTCGGGTCACTGGGTCCAACTTATGCCTCGGGCGGCCAGCCGACCTTGGACACATCGGGTGGAAATCGCTGGGCCATCTCCTTCAAGGTAAACGTCGCTAACGGCTCGCCACCCACCTATGTCAAGTTCCACCTGCAGTCTGGGCATAGGAGCACACCTTCTTCACCGGGAATTCGATGGGCATCGGCGGGCAGGGCGCAAGCCCCGGCGGAATGGGGAACGTGCAGGTGAATAGGCCGTCCGCCATCGCAGGTAACGCGAACCTCGCGATAACGAAAACGTGCATCACTGGTTGCTCGGGAACCCGTCCGACTACACGGCGACGCCGGGATCGCAAATCACCTTCGACCTTGCGTTCACCAACAACAGCAGCAGCGCCGCCCCCAACGTCGCCGTTCGCGACATCCTCGACCCGAATTTGACCTACGTCAGTTGTACATCCACTACCGGTCTGACGACGAACTCGACGTGCAGCCAGACAGGCGGAACCGTCACCTGGAGCACGATCAGCTCGCTTCCTTCCGGAGCAACTGGCCATGCCACGGTTACGGCAACGGTTCCCTCTACAAGCTCTTTCAGCGTCGTCAATGAAGGCAACATCGTCAATCCGCAGTCGAACATCGACCCGAACAGTGGCGACTCGAAGATCACGATCACGAACCCGCCGGCTGGGAAGCGGAATACCTCAACCGGCGTCAACTGCACGCCGAACCCGCTGACCTACGGCGGAAACACCTCGTGCACCGCGACCGTCACGGATGTCGCGTCCGGCACAAAGAGCGCACCCACAGGAACTGTGACATTTAGCGACGGCGGCGCGGCTGGGACCTTAGTAGCGCAACCTGCGCCCCGAGCGGCAGCTCCCGCCCACGACCTGCTCTGTCACGTACACGCCCGGTGCAGCCGGGTCGCCAACGATCACTGCTACTTACGGCGGCGACAGCAACCACAACGGCAGCAACGGCAACACTGGACTCACCGTCAACAAGAAGCAGCTCACGGTCACCGCCGACGATCAGACCATCACCTACGGCCAGGCCGACCCGACCTTCACCTTCTCCTACTCGGGGGGTTTGTCGGCACCGACTCGGCCAGGACATCAACACGCCGCCCACCTGCGGCGTCTCTGGCGCGCACAGCAACGTGGGCAACTACGACATCGTCTGCTCCGGCGCTTCCGACAACAACTACTCGTTCGCCTACGTCAAGGGGACGCTGACCGTCAACAAGAAGCAGCTCACGGTCACCGCCGACGATCAGACCATCACCTACGGCCAGGCCGACCCCGACCTTCACCTTCTCCTACTCGGGCGGGTTGTCGGCACCGACTCGGCCAGCGACATCAACACGCCGCCCACCTGCGGCGTCTCGGGCGCGCACAGCAACGTGGGCAACTACGACATCGTCTGCTCCGGCGCTTCCGACAACAACTACTCGTTCGCCTACGTCAAGGGGACGCTGACCGTCAACAAGAAGCAGCTCACGGTCACCGCCGACGATCAGACCATCACCTACGGCCAGGCCGACCCGACCTTCACCTTCTCCTACTCGGGCGGGTTTGTCGGCACCGACTCGGCCAGCGACATCAACACGCCGCCCACCTGCGGCGTCTCGGGCGCGCACAGCAACGTGGGCAACTACGACATCGTCTGCTCCGGCGCTTCCGACAACAACTACTCGTTCGCCTACGTCAAGGGGACGCTGACCGTCAACAAGAAGCAGCTCACGGTCACCGCCGACGATCAGACCATCACCTACGGCCAGGCCGACCCGACCTTCACCTTCTCCTACTCGGGCGGGTTTGTCGGCACCGACTCGGCCAGCGACATCAACACGCCGCCCACCTGCGGGGTCTCGGGGCGCACAGCAACGTGGGCAACTACGACATCGTCTGCTCCGGCGCTTCCGACAACAACTACTCGTTCGCCTACGTCAAGGGGACGCTGACCGTCAACAAGAAGCAGCTCACGGTCACCGCCGACGATCAGACCATCACCTACGGCCAGGCCGACCCGACCTTCACCTTCTCCTACTCGGGCGGGTTCGTCGGCACCGACTCGGCCAGCGACATCAACACGCCGCCCACCTGCGGCGTCTCGGGCGCGCACAGCAACGTGGGCAACTACGACATCGTCTGCTCCGGCGCTTCCGACAACAACTACTCGTTCGCCTACGTCAAGGGGACGCTGACCGTCAACAAGAAGCAGCTACCCGCGCCGCGCCCGCGGCCGCTGACCCGAGCCTCCGCGTACCACGCCACCATGTCCGTGATTGCAGCCACCACCGGCTCGACAGTTACGGCCGTCGGCACGGTGCACGGCCTGACGCCGCCCGGCGGCATCATCGTGCTGCACTCGCCGCAGGGCGCCGAGGTCACCGAGACCTACACCTACTACGACGGCCTGGGAACCATCTCGGGCTCGTTCCGCCTCGTGCGCACCCCCCAGCCCGACGGGACCCTGACGCTGACAACCAAACCGGGCGGAACCGCCCATGGCACGGGTCGTTATGCACGCGTCACCGGCCTCGCTAGCACGTCCTTCAACGGCAGCCGCGACCCCACCACCGGCGTCGTCACGATCACACTCACAGGACGACTGCGCCTGTCGCCCTGAGCCGGTAGCCAGGCATGGAGCGGCGGGAAGTCGCGCGATTCCGCCGCAGTTGGAGACGCCCGACCAGCGCCCTCGCACTGGCGCTTTGGACGAAAGCGACAGATTCGGGCTCAAGTCAGGTCGGCGGGAAACCGACGCCGAGACGACGGGCATCCGCATTCACGAGGACACCGTGGGCTGGGACCGTTAGCCACCGGTCATAACGAACGAAATGAGCCTCACCATGCGCGCCTACTCGGCCCTTCTGGCCACGGTCGCCGCGACCGCAGCCCTCGCGGTACCGGCCGCGAATGCCATCGCCGGCAAGCCACCCCTGACCCCCAGCGTCAATCGGCTCGACTGCGGAGACCAAGCGGTCGGCGTCCTCAAGGAATGCGGGTCGATCACCTTCACCAACACGTCCTCGGGGACCGTTCAGGTCGGACCCTGGGGAATCGACGAGACCGCCGCTGTTGATTTCTATGTCTCGGGCACGACCTGCATCGCGGTCAGCTTTCTCGCTCCGGGCGAGAGCTGCGTCACCAACGTGACGTTCACCCCGGTGACTACTGGACGCCGGTCGGCGAAGCTCGTCCAACACGCCGGACTGGCGGCCTCGACCACCGTGCGCCTCGTCGGCTACGGAACGGCCTAGGACGCGATCACGAACAGCTCGCCCCCGGCCAGGCCGGCCAGGCCGGCCAGGACGGCCGGGGAGCCGTGGAGGAAGCGACCTCGCTCGCGCTGCATCCATCCGGAGGCGGCGCGGGTGGGTTCGTCGTTCGCGACGTAGATCTCGCCAAACGCGTCTGCATCGCCGGCTGCGGCGGCCACCGACACGATGCGGCAGTCTCACCCCGGATCCGGCTTTTGCGCGGTGGCGAGCTTGACCGCGACGAGTAGCTCCAAGCCGTCACCACGTCGGTAGCCGTCCGCGAGGCGATCGAACGCAACTCGGATGCGTTGCCGGACCTCCTCCGGCTGGCGCGTTATGAGCGCGGACACGCGCACCGTCGCGCCGAGCATGCTGTTCCAGAGCTCATCGGCACTCGCGAACCGCAGCAGGAACGTGATGTCACTCACGGCGGGACTCGCCAGACCCTGCTGCCGGAGCGCCGCGGCGAACGCCTCGTCGTCGGAGAACCGGAAGAAGTCAGGGCCTGGTGGGAGATCCGCGGGCGGCGTCGCTCGCGCCTCCGCCACCGCATCGAGGAACACCCCGGCCAACCGGTGCTGCGAGGGGTCAGCCCATGCCGTGAGGACCAGCCGGCCGCCGGGACGCAGCACGCGCACGAACTCAGCCATGGCGCGCTCGGGACGCGACAGGTGCATGACCGCCAAGTTGCCGACGACAGCGTCGAAGGAGGCGTCTGCGAACGGCAGCTCGTGCGCATCCGCCCAACGGAACTCAAGCCCAGGGTGAGCTCCTCGAGCACGGGCGATCATCGCTTCCGCGACGTCGACGCCCACGACTGATGCCCCGCGCTCGGCAGCTTGGGCGGCCACCCATCCCGGGCCCGTGGCCACGTCCAAGAGCCTCGTGCCGACACCAACTGAAGCAGCGGCGAGGAGAGGCTCGACCACCCGATCGGTGATCACGCCGAAGACTCGCTCATAGGCGGCCGCCTTCTCCTCCCACCCCGCTGCCTCGAAAGCGTCGAAAGCGTCGGGGTCAACGGCCGGGTTCGCCACGGCAGAGACCGTACGACCTTGCACCGTGCTCGTCGAGGAGCTACGACCGGTCGATAGCCCCGCTCGCGCTTTCCATGCCAAGCGGTGGTCGCCGCCTGGGTCGCCACCAGAGTCCGGCGAACCGACGCTGTCGGCCTCGGACATCCAGATCACGACGGTCATGTCCGATCACGTCGGCGTCCGCCGCGTGACTCGTCCGCGATAGCCGTCCAACCGGGATCGCACCAGTGTGTTTAAGCGTCGGAGACACCAGGGGGAGGACCGCATGACCCGCAGGATTACCGCGTTGGCCTCACTTGTCGCCGTCGCCGTCGCCGGACTGGCGACCGCCAGCAGCGGACACTCGGCCAAGACCTACAAAGCCTCGTTGACGCCCGTCAATCCGGCCGCGACCACCGCCGGCCTCGCAACCGTGATGGGCACGGCGCAGTTGGTGGACGGCAGGAACAACAAGGTGAGCCTGCACATGCGCCACCTCGCGCCGAGCACGACGTACTTGTGGCATGTGCATGAGGGCAGCTGCGCGGCCACGGGCGCCCCCGTCGCGGGCTGGACTTATCGGACGCAGTCGGGCGCGAATGGAACGCTGACGTCCGGCCCCAAGGGCAACGCGAATACGAAGGGCACCTCGGCTACGTTCAACGCCAATCCGACCAAGAGCTACTCCGTCAACGTGCACGTCGCGACGCCCACCAATGACCTGCCCGCCGGCACGATCATCGCCTGCGGTGACCTGACGGCCACCAAGGCCAGTGGCAAGGCGAACGGCAACAGCCTGCCCAAGAAGCCACATCCCGCCCAGGCCAAGGGTCCGAAGTCGTAGTACCGGGCGGCGGAACACGAACTGAGGCCCGGTGCAGCGAACCGGGCCTCATGTCTTGGAAGGGTCGCCACGGCGGCGAATCCCTGCGCTCCCCATGCAAAGCGGACATTTGGGTCTGACCCTTTTGTCCCACCGAGCCCGTCACACAGAGGCGCGGTGCCACGGCGACCCGAGAGGCGTGCGCAAGAAGTACCGCGAAATCACAGCATCGCCGACCACACGTAGAACCCCGCGACCGCCGTGAACATCACGGCGTCGAGCCGGTCCAGCGCGCCGCCGTGCGCGCCGAACAGCGTCCCGGTGTCCTTCGTGCCGGCATCCCGCTTCAGGTACGACTCGAAGAGATCGCCGACGGGCGCGACCAGAGCGATCGCGAAGCCCAAAAGCAGTGCCTGCGGCCCGGAGAGCCAGTCCTGGTACAGCCCCGCGCACCAGGTGGCGACGACGGCCGCGATGATCCCCACGCCGAGCCCCTCCCACGTCTTGTTCGGCGAGATCCTGGGCGCCAGCCGCGTCGAGCCGATCGCTCGGCCGCCGAGGTAGGCGCCGGTGTCGCCGATGAACGTCCCGACCAGAACGTCGACCAGGATCGCGTTGCCGTGCGGCAGGTCGCGCAGCAGCACGGCATGCCCGAACGCCAGCCCGATCCAGACGATCCCAAGCATCGTCACCGACACCGACGGCGCGCCGCCGCGGCGCTGCGCGACCACCAAGAAGAACGTCAACGGCAGCGACAGCACGAGTGCCAGCAGCAGGTCTTCCCGATCCCCGTAGTGGGCCGCCAGCAGCATCCCGATCAGCGCCAGGAAGCCCGCGAGCCGCGCCGGGTGCGCGCGCTCGAACATGTTGTAGAGCTCGTGCATGCAGACGAGCCCGAGCAGGATCAGCCCGATCGTGAAGACGATGCCGCCGGCCCAGACGATCGCGATGGCGAAGGCGATGGCGGGCAGCGCCGCCAGGATCCGCGCCGCCAGGTCGGAGCCGGTGTTGCGGCGCTCCATGCGGCGTGCGCGCGCCTGAGAGGGAGCCCGCCCGGGCACCTATCGCCCCCCGAACCGGCGCCGGCGGGAGGCGTACTCGTCCAGGCACGCCTCGAAGGACTCGCGCGTGAAGTCCGGCCACAGCTCGTCGCGGAAGACCAGCTCGCTGTACGCGCTCTGCCACAGCAGGTAGTTCGAGGTCCGCTGCTCGCCGCTGGTGCGGATGATCAGGTCTGGGTCGTGCATCTCGGGCGCGTAGAGCAGCTGGCGGAAGGCCTCCTCGCCGCCACCCGTGTACCGCTCAGCCGCGTCGAGGATCTCCGCGCGCCCACCGTAGTTGAACGCCACGAAGAGCGTGATCCGATCGTTCGAAGCCGTCTCCTGCTCGGCCCACTCCATCTGCTCCAACAGAGCCGACGACACGCCGGAGCGCCGGCCGATGAACCGCATCCGCACGCCCTCGGCGTTCAGCTCCGGCGTCTCCCCCAGGATCCGCTCGGAGAACATCCGCATGAGGCCGGTGACCTCCTCGGCCGGGCGCGACCAGTTCTCGGTCGAGAACGAGTACACGGTCAGCTCGCGGATCCCCAACTGCACCGCGTCGCGCAGCCGCGCCTTGACGACGTCCGCGCCCGCGCGGTGACCCTCGATGGTCGGCAGCCCCCGGGCCGAAGCCCAGCGGCCGTTGCCGTCCGTGATGATGGCGACGTACCGGGCCGGCTCGGCGGCCGACTCGTCGCTCATACCTCGAGGATCTCGGCTTCCTTGGCCTTCAGCGCCTCGTCCAGCTCGTGGACGCGCGCGTCGGTGAGCTTCTGCAGCTCGGCCTCGGCGCGCTTCTCGTCGTCGGCGCCGACCTCGCCCTCGTTCTTGAGCTCGCGCAGGTCGTGCATGCAGTCGCGGCGGATGTTGCGGATCGCGACGCGGCCCTCCTCGGCGATGTGGCGCACGACGCGGACGAGCTCCTTGCGGCGCTCCTCGTTCAGCTCGGGAATGCCGAGGCGGATCAGCTTGCCGTCGTTGTTGGGCGTCAGTCCGACGTCGGACTCCATGATCGCCTTCTCGATCGCCTTGATCGAGGTCGCGTCGTAGGGCTGCACCGTGAGCAGCCGCGCCTCGGGCGCCGAGATCGTCGCCATCTGCTTCAGCGGCGTGGGCGCGCCGTAGTAGTCGACGACGATGCGATCCAGCAGGCCGGCGCTGGCGCGGCCCGTGCGCACGGTGCCGAACTCGTGGCGGGTCGATTCGACCGACTTCTTCATGCGATCGCCGGCGTCGGCGATCAGCTCGTTGGTGATCTCGCTCATGTCGTCGTCGCGATGAGGGTCCCGACCCTCTCCCCGCACACTATCCGGTCGATGTTTCGCTCGTCATCCATGTTGAACACGTGGATCGGGAGGTTGTTCTCCATGCACAGGGTGAGCGCCGTCAGGTCCATGACGCGCAGCCTGCGCGACACCGCCTCCATGTGCGTGATCTCGTCGATCAGCATCGCGTCGGGGTCCTCGCGCGGGTCCGCGGTGTAGACGCCCTCCACTCCGTTCTTCGCCATGAGCAGGGCTTCTGCGTGGATCTCGACGCCGCGCAGCGCGGCCGCCGTGTCCGAGGAGAAGAACGGGTTGCCCGTGCCGGCGGCGAAGATCACGACGCGGCGCTTCTCGAGGTGGCGCATCGCGCGGCGGCGGATGTAGGGCTCGGCGACCTCCTGGACGTGCAGGGCGCTCTGCACGCGCGTGTGCACCCCGAGGTTCTCCAGCGCGTCCTGCAGCTGCATCGCGTTGAGCACGATCGCGAGCATGCCCATGTAGTCCGCGGTCGCCCTGTCCATGCCGGATGCCGCGCCCGCGATGCCGCGGTAGATATTGCCCGCGCCGAGGACGATCCCGATCTCGACGTCGCGGTCGTGGACCGTCTTGACCTGCTGGGCGACGGCCTTGAGGCGCTCGGGATCGGTGCCGTAGTCGAGCGAGCCCATCAGGGACTCGCCCGACAGCTTCAGCAGGATTCGCTTGAAGACCGGACCAGTTATGGGCGCGGAGCCTACTGCCCCACCTGGAACCGGGCGAAGCGGCGGATCACGACGTTCTCGCCGGTCTTCGCGCTCAGCTCGGCGCGGAGCTGCTCGATGGTCTTGCCATCGTGCTTGTCGGGGTTGACGTGCTCCTGGTTGAGGAGGACGACTTCCTCCATCCACTTGCGCAGCTTGCCTTCGGCGATCTTCGGGCGCACGTTCTCGGGCTTGTCGGCAGCCTGCTGCTCGAAGACGCGCAGCTCGGCCGCCTTGGCGTCCTCGGGGATCTCGTCCTCCGAGACGTACTTCGTGGTCGGTGCGGCGGCGATGTGCAGCGCGATGTCCTTGGCGAACGCGATGAAGTCCTCGTTGCGCGCGACGAAGTCGGTGTTGCAGTCGACCTCGACGAGCACGCCGACCTTGCCGTTGGCGTGGATGTAGGACTGGACGGTGCCCTCGGTGGCCTCACGGCCGGCGAGCTTCGCCGCGCCGCTGAGCCCCTTGACGCGCAGCCACTCGATCGCCTTCTCGACGTCGCCCCCGGACTCGGTGAGCGCCCGCTTGCAGTCCATCATGCCGGCGCCAGTGCGCTCGCGAAGGGCCTTCACGTCCTTGGCTGAGATCTGGATGTCGGTGCTCATGATGCGGGCTGCTCCTGGGGGGTCTCGGTCGTCTCGGTGGCGGCCGGCGCCGGCTCAGCGGCCGGGGCGGCTTCGGCAGCGGGCGCGGCCTCGGCGGGCGCGGCCTCGGCGGGCGCGGCCTCAGCGGGTGGCGCCTCGGTGGCTGTGGCCTGCTGGGCGGCCGCGGCGGCCTGCTCCTCGGCGGCAGCGCGCTGGGCGGCAGCCTCGGCCTCGGCGCGGGCCTGCTCCTCGGCCTCGCGGCGTGCCTTCTCCTCGGCGGCGCGCTGGGCGGCTGCCTCGGCCTCCAGGCGGGCCTTCTCCTCCTCGGCGCGGAACACGGCGCGGCCCTCTTCGACCACGTCGCCGACGGCCTTGGAGATCAGCGCGCAGGAGCGGATCGCGTCGTCGTTGCCGGGCACGACGTAGTCGATCCCGTCGGGATCGCAGTTGGTGTCGACCAGGCCGATGATCGGGATGCGCAGGCGCTGGGCCTCCTTGACCGCGATCGCCTCGGTCTTGAGGTCGATGACGAACATCGCGTCGGGCGTGCGCTGCATGTTCTTCACGCCGCCGAGGTTGGCGCGGAGCTTCGCGAGGTCGGCCATCGCCGCCATGCGCTCACGCGTCGGAAGGAGCGCCAGCTGGCCCTCGGACTCGTAGCGCTCGAGGTCGTGCAGGCGTTTGGTGCGCAGCGAGATCGTCTGGAAGTTCGTGAGCAGGCCACCGAGCCAGCGGTGGTTGACGTACGGCATGCCGCACGCCTCCGCCGTGTCCTTGATGGCGTCGCGAGCCTGCTTCTTGGTCCCCACGAAGAGGACGGTGCCGCCGCGATGGGCGACCTGTGACACGAACTCCTGCGCCTGGCGCAGCAGACGCTCGGTCTGCAGGAGGTCGATGATGTAGATCCCGGCGCGCTCGCCCCAGATGAAGCGGCGCATCTTCGGGTTCCAGCGGCGCGTCTGATGTCCGAAGTGCACTCCGGACTCCAGCAGCTCCCTGATGCCGACGTCGGCCATAGGTACTGCTCCCTTGTAGGTCGTTGGACTGCGGATGCCCGCCGGCGGAGGCGCAAACCCAGGCTTGTCCCGGGCAGGGAGCGCCGTCCGTGTGACCCGGCGGGGTCGAAGGACGAATGAGCCCTTGAGGATAGCGGGGCGAGTTTGCGCAAGTTCGCCCATGCACCTTCGTTTGGTGCGTTGCGGGCCGGCCCTCCTTCCCCTACCTCCGGTGGTTCGGCCCGCGCTTTACTTCCCGGCGTGCTCCATCCGCTGGCCCAGCAGTTCGCCGGTGTGGCCGAGGTCTACGACCACGGGCGGCCCGGGTACCCGCCCGAGGCGATCACGATCGCCGCGCGGGAGTTCGAGCTGCACGCCCGCGATCGGGTGGCCGACCTGGGCGCCGGGACCGGCAAGCTGACGACCGCGCTCGTGGGCGCGGGGCTCGACGTCGTCGCGGTGGAGCCGCTCGATCAGATGCGCGAGCGCCTCGCCGCGGCGCTGCCCGCGGTCGAGGTCGTCGCGGCGACGGCGGAGCGCCTGCCGCTGGCCGACAGCTCGCTCGCGGCCTGCTTCAGCGCCGACGCCTTCCACTGGTTCGACGCCGACGCGGCGGCCGCCGAGCTGCACCGGGTCCTACGCCCAGGCGGCGGCGTGGCGCTGCTGTGGCATCTGCCGGGCTGGGAGGCCGAGCCGCCGGCGTGGTGGAGCAAGCTCGTCGAGCTGCTGAACTCGATCCGCACCGGCCATCCCGGGTTCGCCGGCGAGCAGGGGCGCGAGGGCTTCGCCCGGCACGGCGGGTTCGAGCCGTTCAGCCATCACGTCGTGCGGTCGGCGTTCGCCACCGACCGCGAGCGGCTGCTCGCCTACGTGCAGTCGATCAGCTACGTCGCGGGCCACCCCGAGCGTGACCGTGTGCTCGACGAGGTCCGCGTGATCGTGCGCGACGTCGAGCCGCACGAGAGCCCGGTCCGCACGGACATGTGGCTGACGCACCGGCGATAGTTGCATCGGGAAGACCGATCGGTCCAACGTCCGCCGTTGGCTCGCGCTCGGCAACGGACCGTCGGACGCAGGTCCAGTCGACCGCGCCGTGTCGGCGCGCTCGAAGACGCTCTCGCCGACGTCCACGCTCCCGCGCGCCGTTCAGTTCGGCTGAGCTGCCGGGTCGTAGGTCCCGAAGTTCCAGACGTTGCCCTCGGGGTCACGGACGCCGAAGTCGCGCGAGCCGTAGTCGGTGTCGAACGGCTCCCTGACCACCTCGGCACCGGCGGCCTTCGCGCGCCCGAACAGCGCGTCGGTTCCGTCGATTCCGATGTAGGTCCAGCCGAGCCCGACGCGGCTGGGCTCATCGTCGTCGCGCGCGGTCCCGAGCATCACCATCGCGTCGCCGAGGCGCAGCTCCGCGTGGTGGACGACGCCGTCGTCCTCGTAGATGACCACGCGCTCGAAGCCGAACGCCTCGCACAGGAAGCCGATCGCCGCGGGGCAGTCGCGGTAGCGAAAGCAGGCGTAGATGCTCATGCGCCCAGGCTACGACGCGCGGGGTGACATCGGTGTCAGACCCCTTTGTCACGGGGTGACATTGGGGTCTGACCCTTTTGTCACCCCCTCAGGCTGCGCGCTCCAGCGCCGCCGCGAGGTCCTCGGGCAGCGGGCTGTGCACGTCGACCGGGTCGCCCGTGACGGGATGGGTGAAGGCGAGGTGCTCGGCGTGCAGGAACTGGCGCTCCAGGCCGTACAACCCGGGCGTTCCGTATTCGGCATCGCCGCAGACCGGGTGGCCGATCGCCTGCAGATGGACGCGGATCTGGTGGGTGCGGCCGGTCTGCAGCCGGACCCGCAGCAGCGTGGCCTGCGGCAGCGCGCGCTCGAGCATGAAGTGCGTGACGGCCTCGCGGCCGTCGTCGGTGTCGGTGGAGTGGCGGGTGCGAACGCGGCGGTCGCGGCCGATCGGGGCGTCGATCGTCCCCGAGCGCGCCGGCGGGCGCCCCTCGACGAGCGCGAGGTACTCGCGAACCATCTCGCGGCGCGCCAGCGCCTCCTTCAGCGCGGTGTGCACCGCATCGGACTTCGCCACCACGAGCAGCCCGGAGGTGTCGCGGTCCAGGCGGTGGACGATCCCCGCCCGGAACGCGTCTTCGCCGCCGGCCTCGCGGCCCTCGAGCGCCTGCGCGAG
>CAWCEB010000193.1:0-19360 GCA_963794105.1 uncultured Actinomycetes bacterium | reverse complement strand
GGCACGCGCCGCGAGCGCGCTGCCGATCCTGCGCAAGGACTTCCTCGTCGATCCCTACCAGGTCTACGAGTCGGCGGCCGCGGGCGCCGACGCCGTTCTGCTGATCGTCGCGGCCGTCCATGCCGACGACCTGGCCGTGCTGCACCGCGAGGCGCGCGGGCTCGACCTCGACGTGCTCGTCGAGGTCCACGACGAGGACGAGCTCGACTGCGCGCTGGACGTGGTGGAGGCCGACGTGATCGGCATCAACAACCGCGACCTCACCGACTTCAGCGTCGATCTCGATCGCACGTTCGAGCTCCTCAGCGACGTGCCGGCCGGCAAGACCGTGGTGTCGGAGTCGGGCATCCACTCGCGCGACCAGCTCGACGAGCTCGAGCGGGTCGGCGTCGACGCCGTCCTGGTGGGCGAGGGGCTGATGCGCGCCCCGGATATCGAGGCCGCCGTGCGCTCCCTGACCGGCGAGCACGACGTCACCTGAGATGGTCGTCGGGCTCGTCGGCAGCGGCAACATGGCGACCGCGCTGGCCGCGGCTGGGGCGAGCCGGTGCTGTGCACCGACGTCTTCGATGAGCGCGCGCGGGCGCTTGCCGACGGCGACCGGCGGCGAGGCGGTCGCGTCCAACGCCGAGCTCGCCGAGCGCGCCGACCTGGTGATGCTCTGCCACAAGCCCTACCAGCTCGACGAGGTCGCGGGCCAGATCGGCGGGCGCGCGAAGGCCGTCGCCTCGATCCTCGCAGGCATCCCGCTGAGCGCGCTCGAGGCGGCCTACCCGGACACGCCGGTCATGCGGCTGATGCCGAACACGGCGGTCGAGGTCCGGCGCGGCGTCATCTGTTACGCCCCGGGCTCGCAGATGGCCGACCCGCTCGCCGCGGAGGTGCTGGAGCTGCTCGGCCGCTCGGGCCGCGTGCTCGCGGTCGACGAGAAGCTGATGGACGTCGCGATGGCGCTGATCTCGGTGGCGCCGGCGTACATCGCGCTGATCGCCGAGGCGTGGATCGACGCAGGCGTGGCCCACGGCATGCCCGCCGACCAGGCGGCGAAGATGGTCGCCGAGGCGATCGCGGGCTCGGCGGACCTGCTGCTGGCCAACGACGTCGACACGCTGAAGACCCGGCGCGCGGTGACCACGCCCGGCGGCGTGACCGCCCAGGGGCTCGCGGCGCTCGAGAACGCCGGCATCCGCGCGGCGTTCCGTGACGCGCTGGACGCGGTCGTCGACCACGTGCCCTGAGCGTGCGCATCGATCACGTCCTCTACGCCGTTGCCGACCTCGAGGCCGGGGCGACCCGGTTCGAGGAGGATCTCGGCCTCGAGTCGCTGCCGGGAGGCGAGCACCCGGCATGGGGCACGGCGAACCGGATCGTGCCGCTCGGTCCGGACTACCTCGAGCTGATCGGGGTCGCCGACCCCGATATCGCAGCGTCGTCGGAGTTCGGGCGCGCGGTGCTCGACGCGGGCGATCGGCTGGTCGGCTGGGCCGTGGCGACCGACGACATCGACGCGGTGGCTGCGCGCCTCGGGCTGGAGCTGCAGCGCGGTTCGCGGGCGCGGCCCGACGGGGTCCGGCTCGCCTGGCGCCTGGCCGGCGTGGCGGACGCACTGCGCTCCAACGGCGCGCTGCCGTTCTTCATCCAGTGGGACGGCCCGTCGGTGCTGCATCCCGGCGGCGACCCGTCCGCCCCGGCCGGGATCTCATGGGTCGAGGTGGGGGGAGACGAAGCGGCGCTGCGCGCGTGGATCGGCGGAGCCGAGCTGCCGGTTCGCTTCGGCATCCGAGGGGCACGGCATCACGGCCGTGGGCATCGGCGACCGCGTGCTCGTTTAGGAACTTTTAGCGGCCGTTATGGCGCGGCTGAGGCCGGATGCCGATCCTGTAGCAACCAATGCAGACTCCTCGCTCGATGCTTCCGGTCGCCCTCGCGAGCGGCGTCATCGGCGCCGGCCTCGTGGTCGGCGCCGGCGCCCTCTTCGACATCGGCGGCGCTGACAGAACCACCACCGTCGTCCAGCAGGCTCCGCTGGCCACCGCCGACGCCAGCCAGAAGAACGGCGGCCCGCTCACGGCCCGCGACATCTACAAGCGCGACGCACCCGGCGTGGCGTTCATCACCGCGCAGATCGTCCAGCGCACGTCGAGCCCGTTCGACTTCGGCATCCCACAGGAGCAGCAGGGCACCTCGACCGGCTCGGGCTTCGTGCTCGACAAGGCCGGCACGATCGCGACGAACGCGCACGTCGTCGACGGCGCGACGAAGGTCAGCGTGCGGTTCGGCGACGGCGCGGCGGTACCGCGAAGATCCTGGGCGTCGACAAGTCGACCGACCTGGCGCTGCTGAAGATCGACCCGAAGGGCGTCGACCTGCAGCCGCTGGCGCTCGGGCTCCTCGCACGGCCTGCAGGTCGGCGACCCCACGATCGCGATCGGCAACCCGTTCGGCCTCGACCGCACGCTGACGACCGGCGTCGTCTCGCGCGCTGCAGCGCCAGATCAAGGCGCCCAACGGCTTCACGATCGACAACGTGATCCAGACCGACGCGCGATCAACCCCGGCAACTCGGGCGGCCCGCTGCTCGACGCGCACCGGCCGCGTCATCGGCATCAACTCCCAGATCGAGACCGGCAGCGGCGGCAACGGCAACGTCGGCATCGGCTTCGCGATCCCGATCGACACGGTCAAGCAGAAGCTCAACGACCTCAAGACCAAGGGCACCGTCCAGTACGCCTACCTCGGCGTGAGCTCGCAGACGGTCGACGCCTCGCTTCGCGGGGCTGCTCCCGGTCAAGAGCGGCGCGCTCGTGCAGACGGTCACCGCCGGCAGCCCGGCCGCGAAGGCGGGGCTGAAGGGCGGCGACATCACCGCGCAGGTCGGCGGCACGACGGTCGCCGCTGGGCGGCGACATCATCACCAAGGTCGACGGCCGGGCCGTGAAGACCGCCGACGACCTCGACCTCGATCGTCAGCCGCCACAAGGCCGGCGACAAGGTCAAGGTCGAGTTCGTGCGCGACCGCAAGACCAAGACCGTCGAGGTCACGCTCGGCAAGCGCCCGGCCTCGCTCTCGGCCGACAGCCAGTCCAGCCAGGTGCCGTAGCCGGACTGAGGGGTCTGTCCCTCAGTACCGGATCGACGCACGTACTATGGATGCGTGGCCCGTCCCCGCATCAAGTTCTGCGGTATCACCAGCCTCGATGACGCCCGCCTCGCGGTCGAGGCGGGCGCGTGGGCGCTCGGGACGATCCTGTGGCCCGGGCTCCCCGCGCCACTGCGATCCGGCTGAGGCCGCACGGATCGCAGCTGCGCTGCGCCGCCAGGCCGAGATCGCGGGCGTGTTCGTCAACCAGCCGCTCGACGAGGTCTGCGGGCTGGCCGACGGGATCGGGCTGTCGCTCGTGCAGCTGCACGGCGACGAGGGCCCGTCCTACTGCGCCGAGGTCGCCCGCCGCACGGGCGCGAAGATCATCAAGGCCGCGCGGGTGGCCGCGGGCTCCGACGTGCAGGCCATGGAGGCCTTCCACACGGACTACCACCTGCTCGACACGCACCGCGCGGGCCATTTCGGCGGGACGGGGGAGACCTTCGACTGGGAGCTCGTGAAGCTGCGCCGCACCACGTCCCGCTGATCCTCTCGGGCGGCCTCAAGCCGGAGAACGTCGCCTCCGCGATCGCCGCCACGCAGCCGTTCGCCGTCGACGTCTCCAGCGGAACCGAGGCCTCGCCGGGCGTCAAGGACCCCGCGAAGCTGCGCGCGTTCGCCGAGGCGGTCGACGGCGCCGAGGTGGCGGCGTGAGCGCGACATCCAGAGGTGATCCCGCACCGCTACGGCCCCTACGGCGGCCAGTACGTGCCCGAGACGCTGATGCCGGCGCTCGCCGAGCTCGAGCGGGCATGGATGGAGGCGCGCGCGGACACCGGCTTCATCGCCGAGCTCGAGGGCCTGCTGCGCGACTTCGTCGGCCGTCCGTCCCCCCTGTACCTCGCGCGCAGGCTCAGCGAGGCGGCCGGCCGCGAGCTGTGGCTCAAGCGCGAGGACCTCAACCACACCGGGTCGCACAAGATCAACAACGCGCTCGGCCAGGCCCTGCTCGCCAAGCGCATGGGCAAGGACCGGATCATCGCCGAGACCGGCGCCGGCCAGCACGGCGTCGCGAGCGCGACGGCGTGCGCACTGCTCGGCCTGGAGTGCATCGTCTACATGGGTGCCGAGGACGTCCGCCGCCAGGCGCCCAACGTGCAGCGCATGGAGCTCCTCGGCGCCACCGTCGTCCCCGTCGATGCGGGTGCGCGGACGCTGAAGGAGGCCGTGTCGGAGGCGATCCGCGACTGGGTCACGAACGTCGGCTCGACGCACTACATCATCGGCTCGGCGGTCGGCCCGGCTCCGTATCCGGCGATCGTCCGCGACCTGCAGCGCCGGCTCGGCGACGAGTCTCGCGCGCAACTGCTCGAGCAGGGCGACCGGCTTCCGGCCCGCGTGATCGCCTGCGTCGGCGGCGGTTCCAACGCGATCGGGATGTTCGCCGGCTTCGTCGACGATCCCGGCGTGCAGCTCGTGGGCGTCGAGGCGGCGGGGGAGGGGATCGACACCGGCCGCCACGGCGCGCCGCTGACCGTCGGCGGGCGCCCGGGCGTGCTGCACGGCGCGCTGAGCGCCCTGCTGCAGGACGAGGAGGGCCAGATCCTCGAGGCCCACTCGATCTCGGCGGGCCTGGACTACCCGGGGTCCGGACCCGAGCACGCCTGGCTGCGCGACTCCGGCCGTGCGACCTATGTCGCGGTGTCCGATGCCGAGGCGCTGGCCGCGTTCCGCGAGGTCACGCGGCTCGAGGGCATCATCCCGGCGCTCGAGACCGCCCACGCCCTGCACTACGCGATGCACGTCCCGAGCGAGTCGGACTGCGACCTGCTCTGTCTGTCGGGCCGCGGCGACAAGGACCTCGCCGAAGTGCTGGCCCAGCGGTGAGACCCCACCGGGGTCAGCCCACAACGAGATGACGAACTCACCTGGACAGGTCGCTGGGCACGGTCCGGAGCGGATCGCTGCCGCGTTCGCGAACTCGGGCAAGCGGGCGGCCCTCATGCCCTACCTCATGGGGGGCTTCCCGGACATGGAGGCGTCGAAGGCCATCGGGCTGGCCTACGCCGACGGCGGGGGGGACCTCGTCGAGCTCGGCGTCCCGTTCTCCGACCCGCTCGCCGACGGCCCGGTGATCCACGCGGCGGGCACCGCCGCGCTGAAGGCCGGCGCGACGACCGACGGCGTCCTCGTCGTCTGCGAAGCGCTCGCGGCGCGGATCCCGGTGGTGGTCATGTGTTACGCGAACATCGTCCTGGCCCGCGACGACTTCCCGGCGCGGCTCGCGGCAGCGGGCGCATCGGGACTGATCGTGCCCGACCTGCCGCTCGAGGAGGCGCCGCCGCTGCTGGAGGCCTGCGACGCGGCCGGGGTCGCGCTCGTGCCGCTCGTGGCGCCGACCACTCCGGACGATCGCCTGCGCGCGATCGGCGAGCGCGCCCGGGGGTTCCTCTACACCGTCTCGGTCACCGGCACGACCGGGGAGCGCGCGGCGCTCAGCGACACCTTCGCCTCCACGGTCGAGCGGGCACGTTCGCATACGGACGTTCCGGTCGCGCTCGGATTCGGCATCGCGACGCCGGAGCACGCCGCCCAGGCGGCCGCCGCCGGCGCCGACGGCGTGATCGTCGGTTCGCGCCTCGTCCGGGCCGCGGCCGAGGGCGAGGACGTGCGCTCACTCGTCGACGGACTCGCCGCCGCCCTGCGGTAGATTCCCCGCTGACATGGGCCTCATCCTCACCGCAGTCTTCGGCTTCGTCGTCTGGATCGTCCTCTGGTCGCTGGGGGCGAAGTCGTTCGACGCCTTCATGATCACGACGCTGATCCTCGTCATCGGCGCCACCACCCGGATCCTCGCGCCGTTCCTGCCGGGTAATCGCGACCGATAATCCGGCCTTAATGGTGCTGGCATTGCACCATGTCGCCAACGGGGTATAGGCTCGGCGCCACTTTGGTGACCGTTCCCTGAGGAGGGAATCTTGCGAGTACGTTCCGTGGCGGCTTCCAGCTGCCTGACGGTTGCTCTTGCCTTTGGCGTTGCTGCATGCGGCAGCAGCGACAACAAGAGCTCCGGTGGATCCGGTAGCACCGGCTCCACATCTCTGACCATCTATTCCAGCCTCCCGCTCCAGGGCGACTCCCGGCCGCAGTCCGAGGCCGTCGTCAACGGCGAGAAGCTGGCCCTGCAGGAGCACGGTGGCAAGGTCGGCAAGTTCACGATCAAGTACGTGAGCCTCGACGACTCCACCGCCGCTACCGGCAAGTGGGAGCCGGGCGCGACGTCGTCCGACGCCCGCAAGGCCGCGCAGGACAAGTCCACGATCGCCTACCTCGGCGAGTTCAACTCGGGCGCTTCGGCGATCTCGATCCCGATCATCAACGAGGCCGGCATCCTGCAGGTCTCCCCGTCGAACACCTACGTGGGCCTTACCCGCTCCGAGGGTGCCGACAAGGGCGAGCCGGACAAGTACTACCCGTCCGGCAAGCGCACCTACGGGCGCGTCGTCCCCGCAGACCACATTCAGGCCGCTGCCCAGGTCGCATACCAGAAGGCCCAGGGCTGCAAGAAGGTCTACATCCTGAATGACAAGGAGGTCTACGGAAAGGGCATCGCCGACGCCGTGCAGAAGGACGGCTCCTCCCAGGGCCTCCAGATCCTCGGCAACGACGGCATCGACACGAAGGCCGCGAACTTCCGTTCGCTGGCCACGAAGATCAACTCCAAGGGCGCCGACTGCATGTTCTTCGGCGGCATCACGGACAACAAGGCCGTGCAGGTGTGGAAGGACGTTGGCGCCGCCAACCCGACCATCAAGCTGTTCGGGCCTGACGGTGTGGCCGAGTCGGCCTTCACGACGAAGGTTCCGTCCGCACTGCAGACGCGCACGTTCATCACCAACCCGACCCTGGACCCGAAGCTCTACCCGCCGGCGGCCCAGGACTTCTTCAAGACGTACAAGGAGAAGTTCGGGAAGACCCCGGAGCCGTACGCGATCTACGGCTACGAGGCGATGCAGGTCGCGCTGCTCGCGATCCAGAACGCGGGCGACAAGGGCAACGACCGCCAGGCCGTCATCGATCAGTTCTTCAAGATCAAGGACCGTGACTCGGTTCTCGGCAAGTACTCGATCGACCCGAACGGCGACACCACGCTCTCCGATTACGGCGGAGACAAGGTGAAGGGCGGCCAGCTGGTGTTCGACAAGGTCATCAAGGCCCAGACGACGGGCTAGACCTGAGGTACCTGAAGGTGTAAGGATCGGCGGGCCGAACTGATTGTTCGGCCCGCCGTTTCCGGCCACAGCCATGGAAGCCGCTTCAATTCCAGAGCAGCAGCCCGAGCCAGAGGCTCGATCGCCGCGACGCTCCCCCGGGACGTACGTCTGGGACAACATCCTCCCGGTCCTGCTTGGCGTCGCCCTGCTGTTCTTCCTGGTCCACGACTTCAACCGGACGTTCGACGACCTCAAGACGGGCCTGTCCAACGGCACGATCTGGGCGCTGATCGCGCTCGGGTACACGCTCGTCTACGGCATCATCGAGCTGATCAACTTCGCTCACGGCGAGGTCTTCATGATCGGCTCGTTCGTGAGCGTGTCGCTGTGGCAGACGCTCGGCCTCACGGACTCGACCTCCGCCGCCACCGGCCTTCTCTGCATCGTCGCGGTGCTCCCGATCGCGATGTTCGCGTGCGGATCGCTCAACGTGATGATCGAGCGCGTGGCCTACCGGCCGCTGCGCAACGCGCCCAAACTGGCGCCCCTGATCACGGCGATCGGCATGAGCTTCATCCTGCAGAACGTCGGCCTGCTGTGGCGCCCGACGCCCGACGCCTCGCCCGACCTGATCCGCTCGCAGGTCGACTACTTCACGATCTTCGACACGGGCATCGAGCACTCCGACGTCTTCGCCGTCGTCGTGACCGTGCCGCTGCTCGTCGGGCTCCTCTGGTTCGTGGGGCACACGAAGTACGGCAAGGCGATGCGCGCGACCGCGCAGGACATGGACGCCGCGCGGCTCATGGGCATCAACGTCGACCGCACGATCTCTCTGACGTTCCTGCTCGGCGGCATATTGGCGGGCGCCGCCGGCCTCATCTACGCGCTCTACAACGGCACGATCCAGTACAACCAGGGCTTCACCGCCGGCCTGATCGCGTTCACTGCGGCCGTCATGGGTGGCATCGGCAACCTCAAGGGCGCGGTGGCCGGGGGTCTGATCATCGGTGTGATCCAGGCGATCTCGGATGACTACGCGCAGCCCGTGTGGACCAACGCGATCGTCTTCGCGATCCTGATCATGGTCATGGTCTTCCGCCCGCAGGGCCTCTTCGGCGAGGAGACGCGAGAAGGATGAGCGGAGCCTGGGAGAGCCTGAAGAAGAACCTGCGCACCATCCGCGGCGCGCTACCTGACTGGGTCTGGGGCCTCGTCCTCGTCGGGCTGGCGATCATCTACCCGTACATCACCGACTCGATCGACCTCCCGATCCTCGGCGGCCACGACGACCTGCTCGATGCGTCGATCCAGACGCTGGGCTACATCATCATGGCCCTCGGCCTGAACATCGTGGTCGGCTTCGCCGGCCTGCTGGACCTCGGCTACGTCGCCTTCTACGCGATCGGCGCGTTCGTCGTCGGCTGGCTGGGCTCCCAGCACTTCCCGGACGTCAACCACGGCAAGGGCATCCACTTCCTCGTCCAGTCGGAGAGCGCGATCAGCCACCAGCCGATCCCGGGCATCCACATCAACTTCTTCCTCGTGATCTTCATCGCGGCGTTCTTCACCGCGATCTGGGGCGTCATCCTGGGCGCCCCTACGCTGCGTCTGCGCGGCGACTACCTGGCGATCGTGACGCTGGCCTTCGGCGAGATCGTCCCGCGCGTCTTCGAGAACTCGACCAGCGGCTTCTTCGGGATCGGCAGCGTCGACTTCTCCAACGGCCGCCAGGGGATCACGCCGATCGACAAGATCAACCTCCCGTGGACGACGGACACGTTCAAATATCCACTTGAGCTCAAACCCGCCTATTGGGTGGCCTTGTCGATGGTGCTCTTCACCATCTTCATCAACCGGCGGCTGCGCGATTCGCGCCTCGGGCGCGCCTGGATCGCGGTGCGCGAAGATGAGGTCGCCGCGGCGGCGATGGGCGTCAACCTCGTGCGCACGAAGCTGATGGCCTACGCGATCGGCGCGTTCTTCGGCGGCTTCGCCGGCGTGTTCCTCGGGACGTACAACAACACGGTGAACGTCGACCAGTTCGAGTTCGGGTTCTCCGTCTTCATCCTCTGCATGGTCATCATCGGCGGGATGGGCAACATCAGCGGCGTGATCCTCGGCGCGATCTTCCTGTCGCTGCTCAACCGCGACCTGCTGCCCGAGCTCAACACCTATCCGGACAAGCTCGGGCTGGACTTCGACGTGACGTCGATCAACTTCGGGATCTTCGGCTTCTTCCTGCTCGTGATGATGGTGCTGCGGCCAGAGGGCTTCCTACCCTCGAACAGACGCAAACTCGAGCTGCACGAGGCCGACATCGAGAACGAGGAGATCCCTGGCGCGATGGAGCCCCAGCTGTACGAGGTGCGCCACGAATGAGTGACACGGTTCTCGAAGCGACGAACGTCTCGAAGGTCTTCGGCGGCCTCGTCGCGGTCAACGACGTCAACTTCACGGTGCCCGAGAAAGGGATCGTCTCGCTGATCGGGCCCAACGGGGCCGGCAAGACGACGTTCTTCAACTGCCTGACCGGCCTGTACAAGCCGACGACGGGCAAGGTCCTCTTCGGTGACAAGAACATCACGGGCAAGCGGCCGGACCTCGTGACGACCGCGGGTATCGCGCGCACGTTCCAGAACATCAAGCTGTTCCGGACGATGACGGCGCTCGAGAACGTCCAGGTCGGGATGCACGCGCGGATGAAGTCGCGCCTCAGCGGCATGATCCTCCACACCCCGTTCGTGAATCGCGAGGAAAAGGCCTCGATCGAGAAGGGGCGCGAGCTGCTGAATTTCGTCGGCCTCAAGCGCATCGGCGAGCTCGCGATGAACCTGCCCTACGGCGACCAGCGCCGGCTCGAGATCGCGCGCGCCCTCGCGTCGGACCCGAAGCTGCTGCTGCTCGACGAGCCGACCGCGGGGATGAACCCGCAGGAGTCCGAGGAGCTGCGCCAGCTGATGGAGCGGCTGCGGACCGAGCGCGGGCTCTCGATCCTTCTGATCGAGCACGACATGAAGGTCGTCATGAACGTCAGCGACTACATCACCGTGCTCGACCATGGCGAGAAGATCGCCGAAGGCTCGCCGCAGGAGGTGCGCGAGCACCCGCGCGTCATCGAGGCCTACCTGGGGAGCCAGGCATGAGCGAACAGCCAGGCATGGGTGAGCAGTCGGCACCGACGACGACCAACGGCAAGGAGCCGGTCCTCCGCGTCGAGGACATCCACACGTTCTACGGCGCGATCGAGGCCCTGAAGGGCATCACGATCGAGGTCCAGGAGGGCGAGATCGTGACCCTGATCGGGTCCAACGGCGCCGGCAAGACGACGACGCTGCGCTCGATCTCCGGGATCGTCCCGCCGCGCACCGGCAAGATCTTCTTTGAAGGCCTCGAGATCCAGGGACTGCACGGCCACCAAGTCGCGCAGATCGGCATCGCGCACTCGCCCGAGGGGCGACGGATCTTCCCACGCATGACGGTGCTCGAGAACCTCGAGATGGGCGCGTTCACGCGCAAGGACAACACCGCGATCCGCGAGGACGTCGAGCGCGTGTACTCGCTGTTCCCGCGCCTCAAGGAGCGCGCGAAGCAGAAGGGCGGCACGATGTCCGGCGGCGAGCAGCAGATGCTCGCGATGGGCCGGGCGCTGATGGCGCACCCCAAGCTGCTGCTCCTCGACGAGCCCTCGCTCGGCCTGGCGCCCGTGATCGTCGACAAGATCTACGAGATCATCCGCGAGATCAACGAGCAGGGCACCACGATCCTGCTCGTCGAGCAGAACGCCAACTACGCCCTGGACGTCTCGGCGCGCGGCTACGTGCTCGAGACCGGTTCGGTGGCCCTGTCCGACAAATCCGACGTGCTGCGCAACGACGAGCGCGTCCAGGCCGCCTATCTGGGGGCGTGACCATGATCCTTGCCGTCCTCGGAGCCAAGGCCTTCTATCTCCTCTACATCTGGCTCGCCTCCGCGATCGCGACGAGCTGGCTGTCGAACTACAAGGGCTACGGCGAGAAGGTCGGCCTCGGCACGGGCCTGCTCACGAGCTTCATCGGCGTGATCATCTGGCTCCTCTGGCCGGCCAAGTCGGACTCCTAGTGGGCTGCGCCGCCGCGCGCGGCGCAAGGATGCCCGACAAGCGTCACGCGCCGGCGCAGCGTGAACCCGCATCAGCGCCAGGGCGTCCGTCAGGGCCTCGTCGAGGTCCGGGTGCGCGAACGTGTAGCCGAGCTCGAGCGCGCGCGGCGCGGCATTGCGCGCTGGCCTTCGGTGACGATCTCGGCCATGTCGCCGTAGAGCGCGCGGATCGCGAAGGCGGGGACGGGCGCGAACGCGGGGCGGTGCAGCGCGCGCCCGAGTGCCTTGGAGAACTCCGCGTTGGTGACGGGCTCGGGTGCGCTGGCGTTGACCGGCCCGCTCCAGGCCTCGTTGTCGATCGCCGCGACGTAGATGCCGACGAGGTCGTCGATGTGGATCCAGGGCAGGTACTGGCGGCCGCCGGCGACCGGGCCGCCGACGCCGAGCTTGAACGGCGGCAGCATCTTCTCCAGCGCGCCGCCGGACTTGTCGAGCACCACGCCGGTGCGGACCGTGACCACGCGGACGCCGTGCTCCGCTGCTGCGTTCGCCTCGCGCTCCCACGCGACGCAGACCTCGGCCAGGAAGTCGTCGCCGGGCGCGGCGTCCTCGTCGAGGCGCTCGTCGCCGCGGCTGCCGTAGTAGCCGACCGCGGAGGCGGACACGAGCGCGCGCGGGCGGGGATCGGCTGCGCCGATGGCCTCGACCAGCGCGCGCGTCCCTCGGTGCGCGAGGTCCGGATCCGCTCGCGCGCGCCCTTCGTCCAGCGCTGTGCGACCGGCTCGCCGGCCAGGTGGACGATGGCGTCGACGCCGGCGACCGCAGTGGGCGGCGGCGGCCCGGCACGCAGCGAGACGCCCGTCACCTCGTCGCCGCGGGTCTTCAGGGCCGTGGCGAGGCGGGATGCCGATGAGACCGGTCGCGCCGGTGATCGCTACGCGCATCGGTCAGACGCGTCGAGGGCCGGATGCGCTGCTCGTCGATCGCGGCGAAGCCGATCGTGTTGTGGTCCGTCGTCGCCATCCCGCTGCTGCGCGCCTCGTCGGACACGGCGTCGGCGACCGCGGGCGCGACGTCGCGGTTGAACACCGAGGGGATGATGTAGTCCTCGCGCAGCTCGGCGTCCTGGACGATCTTGGCGATCGCCCGCGCGGCGGCCATCTTCATCTCCTCGGTGATCTGCTCGGGCGCGGACGTCGAGCGCGCCGCGGAAGATCCCCGGGAAGCAGAGGACGTTGTTGATCTGGTTGGGGTAATCCGAGCGGCCGGTCGCCATGACGCGCACGCGCTCGGGGACGTCCTCGGGCGTCACCTCGGGCGTCGGGTTGGCCATCGCGAACACGAGCGCGTCCTTGTTCATGGCTTCCAGTGATTCGGGCCGACGACGCCGGGCCCGCTCAGCCCGATGAAGAGGTCCATGCCCTCCAGCAGCTCGTTGGGCTCGCCATCGCGCCGGTGGGGGTTGGTCGACTCGGCGTACCAGCGCTTCATCGCCGGCATCGTGCCGTCGAGGTAGTCGGCGCGCTCCGTGTGGATCGCGCCGCGCGAGTCGCAGCCGATGATGTTGCGCACGCCGGCGTTCATGAGGATCTGCGTCACCGCGATCCCGGCCGCGCCGAGGCCGACCATCAGCACGTTGAGGTCCATCAGGTCGCGGCCGGTGAGCTTGCAGGCGTTGAGCAGCGCGGCGAGCACCACGACCGCCGTGCCGTGCTGGTCGTCATGGAAGACGGGGATGTCGAGCTCCGCCTTCAGGCGGTTCTCGATCTCGAAGCAGCGCGGCGCCGGAGATGTCCTCGAGGTTGATCCCGCCGAAGCCGGGGGCGATCCGCTTGACCGTCTCGACGATCTCGTCGGGATCCTTCGTGTCCAGGCAGATCGGGAACGCGTCGACGCCCGCGAACTCCTTGAAGAGCATCGCCTTGCCCTCCATGACCGGCATCGCGGCGCGCGGGCCGATGTCGCCGAGGCCCGAGGACAGCGGTGCCGTCGCTGACGACCGCCACCGTGTTGCGCTTGATCGTGTACTGGAAGGCCTTCTCCGGGTCCTCGGCGATCGCGGTGCAGACACGGGCGACGCCGGGCGTGTAGGCCATCGAGAGGTCGTCGCGCGTCTTGAGCGCGTGCTTGTTGCGCTGCTCGATCTTGCCGCCAAGGTGCATCAGGAACGTGCGGTCGGTGGTGTCGACGACGCTGACGTCCTCGAGCTCGTCCAGCGCCGCGGTGATCGCACCCCACTGCTCGGGCCCGACCGCGTCGACCGTGATGTCGCGAATGAGCTTGTCGTCCTTGAGGTCGACGATGTCGACCGCGCCGATCACACCGCCGGCAGCCCCGATCGCACCGGCGACGCGCCCGAGCATGCCGGGCTTGTTGCCGATCTCGACGCGGATCGTGAGCGAGTACTGGGCGGAGGGTGACGCCATCGCGGGCGAGCACTCTATCCCTCGCAGCCGAAAACGCGGTCGACCCGATCGACCCGCAGGCTGCGTGGATGCCGGCCGCAGCGCACGACGTCGCGCTCGCCGTCGCGGGCGCGCACGATGTCGCCGCGGCCGATGCCCTTGAGCACGTCGGCGCCGGCCTCCCCGTCGAGGAGATTCGGGCCAGCTGCACCGACGAGCGTGTCGTCGCCCCTTCCGCCGAAGACGATGCGGGCGCGCTCGATGGTGTCGTGCTCACCGATTTCGCCCTGCACGGGCCCGTGGCGGCGCAGGTCGACGTGGACCGGCCGCGTCCGGTTCGCGTACGTGACGGCGCCGAAGCCGACCATGACGTCCGGCCCGGGGCCGCCGTCGAACGTCACGCCGGCGCGCGGCTTGGCGTCACGGCTGCGGCCGATCAGGCGGTCGGCGCCACTCCCACCGTCGAGCCGGACCAGCGTAGCCCCCGCGGCGTCGAGGACGTCGTCGCCGTCGCCCCCGGCGAGCCGGTCGGTCACCTCGCTCGCGCGCAGCAGGTCGTTCCCGGGCCCGCCGTCGAGCGCCGCGCCGATCGTGGCGTTGCCGATCTGCTGGGTCGGCACCATGCACTGCACGGAGGTCGCGTCGACCTGGTCGCAGCCGGCTCCGGCGACGGCTCCGGCCGCGTCGGTCACGAGGATCCCGAGCGCCAGGTGGAAGTCGCCGTAGACGCCGGACGCCTGCAGCTCGTCCTGCGCCGCGTCACCGGTGGCGACCACGCTGAACGCCGTGGACACGCCGCCGTAGTCCGGGATGGTCCTCGAGGTGGCCGCGACGGTCGCCGCCGCGTGCGCGCACGGAACGGGCAGGGCCAGGACCGCTGCGAGCAGGAGCGCTGGGCGCATGGTCCGTACAGTGTCGGGCGCATGGCAGACGGCAACGGCAACGCCCCCGGCGAGCTCTTCCTGATCGACGGCAACAGCCTCGCCTACCGCGCCTTCTTCGCCCTTCCCGAATCGATCGCGACGTCGACCGGGTTCCCGACCAACGCGATCTTCGGCTTCGCGTCGATGCTCGTGAAGATCCTCACCGAGCACGGGTCGAAGCCCACGATCGTCGTGTGGGACGCGGGCGCGAGCGGCCGCAAGGAGGTCTACGCCGACTACAAGGCCACGCGCACGTCGCGCCCGGACCTGCTCAAGCAGCAGTGGCCCCATCTCGCGCCGCTGGTCGAGGCGTTCGGCTACCAGAACATCTCCGTCGAGGGCTGGGAGGCCGACGACGTGATCGCCACGCTGGCCGAGCGCGGCCGGGAGGAGGGGCTGCAGGTGACGATCGTCACCGGCGACCGCGACGCATTCCAGCTGATCGATCCCGAGGGCAAGGTCAAGGTCATGGCCACGGCGCGCGGGATCACCGACACGAAGCTCTACGACCACGAGGCGGTGCGCGAGCGCTACGGCATCCCGCCGGAGCTGATCCCCGACTTCTACGGGCTCAAGGGCGACACGTCGGACAACATCCCCGGCGTCCCCGGGATCGGCGACAAGACCGCGAGCGAGCTGCTTCAGCGCTTCGGCGACCTCGAGACGGTGCTCGGCTCCGTCGACGAGATCAGCGGCGCCAAGCGCAAGCAGAACCTCACCGAGCACGCCGACAACGCGCGCATCTCCAAGCAGCTGGCGACGATCAACCGCGAGGTTCCGGGCGTCACCATCGACCCGCAGGCGGTCGCCGCGCAGGAGCCGGACCGCTCGAAGCTGCGCGACGTCTTCCGCGAGTTCGAGCTGCGCGACCCGCTGCGGCGCCTGGAGGAGGCGCTGGGGGATCCCGATGCGGCCGCGCCGGCGCCCGCAGCGTCGAAGACCCTGAGCGCGCGTCTGCGCGAGGGTACCGTGGCCGACATCGCCTCGCTCCCCGGCGGCGAGATCGCGATCGCGATGCAGGCGCCCGAGGCCGCCGAGGGGGCGCTGTTCACCGAGGAGACGGAGTGGCGCTTCGGCGCGGCCGCGAGCGGCCAGGTGCTGGTCGGCGCAGTCGACGGGCCGGAGGCCCTGATCCTTGCGTGCGGCGACCGCCCGGTCCTCGCGCACGACGTCAAGTCGTTCGGCGCGATCCCGAAGCACGTCGGCCACGACACGCTGCTGGGCGCGTTCCTGCTCGAGCCCGCGCGCCGCGGCTTCCCGTTCCGCGAGGTCTGCGAGGAGCGCGGCTTCGCCACCGACCTGAAGGACCCGTCGGCCTCCGATGCCGTGCTCGTGCGCGCGCTGACCGAGCTGGCAGCGCGAGCAGATCCTCGACCGCGGGCTGCGGCCGCTGATGGACGAGATCGAGCTGCCGCTGATCGAGGTGCTGCGGGGCATGGAGGTCGAGGGCGTGCGGCTGAACACCAAGCGCCTGGAGGGGATCAGCCGGCGCGTCAAGGACGAGGTCGCGACGCTCGAGCGCGAGATCTGGGACCTCGCCGGCACCGAGTTCACGATCGGCTCGCCCCAGCAGCTCGGCGAGATCCTGTTCAACAAGCTCGGCCTGTCCAAGAAGCGCCGCGGCAAGACCGGCTTCTCCACCGACGCGCGCGTGCTGCAGGCGATCCGCGACGAGCACGAGATCGTCCCGAAGATCGAGCGCTGGCGGGAGCTCAACCAGCTCGTCAAGACCTACCTGGACGTGCTGCCCGCGCTGGTCGACTCGCGCTCGCGCATCCACACGACGTTCCTGCAGGCCGGCGCGACCACCGGCCGGCTCGCCTCGACGAACCCGAACATGCAGAACGTGCCCGTTCGCACCGAGCTCGGCCGCGAGATCCGCGGCTGCTTCGAGGCCGAGGAGCCGCACGTCCTCATCAGCGCCGACTACTCGCAGGTCGAGCTGCGCGTGCTGGCGCACATCGCCGGCGAGCCGGTGCTGAAGGAGATCTTCCTGCGCGGCGAGGACGTGCACACCGCCACGGGGTCGGTGGTGTTCGGCAAGCCGGCCGAGGAGCTGACGCCGATGGATCGCTCGAAGTCGAAGATGATCAACTACGGGATCGTCTACGGCCTCAGCGACTACGGCCTCGCTGACCGGCTCAACATCCCGCGCGAGGAGGCCAAGGCGTTCATCGACGCCTACCTCGAGCGATTCCCGAAGGTGGCGGCGTTCATCTCCGGCACGATCGAGCAGGCGACCGAGGAGGGCTACGTCACGACGCTGTTCGGCCGGCGCCGGCAGATCCCGGAGCTCAAGGCGCGCAACTACCAGGTGCGGACACTCGGTGAGCGCCTTGCGGTGAACACCGTGATTCAGGGTACGGCTGCGGATGTGATGAAGCTCGCGATGGTCCGCTGCCACAGAGCGCTGCGCGAGGAGGGCCTCTCGACGCGGCAGATCCTCACGATCCACGACGAGCTGCTGTTCGAAGGGCCGCCGGAGGAGACCGACGTGGCCGTGGAGCTGATCCGGCGCGAGATGGCCGCGCCGTGGGAGCACGACCCGCCGCTCGAGGTCGACGTGGGCGTCGGGGCCACCTGGTTGGATGCGAAGTAATGGATCGCGGTCTTGCAGTCGTCCTCACCGCGATGGTGGGTGGCGCGGTCGCGCTGCAGGCGCCGATCAACTCGAACCTGGGCAAGAGCGTCGGCACGTTCCAGGCCGCGTTCCTGTCGTTCGCGATCGGGACCGTCGCGCTGCTCGTCATCGCCGCGCTGGCGAAGGGCGGCCTGGGCGGCATCCGGCATGCGACGAACCCGCCCTGGTACTACCTGACGGGCGGTCTCCTCGGCGTCGCCTACGTGAGCACGGTGCTCGTGACCGTGCGCACGCTCGGCGCCGGCGGGGTGACGGCTGCGACGATCGCCGGCCAGCTCACCCTTGCGGTCGTGATCGACCAGCTCGGCATCCTGAACGTCGAGCAGAAGTCGATCACGCTCACGCGCGTGATCGGCATCGTGCTGCTGGCAGCGGGCGTCGCGCTGATCGTGCGCGATTAGCTACGATCCGCACAAGCAGAAGGAGAGGCGCAGATGTCTGCACTGCGGATGCCACATCCGATGGCGCACCATCCCGAGTTGGCGCGCACGATCCGCGATGGGTTCTGGGTGATCGCGCTGGGAGCGATCGGCTGCTACGCGTTCTTCGTCGCGCTGGGAGCGATCAAGCCCGGCGAGGTCTGGGGCGTGACCATCGCCGTCCTGATCCTGCTCGCGCTCTGGCTGGCGCGGGCCTGGAGCGTGTCGCACCTCCAGCGGATGGAGCGCGACCCGCGGCTCGCGCACGCACGCGAGCGCCGCGGGTTCTGACGGTCGCCGCGCCGGCCCCGTGTCGGCGCGGCGCCAGGGTCTGGGCCCCGAACGTCGTAGATATTGCGACGTTGGGGGCCCAAGGCCACGATCGCGTGGGCGTCACGCCGCGCGGCGGGCGAAGTCGGGCGGCGCGATGTTGAGGTAGTGCTTGAACGACCAGTCGACGAACCACTGGAACGTCAGCGCACGCATCATCAGCGTGGTCGCGCGCGGCCGGCGGTTGATGACGCTGAACAGCGACTGCACATGCCACATCGCCTCGAACTTCCAGCGGTGCGAAGCGGAGAACCTGCCGTAGCGCTCGAGCGCCTGCCCGCGTGTGATCGAGCCCTGGACCACCGCGCGCAGTTCGCGCCCGCAGGCCAGGCCGAAGTACAGGGCGGTGCGAATGCCCTCGGCGGTCGTCGGCAGGCAGTGGCCGGCGCTGTCGCCGGCGAAGAAGACGTCGCCCTCGGCGGCCGGGCGGATGCGGTGCGGGATCCAGTTGCCCTGGTAACGGACGGCCTCGACGCCGAGCTCGTTGGCCAGCTCGACCGTCGGCTCCTTGACCTTGTCGTGCGGGTCGAACGACCCCACGCCGACGCGCACCTCGTCGCCGGCGGGGAAGCTCCACGAGTACCCCGCGCGCACGTAGCGGCGGTCGAGCCAGAGCTCGAGATCGTCGGCCTTGCTGTGCGGGTGCACCTCCAGCCCGCGTGACAGCCGCGCATCCGGGGGCTGGATCGGGTCCTCGGGTGTCAGCGACAGCACGCGCCGCCAGCCGAGCGCGTCCACGACGAGCGGCGCCCGCAGATCGCCGCGATCCGTATGGACGGTGTGGACGGCGCCCCCGCGCGTGATGCCCTCGACCTTGGCGGTGTCGAACGGCACGTCGGGCGACTGCGCTTTCAGCAGCGCGCACAGCTCGCGGTAGTCGAACGTGCTGAACGTCCACGGCAGGTGCCAGCGGAACGTCCGATGAGGGGTGTGCGTGACCAGGTCGCCGAACGTCTGGCGCACGCTGTCCATCAGGCCGAGGCTCTCGAGCCACGCCGTCGGCGCTGCGCACGCGCTGGTCTGCTTCTCGCCGACCTCGTAGCGGTCGATCACGATGACGTTCGCACCCGATCCGCTGAGCTCGCGTGCGACGGCGAGCCCCGCAAACGACGCTCCGCAGATGACGACGTCGAAGTCGCCGGTCAGCGGTGTGCGCTCAGCACCGCGTTTCGTCGCGCGCACGGGCATGGGGGTCGCATGATTCCAGGGAAGGGCCCTGCGCTACCCTTCGACCCGCACATGACCACCATCACAACCGACTCAACT
>CAWCEB010000192.1:0-24702 GCA_963794105.1 uncultured Actinomycetes bacterium | reverse complement strand
GAGCGTCAAGCGCGTGGAGGGCCAGGAGCTGCCGCGCCGTTCGCTCGAGGGCGCCGGCGACCTGGACCACGTCCCGTCGCTCGGGCTGAGCGAGGACGTGTTCGCCGGTGACGACCAGGTCCCGGCCGAGTACGCGGATTACGCCACCGGCGCCGCGCCGCTCGCGTCGGACGCCGACGAGGCGACCGCGCCGGCCGACGAGGCGATCGCCGAGGATGCGGCCGTCCCGGACGTCGCGCCGGAGCCGGAGGCTGCGGCCGAGGCGGTCCCCGCCGAGGCTCCGCCCGCGGTGGAGGCGCCCGCCGAGGAGGCGGCTGCCGCCGAGCCTGACGAGCCCGCCGCCGAGGCAGAGGCACCCGCCGCCGAGGCAGAGGCACCCGCCGCCGAGGCTGAGGCACCCGCCGAAGCCGAGGCGCCGGACGCGCCGGCCGACGACGAGCCGACACCGGAAGCCTGAGCAAGCCGCCCCTCGTCGGCCTCACGGGCGGCCTTGGTGCAGGCAAGTCGACTGCGCTGGCCGCCCTCGAGCGACTCGGGGCGGCCACGCTCTCGACCGACGCGGTCGTGCATGACCTGTACCGCTCCGACGCGGTCCGCGACCTCGTCGTCGAGCGCTGGGGCGCGGACGTCGCGCCGGACGGCGTCGTCGACCGGTCGGCCGTCGCCGCGCAGGCGTTCGCCACGCCCGAGGACCGCGCCTGGCTCGAGGGTGTGATCTGGCCGCGCGTGGGCGAGCGGATCGCCGCGTTCTGCAAGGAGGGCCGCGCCGCCGACCCACCGCCGCGCGCGCTGGTGGTCGAGACGCCGCTGCTGTTCGAGGCGGGCATGGAGGCGCTGTATGACGCGACGATCGCGGTCGTCGCGGCCGAGGAGCTGCGCGCCGAGCGCGCCGGCGCTCGCGGGCACGCGGCGCTGGACGAGCGCACCGCGCGCCAGCTGCCCCAGGCGGAGAAGGCCGCCCGCGCGACCTATGCCGTCGTGAACGACGGTTCGCCTGAGGACCTCGAGCGCGCCCTGTCGGAGGTCCTTGTCAAGCTGGGAAGGTGAGTGCGGCCACTCGCATGAGCAGCCGGGCCAAGGCGCGCCGTCGCGCGGTGCGCCGGCGGCGCCTTGCCGCCCTGGTCGGGGTCGCAGCCGTGGTCGTGCTCGCGGTGGCGGTGGTCGCGCCGGTGTTCCACGACGCGGTAAGGAGGTCGTCCTTCCGCTGCGCCACGAGGACATCATCCGCCAGCAGGCGCGCGAGAAGCACCTCGATCCGGCGCTCGTCGCGGGCGTCATCTACACCGAGTCGCGGTTCCGCGACCAGACCTCGCGAGCGGGCGCGAAGGGGCTGATGCAGATCACGCCCGACACCGCGAAGTTCATCGAGCACCTCAGCGGCGGCTCCACGTTCGAGCTCTCCGATCTCTCGACGCCGCAGGTCAACATCGCCTACGGCGCGTACTACCTGCGCTACCTGCTGGACCGCTACGGCGACAACGAGGCGCTGGCGCTCGCGGCCTACAACGGCGGCGAGGGCAACGTGGATCGCTGGGTGGACGCCGCGCGGCGGAAGGGGGAGGCGCTGTCGATCGACGCGATCCCGTTCGGCGAGACGCGTGCGTACGTGCGCGCCGTGCAGAGTGCCGCGCGCCAGTACCGCCGCAGCTATCGCAGCGAACTGGGCCTGTAGGCGCGGACGGCCGGCTCTAGCCGGCGACCGCCATCGCCGTGAGGTCGCCGGCGTCGAACGTCGCGCCCGAGTCCTCGGAGAGGCAATGCAGCGCGACGTAGTACGTCCCGGCGGGCAGCACTGCGCTGCGCCCCATGACGGCGAGGCTCGTGTGCCCGGTCAGAGTGGTTGGCAGGGCGGCTGAGATCACCTGGCTGATGAGGGTTCCCGTGAACACCGCGGGAGGGGGGTCGTCCAATGAGAGCTTGCAGCTCGCATCGACGGGCGTTGCGTCGGGGGCCGTCGTGTCCTTGAGCGTGATCGCAGCCTGCCCGACGATCCGCGAGGGCGCCGATGTGGTCACCGTCGTTCGCAGCTGATGCGAGTCGCTGGTCGTGTTCATGGACCCGATGAAGACGTCGTCGGCGGTCGAGTCCGAGCCCGTGGCCAGCACGACCTGCGTGGCGTCCCTGCCCGGCGCGCCGGGATCGCCCTTGTCGCCCTTGTCGCCCTTGGGTCCCTGCGGCAGCGCGGCGAAGTCCACCGCCTTGAGCGAGTGGTTCTTCACCTCCGAGCTGCGTACCGCTCCGGGCGCGATCTGCTTGGCCGTGACGCTGTTGCGCGGCAGCTTGAGGGCGGCGTAGCCGGTTCCCCCGAGCGCGACGAAGAGGGCGAGGCTGGACGTGATGTTCGCGTAGCGCATCGGGCTACGCTAACCGGGCGCTCAGACGCGCGTGACGGCGTCCAGCAGGCCCGGGAACTTCGCGTCGAGCTCGTCGCGGCGCAGCGTGACGAAGCGCGCCGTCCCCTCGAGGCGCGTGTAGGTCAGCCCGGCCTCGCGCAGCACCTTGAAGTGATGCGAGCGCGTGGCCTTCGTCAGGCCGAGGTCGAACGTGCCGCACTGGCGCTCGCCGTCGGCGGCCAGCCCACGCACGATCTCCAGGCGCGCGGGGTCGCTCAGCGCATGCAGCACGCCGGCGAGCTCGACGGCCTCGATCGCGGGTTGCTCGAGCACGGTCACAACCGGTATGTTAGACGAACGTCGAACGATATGCTAAGTTCGACATATGTCGAACAAGGCCGCCGCCCCGCTCTTCGCCCTCGTCGCCGTCCTGTCGTGGGGCGCGATGTTCCCGATCGCCGCCCACGCGATCCCGCGGGTCGAGCCGTTCCACCTCACGGCGTTGCGCTACGGCATCGCGTCCGTGCTGTTCGTCGCGCTCCTGTGGCGCGCCGAGGGGCTGGTGAAGCTGCGCCCGGATGGTCGCGCGCTGCGGCTGTGGGCGCTCGGCACGCTCGGGTTCGCCGGCTTCAACCTGGTCAGCTACATCGGGCTCGAGCACACGGGCCCGCGCAACGCGGCGCTGATCGTGCCGACGATGCCGCTCATCACGGCGATCGTGCGCTGGGTGCGTGACGGTATCCGTCCCGCAGCCGCGACCGTCGGGGCGACGGTCGTCGCGCTCATCGGCGTCGTGCTGGTCATCAGCCACGGCGACCTCGCCACGCTGCGCGAGGGAGGCGTCGGGTTCGGCAGCCTGCTCGTCCTCGCCGGCGTGTTCTGCTGGGTGCTCTACACGCTCGGGGCCGCCGACTTCCCCGAGTTCTCGCCGCTGCGCTACACGACCCTGAGCGCCGTCGCCGGCACCGTCTCGATCGTCGCGATCACCGAGATCGCCTCGGTTGCCGGGTGGGTCGCGGTGCCGTCGGCCGCCGACGTCGGCGCCGTGTGGCCGGAGCTGGCGTTCATCGTCGTGATGGGCGCACTGGTCGCGGTGCTGGCGTGGAACTCGGCCGTGCGCGAGATCGGGCCCCAGAACGGCGCGCTGTTCATCAACCTCGTGCCGGTGACGGCGTTCGCGATCTCGATCGGTGGCGGCTACCGGCCGGGCGTGGTCGAGCTCGCCGGCGCCGGCCTCACCATCGCCGCGCTCGTGGGCGGCAATCTGCTCGCCCGCTCGCCGGGCCGGATGCGGCCCCGGCCCCGGCTCACGCCGCCGGTGGCAGCTCCCCAGCCTCGATCCGCCTGATCAGGTCCTTGGACTCCTCGCGGATCCACGTGCCATCCTCGAGCTCGATCGCCGGCAGCTTGCGCTGACCGGTGTGCTCCTGGACGTTGGTGCGCCGGCCGCGCATGAGTGGCTCCTTGACATGCTCATAGGGCACGCCGGCGTCGTTGAGGGCCTTCATGACCTTCCAGCAGGGGTGCCCGCCGTGGATCCACGTGTTGGGGCAGGTGTGCAGCTTGATCGCCATGCCTGGGACGCTACGCCAAGTCCGTCCGAGACGCTCGCTACGTTTGTGGGTCCCTGTGGGCCTCCTCGCAACATCCCTCACCGTCTCCTTGCCACCGACGACGATCCGCACGCCGCGTCCGGCGGAACGTCACGAGAAGACCCACTGATGCCGCCGTTCAAGCTCGATCCGATCTTCACGCCGACTGCCGATCAGCCCAAGGCGATCGACCAGATCGTCGCGTCCGTGGAGGCCAAGCACCGCTTCAGCACGCTGCTGGGCGCGACCGGCACCGGCAAGACGATGACGATGGCGGCGACGATCGCGCGCCTGCAGCGCCCGGCGCTCGTCATGGCCCACAACAAGACGCTCGCCGCGCAGCTCTGCAACGAGTTCCGCACGTTCTTCCCCGACAACGCGGTCGAGTACTTCGTCTCCTACTACGACTACTACCAGCCCGAGGCCTACGTCCCGTCGAAGGACCTCTACATCGAGAAGGACTCGGCGATCAACCAGGAGATCGATCGCCTGCGCCACGCGGCGACCGCAGCGCTGTTCGGCCGGCGCGACGTGATCATCGTGGCGTCGGTGTCGGCGATCTTCGGCATGGGCTCGCCGGAGACCTACGACCGCAACATGGTGCTGCTCAAGCGCGGCGACGAGGTCGATCGCGACCAGCTGCTGCGCAAGCTCGTCTCGGTGCAGTACACGCGCAACGACACGGCGCTGGGGCGCGGGAACTTCCGGGTCCGCGGCGAGTCGCTGGAGGTCTTCCCGGCCTACGCGGAGTCGGCCTATCGCGTGCAGCTCTTCGGCGACGAGGTCGAGCGCCTGCAGCACTTCGACCCGCTGACCGGCGAGCTGATCGAGGACGACATCGAGCACGTCGGCATCTGGCCGGCGACGCACTACAACGTCAAGGACGGGACGATCGAGGCCGCCGTCGCCGAGATCGGGCGCGAGCTCAACGAGCGCACCGCGGAGCTGGAGGCCGAGGGCAAGCTGCTGGAGTCCCATCGCCTGCGCCAGCGCACGCAGTACGACATGGAGATGCTGCGCGAGATGGGCTTCTGCAACGGCATCGAGAACTACTCGCGGATCCTCGACGGCCGCAACCCGGGCGACCGCCCGTACTGCCTCATCGACTACTTCCCCGACGACTTCGTCTGCTTCCTCGACGAGTCCCACCAGACCGTTCCGCAGCTCGGCGGCATGCACGAGGGCGACCGCTCGCGCAAGCAGACGCTGGTCGACTACGGGTTCCGTCTGCCGTCGGCGCTGGACAACCGCCCGCAGACGTTCGACGAGTTCCTGACGATCACGCCCCAGATCGTGTTCGTCTCGGCGACGCCGGGCGAGTTCGAGCGCTCGCATTCCGGCGAGGTGATCGAGCAGATCGTCCGCCCGACGGGCATCGTCGACCCGGCCGTCGAGGTGCGCGAGACGCGCAACCAGATCGACGACCTGATGAACGAGGTCCGCAAGCGCGTCGACAAGGACGAGCGCGTGCTGGTCACGACGCTCACCAAGAAGATGAGCGAGGACCTGACGGACTACCTGCTCGAGATGGGCTTCAAGGTCCGCTACCTGCACTCCGAGGTCGACACGCTCGAGCGCATCCAGATCATCCGCGACCTGCGGCTGGGGGAGTACGACGTGCTCGTCGGGGTGAACCTGCTGCGCGAGGGCCTTGACCTGCCCGAGGTCTCGCTCGTCGCCATCCTGGACGCCGACAAGGAGGGCTTCCTCCGCGGCGAGACGTCGCTGATCCAGACGATCGGGCGCGCGGCGCGAAACGTCGACGGCACGGTGCTGATGTATGCCGACAAGGAGACCGACGCGATGCGCAAGGCGATCCAGGAGACCGATCGCCGCCGCGCCATCCAGCTCGCCTACAACGTGGAGCACGGCATCACGGCCGCGACGATCGTCAAGGGCATCTCGGACATCGCCGAGTTCCTCACGGCCGAGGGCAAGACGCCGAAGGGCAAGCGCCGCTCGGAACGCCGGTCGCGCCGCGCGAAGGCCGGCGAGATGTCGCTCAACGAGATGGAGAAGACGATCGTCGAGCTCGAGGAGGAGATGCTCGCCGCCGCCGAGGACCTCCGCTTCGAGTACGCGGCCCGTCTGCGCGACGAGATCCGCGAGCTCCGCCGCGAGCTGCGCGAGATCCACGAGTACGAGGCCCCGGCCTAGGGCAGGACGATCGCCTCCGTCCTGCCCTGTAGGGCGTACCCCCGGATCAGAGATCGATCGCGCGCGGGAGCGTGAAGGTGTGCACCGTGGCGTTGCCTCGGGGATGCGAGGCGACCTTCGTCAGCGCGCGATAGATCGCCGCCTTCGCGCCGGCGGGCACCGGGATCCTGACGGCGAAGCTGCCGCTGCGGTCGGGCACCACGTTGACGACCGTCACCTTCGCCCGCCGGCGGCAGGAGAGGAAGCGCTCCACGGCGATCGCGGCCGGTCGGCCGGCGAACGGTCCGGTGATCCGGCCGTGCAGCACCAGGCTCGAGCTGGTGCGAGTGAGGGTCGTTGCGACCATGCGCCGGGCGAGTCTCAGCCTCTGCGAGACGGTCGCGCCGATCCGTGCCTGATAGCGCGCGTGCATCCGGCGGTTCGCCGCCGGGGCGGGCACCGTGGCCGCGAAGCTGCCGTCGGCGCCGATCGCCGCGCGTCCGACGCGCTTGCCGTCGAGCAGGATGTCGGCGGTCTCACCGGCCAGGCGCAGGTCCGCCGTTCCGGTCACCGACACGGTCCGTCCGCCCGCGGGCAGCACGTCGATCAGCAGCAGATCGAGCTTGGTGCAGGCGAGGTACAGGTCGTTGGAGGCGCCCTGCGTGAAGGCCACGTCGCCGCGCACGGTCTGGTCGACCGAGCCGGTCGGCGGCGATGCCGGGGGCGGGGGCGGGGCGGGCGTCGGCTTGGGCGCGGGCGGGGGCGTCGGCGCAGGCGGGGGTGCGGCCGCCGGCACCAGCGGGTTCGAGTCGGCGCCGGCGCTACCAGCGCTGTTCGTCGCTGTCACGTGGCACGTGATGCTCTTGCCCACGTCGTCGCTCGTGACCGCGTAGTGGTCGGACGTCGCCCCAGCGATCACGGCGCCGTCGCGCAACCACTGGAACGCGAAGCTGGTGGGCGATCCGCTCCACGTGCCGGGGTCGCAGGCGATCGCGTCACCCGGGTGGGCGCTCGCCGGAATCGACGGCGCCGCCGTGTTCTGCGGGCCGGACGTGAATCCGAGCCTGACCTTGCCGGGGGGCCCGGCCATGATGTGGACCGCGTAGGACCTGCCGGACAGCGCGGCGCCGGTCACCGTCGCGAAGCCGGTGCCCGACGCCGTCTGGGTCGCGCCCGCCGTCACGATGTCGAACGTGTCAGCCGGGGCCGGATCGAACTGCGGGTCGGTGACGATCGCCAGCGTCCCGCCGTTGATCGCCACGCTGCCCGCGACGGCGAGCCAGTCATAGGTCGTGCCCTGGCCCGTCCCGGCGATCTGCGCCTCGAGCGTCCCGGCGGACTGGGAGTAGTTGCCGCCGATCGAGAGCTTGCCCGGCGACGTGCCCGGCGCGACCGTGCCGCCCGTGTTCGTGACGTTGCCGCTCGCGGTGCCCGCGCCCTTCAGCACGCCGCCCTGTAGCGCGACGGCGCCGCCGAGCGTCGTGCCCGCGTCGATGCTCATCGCGCCGGCGGTCTGCGTGAGCCCGGAGTCGAACGAGAGCGTGCCGGTGTGGACGTTGATCGTGCCGCTGCTCGTCACGGGCCTGAAGAAGTGGGCGGTGCCGCTCGAGGTGGTGCGGTTGATCGTGCCCGCGTTGTTCCAGTGGCCCCCGGCGCTGCCCTGGGTGTTGACGTCGCCCGTGATGTTGAGGACGTCGCCGGCGCCGACGTTGACGGTCGGGTCGCCGAGTCCTCCGACGCCGACGATCCCTGTGCTCCAGTTCGTCGTGGGGCCCAGGTTGAGCGTGTGGCCGTCAAGCACGTACAGGGCGCTGCCGTTGAGGGTCGTCGTGCCGCCGACGGACGTCGTGCCGCTCCCGTCGAGGGTGAAGGTCAGCGAGACGCTCATCGCGCCGCTCACGCTCAGCGTGCCCGAGCCCGTGCGGCTGCCGTTGGTCGCGGTGAGGCTTCCGGTGCTGCCGGCGGCGTCGAGCTGGAGCGTGCCGCCCGCGAAGTCGAGCGCGGCCGGGCTGAACGTGGCGCCCGCGCCGACGACGGTCGTGCCGGAGCCGAAGAACCGGACGGTGCCCGCCCCGGTAACGGAAGCGGCCGCGGTCAGGTCGTGGATGCCGCCGCTGAAGCTCAGCGTCGCGCCGGCGGCCGCGGTGTAGGTGCCGGCGCTCGTGCCCGCACCGTCGCCCTGCTTGAGCGCCAGCGTGCCGGAGCTGACGTTGATCGTGCCGTCGTTCTCGACCGCGTTGTCGAAGCCTGCGGCGCCCGTCGACGTCGTGCGATTGATCGTGCCCTGGTTGTTCCACAGCCCGCCGCCCCAGTTGCCCGAGCTGACGTCGCCCGTGACGTTCAGGGTGTCGCCCGCGCCGATGTTCACGGTTGCGCCGCCGGTCCCGCCGACCCCGATCGTGCCCGTGTTCCAGGCGGTCGTCGAGCCTAGGTTGAGCGTATGGCCGTCGATCACGTTGAAGGTGCTGGCGTTGATCGTCGACGCGCCGGTGACCGTGGTGGTGCCGCCGCCCTTGAAGACGACGCCAGAGCTGCCGACGCTCATCGGTCCGTTCACCGTCAGGGTCCCGGAGCCGCTGCGCGTGCCGCCGACCGCGTTCAGGCTGCCGGTGCTGCCCGGTGTGTCGAGCTGGAGCGTGCCCCATCCGGTGAGACCGAGCGCGCCTGGATCGAATGTCACGCCCGCGCCGACGACGACCGTCGCCGCGTAGTCCTCGACCGTGCCGGCGCCACCCACGCCGGCCGTCGCGCCCGTGAGCTCGTAGGTGCCACTCCAGAACTCGAGCTTGGCGCCGGCGGCGGTGGTGTAGGTCCCCGAGCTCGTGCCCGCGCCGTCGCCCTGCTGCAGGGACAGCTTGCCCGAGCTGACGTTGATGACGCCGTCGTTCTCGACCGCGTTGTTGAAGCTCGCGGTGCCTGTGCCGGTCGTGCGGTTGATCGTGCCCTGGTTGTTCCACAGCCCGCCGACCCAGTTGCTCGAGCCGACGTCGCCGGTGACGTTGAGGATGTCGCCCGCGCCGATGTTCACGGTTGCACCGCCGGTCCCGCCGACCCCGACCGTGCCCGCGTTCCAGTTGGTCGTCGTGCCGAGGTTGAGCACGGCGCCGTTGAACACGCTCAGGTTGCCGCCGATCGTCGACGTGCCGCTGCCGAGGGTGAGCGACCGGCCGCCCGCGACGTTGCCACCATCGATCGTCAGCGACCCTTCGTCGTCGAGGGTCTTGGCGACGCCGGACGCCCCGGTCGAGAGATACACGACCCTGCCGCTCGCAATCACGACGTCGTCCGCTCCATCCGGGACCTCGCCCTGGCTCCAGTTGCCTGGCTCGTTCCAGTCGTGCGGAGCGGCGATCGAGCCTCCCGTGAAGGTGTTCGTGCCGGCGATGCTGGTGGCGGGCGCCGGCGCCGCGAGCACGAGCAGGGCCGCAACCGCGGCGAGGAGTCCGAGCAGTCGAGCGAGCATGGCGCGACCGTAGGCACCCGGTTTGAACGGATCCTTTCCGGCTGGCAGTGCGGGCTGGCCGCCCGTACGCCAGCATCCACGTCATGACTCAGCTTCCCTTGACCGGCGGGTGCAATTGCGGGGCCGTGCGCTACGAGGTCAGCGAGCCGCTGGCGATCGCGAGCTACTGCCACTGCAAGCGCTGCCAGCGGCGCAGCGGTGCGGCGGCGTCGCCGAGCGCCCACCCTGCGCCCGGTGCGTTTCGCATCGTGAAGGGTGAGGATCGCCTGAAGTGCTGGAAGCCACAGGACGGCGGTGAGAAGTGGTTCTGCGGCGATTGCGGCTCCTCGATCTTCGGTCGCAACCTCAGCCACCCCGACTCGATCGGCATCCGTATGGGCACGTTCGACGAGGATCCCGGGATCCGGCCGAGCGTCCGGGCCTTCGTCGCCAGTGCGGCGCCATGGGAGGACGTGCCCGACGACGGTCTCCCTCGGTACCCGCAGAGCCGCCACGCCTGAGGCCTACACTCGTGCGATGGGGTTGCATCGCGGCATCGACGGCTCCGATCCCGTCCGCCCACAGCCGGTCGGCCGGCTGGCCGGGGCCGAGGACCGGCGTGCCGGCAGCGTTCAGACACTCGGCAGCGGCACGCTGGCGTGCCCGAGCTGTGACGCCCCGGTCGCAATCGGCGGCACGCTGCGGCCCCGCGACGCGCTGAGCTGCCCGTTCTGCGGTTGCGCAGGAGCGCTGCGGGAGTTCCTGTCGCTCGCCGAACCCACACGGCCCGCGCGCGTCGAGATCCGGTTGGTGCTGAACCCCGCGTAGTGCTTCAGCCTGTCGCGGCGGCGATGCCCTGCACGATCAGGCTGACACCGACCGCGGCGACGAGCCAGCCGATGACGCGCAGCCCGTTGGCGTTGAGCCAGTTTGCGAGGCTGGTCACCCGCCTGGCGGTTTCCTCGGGCCGGAGCAGGTATCCGACGAGCGGCACCTCGACCAGCAGGAACATGATCGCGTTGAACAGCACGATCAGGGACAGCTTCTGGGCGGTGCTATAGCCGCCGCTGGCGATGTCGCCCAGCGCGAGCAGGTAGAACGGTCCGGGCAGGTTGATCGCAGCACCGACCGCGAAGGTCACGCGGGCATTGGCCCGGTCGAGGTGGCGCTCGGCCCACGAAGGGCCCCTCGTGTTCGCGCGGGTGGCGACTGCGCCAGCGATCCAGCAGCGCCGCGCCGCGTCTCGATGTCATCAGCCGGGCGAGCAGCAGCGAGCCGACGCCCGCCGCGATCGACGCTCCGGGGTGTGGGGTCGACGTGGTGTTGCCGAGCACCTTGTCGCCGTGATCGAACGCTGCCAGGACGACGGTGCCCGAGATGAGGCTCGCCGTCAGCCCGCCGGCGTAGAACGCGGTGAGCAGCCTTCGGGGCGCGGGCCGCGAGATGATGATCGCGACGCACGCGATCAGCGTCGGGAAGACAGCCGCGGCAAACGCGAGAAGAACGATGTGGCCCATCCGCGCACATCCTGATCGACGGGACGCGAGCGGGTGAGGAGCGTGCATCTACGATGGCTGGCGATGCCCGCCCCGAGATCACGCCCCGCCCGCTCCTGGCCCGTACCTGCAGACCGTCTCGGGCCGGTGGGTCAACCCGTTCGACCCGGATCCTGAGCAGCTCGACATCGGCGACATCGCGCGGGCGCTCGCCAACCAGTGCCGGTTCGGCGGTCACTGCCGGGTCTTCTACTCGGTCGCGCAGCACTCGGTGATCGTGTCCGAGCTCGTCGAGCAGCGGGGCGGTGACGCCGAGGACGTGTTCGCCGCCCTGATGCACGACGCCAGCGAGGCGTACCTGGGGGACATGCCGCACCCGCTCAAGCACCGCAGCCCGCTGGGTGCGGCGTTCAAGGAGGCCGAGGACCACCTCGAGCAGGCGATCGCCCGAGGTCGCCATCAGGACGGACGTCCCGGAGATCAAGCGCGCCGACCGCGCCCTCCTCGCCACGGAGCGCCGGGCGTTCAGCGACGAGAAGTGGCACTGGCCCGAGCTCGAGGGCGTCGAGCCGCTCGACCTTCAGCTCCACGGCATGGTCGCCGGACGACGCCGAAGCGGGCGTTCGCCGAGCGCTACGCCGAACTTGATGCCCGGCGCCGGTCCGAGGGCGGCTGAGGCGCGGCGTGTCACAGATGCTTCGCATCATGCGGTCACAGCCCGAGGAGCTCCGCCGGCTGCTGGCGGACGCCGGTCCGGCCGAGGCCGCCGCGGCGCGGCTCGCCGGCCGCCGGGTCCTGCTGGTCGGCGTGGGGACGAGCTGGCACGCGGCGCACCACGGAGCGTGGATGCTTCGCGAGGCCGGGGTGCACGCCGACGCGGCGCACGCGGCCGATCTCGCCCCGTACGAGCGAGCCGTCGACGAACAGGACGGCGTGATCGTGCTGAGCCACACGGCGGGCACGGGCTATTCCATGCAGGTCCTCGAGCGCGCGCGCCAGGCCGGCGCCGCGGCGGTGCACGTCTCCGGGATCGGCAAGGGCGGTGACGTCGAGACCGTTGCCCCGGAGGCCTCGTACGCCTACACCGCAAGCCATACGGGAGCGCTCCTCAGGCTCGCCCAGATCGCAACAGCGCTCGGCGCGCAACTCGGCGAGCTCGACGCGATCCCGGACCGGGTCGCCGCCGTCCTCGACAGGTCCGGGCCGCTGATCGGGGTTCCCGAGCGCCTCGTCGAGCTGATCGGCGCCGGGCCCAACGCGTGGACCGCGCAGGAAGGAGCGCTGAAGATCCGCGAGGCGTCATACCTCGCAGCCGAGGGGCTCTCGAGCGAGCAGTTCTTCCACGGGCCCAGCGTCGCGCTCGACGCGCAGGACACGCTGGTGGTCCTCGACGGCGGCGGGCCGGCGGCGGACCGCACCGAGGCGATCGCCGGCGCCGTCGAGGTCACCGGTGCGCAGGTCGTGCGCTTCGGCGAGCGCGATCTCGGCGAGGCGCTGTCCGTGTTCCCGCTGACGGTCGTGGTGCAGCGGATCGCCGTCGAGCTGGCCCAGGCGCGCGGCGTCAGCCCGGATCGCTTTCGCTACGAGGAGGATCCGCGTCGCGAGGCGGCGTTCGAGGGCGTCGGATTCTGAATGGCGACCTGGGACGACGTGAGCCGGATCGCGCTCGGCCTGCCCGAGACGACCCAGGACAGCTCGCGCGGCCTGCGGCACTGGAACGTGCGCGGCAAGGGCTTCGTCTGGGAGCGGCCGCTGCGCAACTCGGATCTGAAGGCGCTCGGGGATTCGGCGCCCGACGGCCCGATTCTCGGCGCCCGCGTGGAGCACCTCGTCGCGAAGGAGGCGTTGCTGGCAGACGACTCGGGCGTGTTCTTCACAACACCGCACTTCGATGGCTATCCGGCCGTTCTCGTGCTGCTCGACGAGATCGACCTGGACGGCCTCGACGAGGTGATCGTCGAGGCATGGCTGGCCAGAGCGCCGAAGCGGCTCGCCAACGCATACCTGGCCGAACGGCCTTAGCGGCCGAACGGCCACCAGCGCCGCGGCTTGCGCGGCTGCGCGGCGCGCCATTCCGAGCGCGTTGGGAGAAGGCCCTGCTCGCGCGCGCGGGCGACGCATTCGATGTGCGCGTGGCGGCGGCCGTCGCCGAGCCCGAGCGGGCGGATGAGCGCGTGCACGCTCATGGCGGTCAGGCGCCGGCCGCAGAACGGACAGCGGTACGTGGCCGGCTTGGTGCTCGAGGCGCGGCGGATGTCATACCAATCCGCCTCCGGGATCACGGGCTGTAGTGGACCGCGCGAAATCCCCAGGTGTCGGCGAGCCAGCCGGGGATCGTGTCGTCGAGTGCGCGCTCGAGCGATCCGCCCGCCTCCTTGTCGACGACCCACCATGACGCCACCGCGTCGCTGCCAGCGGGAGAGCGATCGTCGGCCGGGTCGATGTACACGCAGCCGAGGAGCTCGGTCTCGCCTTCATCGAGCACCGCGTAGTTGAACGTCTCGTGCGCGGCGATCTCCTCCTCGTGGTGGGCCAGGTCCTCGCGATCCGCCTCGAGCGTCATGTGTGCCGGCGGCCAGCCCCAGGCCTCGCCGTACTTCGCCCACAGGCGATCGCGCGATCCCATCACCGCCGGGTAGTCGATGTCGGCGTCGTCGGCGCGGATCGGGCGCAGGTGGTGACCGGACGCCAGATCGAGGCGCTCGGGATGGGCGAAGTCGTCGGGAAGCCAGGCCATCAGGAGCCGATCTCGACCGTGACGCGGTCGGGGTAGAAGGCGAGATGCCCGCGAATCGCCTCGACCTCGGGCTTCGGGTCCTCGTAGGACCACGCCGCGTTCTCGGCGCCGCCCACCGTCCAGTACGACGCGTCGCCCTTGAACGGGCAGAAGCTCGTCCTGTCGGATGGCTCGATCGCGGTGCGGATGTCCTCGCGCGGTATGTACGCGCGCATGGGGTAGCCGGTCTCGGACAGCAGCACCGCGCGATTGCTGTCGGCGATGACGTCCGCACCGGCGAGGACGCGGGCACGGCCGGTCGTCAGATCGATGCGATGCCTGCCGGCGGGGTCGACTTCGGGATGCGCCATCCGCTCGAGGCTAGCAACCGTGCCAATGACTTGACATAGTGTCAACGTGGACCTGGAGCAGGTCGACCTGATGAACCCGGGCTGGTTCGCCGACGGCCCGCCGCACGAGCTGTTCGCCCGGATGCGCGCCGAGGCGCCGGTGCGTTGGAACCGCACGGCCAACGGCGGCTTCTGGTCGCTGACGCGCCACGCCGAGGTCGCCCAGGTCAGCCGCGACCCGCAGACGTTCAGCTCCCACCGCGCCGGGATCTTCCTGCACCCCGACCAGGTCACCCCGCTGGACATGAACCGCAACCTGCTGCTGTACATGGATCCGCCGCAGCACACGAAGTACCGGCAGATCCTGCAGAGCGCGTTCGTGCCCAACACCGTCCGCCGGCTGGAGGACCAGATCCGCGTGCGTGTCGCGCGCGTCGTCGATGCGGCGGTGGCGAAGCATGCGTTCGACGCCGTCGGCGACCTCGCGGTGCCGATCCCGCTCGGGGTCCTCGCGGAGCTCATGGGGCTGCCCGACGACGACATCCCGCGCCTGTACGAGTGGACGGAGAAGATCGAGGCGGCGCAGCGCGCGCCCGAGCCCGCCGCGGCGCTCGACGTCTTTGTCGAGATGGCGGGCTACCTCCACGAGCAGATCGCGCGCCAGATCGGGGAGAGCGCGAGCGACTCGCTCGTGATGCGGCTGCGCGACGCCGAGGTCGACGGGCAGCGCCTGGACGACACCGAGATCCTCGTGTTCTTCGGCCTCCTCGTCTTCGCCGGCAACGACACCACGCGCAACACGACCGCCAACGGGATCCTCGCGCTGCTGGAGCACCCCGAGCAGCGGCAGCTCCTGCGCGACGACCCGGCGCTCGTCCCGCAGGCCGTCGAGGAGATCCTCAGATACACCTCCGTCGTCAACTACTTCGCGCGCACCGCGACGTGCGACACCGAGCTCGCCGGCCAGCCGATCGCCGAGGGCGACAAGGTGGTCATGTGGTACTGCTCGGCGTCGCGCGACGAGGCCGTCTACGACGACCCGCAGCGCTTCGACATCACGCGCGCCGAACACGACCACTGCGCGTTCGGCGGCGGCGGCCGCCACTTCTGCCTCGGCGCGGGGCTCGCGCGCCTCGAGCTACGGGTGATCCTCGAGGAGCTGCTGGCCCGCGCGCCCGCGCTGGAGCGCGCGGGCGCGGCAGCAGTTTTTCTCCAGGATCACCGTAGCTCGAGGCGCGCGAGCCCCGCGCCGAGGCAGAAGCGGCGGCCGCCGCCGCCGAACGCGCAGTGGTCGTGTTCGGCGCGCGTGATGTCGAAGCGCTGCGGTCGTCGTAGACGGCCTCGTCGTGCGACGCCGAGCAGTACCACATGACCACCTTGTCGCCCTCGGCGATTGGTCGGCCGGCGACTCGGTGTCACACGTCGCGGTGCGCGCGAAGTAGTTGACGACGAAACTGTCCTTCTGAAGATCTCGACGGCCTGCGGAACGAGCGCCGGTCGTCGCGCAGGAGCTGCCGCTGCTCGGGGTGCTCCAGCAGTGCGAGGATCCCGTTGGCGGTCGTGTTGCGCGTGGTGTCGTTGCCGGCGAAGACGAGGAGGCCGAAGAACACGAGGATCTCGGTGTCGTCCAGGCGCTGCCCGTCGACCTCGGCGTCGCGCAGCCGCATCACGAGCGAGTCGACGCGCTCTCCCCGATCTGGCGCGCGATCTGCTCGTGGAGGTAGCCGCCATCCGACAAAGACGTCGAGCGCCGCGGCGGGCTCGGGCGCGCGCTGCGCCGCCTCGATCTTCTCCGTCCACTCGTACAGGCGCGGGATGTCGTCGTCGGGCAGCCCCATGAGCTCCGCGAGGACCCCGAGCGGGATCGGCACCGCGAGGTCGCCGACGGCGTCGAACGCATGCTTCGCCACCGCCGCATCGACGACGCGCGCGACACGCACGCGGATCTGGTCCTCCAGCCGGCGGACGGTGTTGGGCACGAACGCGCTCTGCAGGATCTGCCGGTACTTCGTGTGCTGCGGCGGATCCATGTACAGCAGCAGGTTGCGGTTCATGTCCAGCGGGGTGACCTGGTCGGGGTGCAGGAAGATCCGGCGCGGTGGGAGCTGAACGTCTGCGGGTCGCGGCTGACCTGGGCGACCTCGGCGTGGCGCGTCAGCGACCAGAAGCCGCCGTTGGCCGTGCGGTTCCGACGCACGGCGCCTCGGCGCGCATCCGGGCGAACAGCTCGTGCGGCGGGCCGTCGGCGAACCAGCCCGGGTTCATCAGGTCGACCTGCTCCAGGTCCACGTTGACACTATGTCAAGTCATTGGCACGGTTGCTAGCCTCGAGCGGATGGCGCATCCCGAAGTCGACCCCGCCGGCAGGCATCGCATCGATCTGACGACCGGCCGTGCCCGCGTCCTCGCCGGTGCGGACGTCATCGCCGACAGCAATCGCGCGGTGCTGCTGTCCGAGACCGGCTACCCCATGCGCGCGTACATACCGCGCGAGGACATCCGCACCGCGATCGAGCCATCCGACAAGACGAGCTTCTGCCCGTTCAAGGGCGACGCGTCGTACTGGACGGTGGGCGGCGCCGAGAACGCGGCGTGGTCCTACGAGGACCCGAAGCCCGAGGTCGAGGCGATTCGCGGGCATCTCGCCTTCTACCCCGACCGCGTCACGGTCGAGATCGGCTCCTGATGGCCTGGCTTCCCGACGACTTCGCCCATCCCGAGCGCCTCGATCTGGCGTCCGGTCACCACCTGCGCCCGATCCGCGCCGACGACGCCGACATCGACTACCCGGCGGTGATGGGATCGCGCGATCGCCTGTGGGCGAAGTACGGCGAGGCCTGGGGCTGGCCGCCGGCACACATGACGCTCGAGGCGGATCGCGAGGACCTGGCTCACCACGAGGAGGAGATCGCCGCGCACGAGACGTTCAACTACGCGGTGCTCGATGAAGGCGAGACCGAGCTCCTCGGCTGCGTCTACATCGACCCGGCCGACGATCGCTCTCCCGCTGGCAGCGACGCGGTGTCGTCATGGTGGGTCGTCGACAAGGAGGCGGGCGGATCGCTCGAGCGCGCGCTCGACGACACGATCCCCGGCTGGCTCGCCGACACCTGGGGATTTCGCGCGGTCCACTACAGCCCGTGATCCCGGAGGCGGATTGGATGACATCCGCCGCGCCTCGAGCACCAAGCCGGCGACGTACCGCTGTCCGTTCTGCGGCCGGCGCCGCCCGCCATGAGCGTGCACGCGCTCATCGCCCGCTCGGGCTCGGCGACGGCCGCCGCCACGCGCACATCGAATGCGTTGCCCGCGCGCGCGAGCAGGGCCTTCTCCCGACGCGCTCGGAATGGCGCGCCGCGCAGCCGCGCAAGCCGCGGCGCTGGTGGCCGTTCGGCCGCTAAGGCCGTTCGGCCAGGTATGCGTTGGCGAGCCGCTTCGGCGCTCTGGCCAGCCATGCCTCGACGATCACCTCGTCGAGGCCGTCCAGGTCGATCTCGTCGAGCAGCACGAGAACGGCCGGATAGCCATCGAAGTGCGGCGTTGTGAAGAACACGCCCGAGTCGTCTGCCAGCAACGCCTCCTTCGCGACGAGGTGCTCCACGCGGGCGCCGAGAATCGGGCCGTCGGGCGCCGAATCCCCGAGCGCCTTCAGATCCGAGTTGCGCAGCGGCCGCTCCCAGACGAAACCCTTGCCGCGCACGTTCCAGTGCCGCAGGCCGCGCGAGCTGTCCTGGGTCGTCTCGGGCAGGCCGAGCGCGATCCGGCTCACGTCGTCCCAGGTCGCCATTCAGAATCCGACGCCCTCGAACGCCGCCTCGCGACGCGGATCTTCCTCGTAGCGAAAGCGATCCGGGCTGACGCCGCGCGCCTGGGCCAGCTCGACGGCGATCCGCTGCACCACGACCGTCAGCGGGAACACGGACAGCGCCTCGCCGAGATCGCGCTCGCCGAAGCGACGACCTGCGCACCGGTGACCTCGACGGCGCCGGCGATCGCCTCGGTGCGATCCGCCGCCGGCCCGCCGCCGTCGAGGACCACCAGCGTGTCCTGCGCGTCGAGCGCGACGCTGGGCCCATGGAAGAACTGCTCGCTCGAGAGCCCCTCGGCTGCGAGGTACGACGCCTCGCGGATCTTCAGCGCTCCTTCCTGCGCGGTCCACGCGTTGGGCCGGCGCCGATCAGCTCGACGAGGCGCTCGGGAACCCCGATCAGCCGCCCGGACCTGTCGAGGACCGCGGCGACCCGGTCCGGGATCGCGTCGAGCTCGCCGAGTTGCGCGCCGAGCGCTGTTGCGATCTGGGCGAGCCTGAGGAGCGCTCCCGTATGGCTTGCGGTGTAGGCGTACGAGGCCTCCGGGGCAACGGTCTCGACGTCACCGCCCTTGCCGATCCGGAGACGTGCACCGCCGCGGCGCCGGCCTGGCGCGCGCGCTCGAGGACCTGCATGGAATAGCCCGTGCCCGCCGTGTGGCTCAGCACGATCACGCCGTCCTGTTTGTCGACGGCTCGCTCGTACGGGGCGAGATCGGCCGCGTGCGCCGCGTCGGCGTGCACCCGGCCTCGCGAAGCATCCACGCTCCGTGGTGCGCCGCGTGCCAGCTCGTCCCCACGCCGACCAGCAGGACCCGGCGGCCGGCGAGCCGCGCCGCGGCGGCCTCGGCCGGACCGGCGTCCGCCAGCAGCCGGCGGAGCTCCTCGGGCTGTGACCGCATGATGCGAAGCATCTGTGACATGCCGCGCCTCAGCCGCCCTCGGACCGGCGCCGGGCATCAGTTCGGCGTAGCGCTCGGCGAACGCCCGCTCGGCGTCGTCCGGCGACCATGCCGCGAGCTCGAGGTCCAGCGGCTCGACGCCCTCGAGCTCCGGCCAGTGCCACCTCTCGTCGCTGAACGCCCTCCGCTCCGTCGCGAGGAGCGCACGGTCGGCGCGCTTGATCTCCGGGACATCCGTCTTGATGGCGAAGCGCTCGCGCGATCGCCTGCTCGAGGTGGTCCTCGGCCTCCTTGAACGCCGCACCCAGCGGGCTGCGGTGCTTCAAGGGGTGCGGCATGTCCCCAGGTACGCCTCGCTGGCGTCGTGCATCAGGGCGGCGAACACGTCCTCGGCGTCACCGCCCCGCTGCTCGACGAGCTCGGACACGATCACCGAGTGCTGCGCGACCGAGTAGAAGACCCGGCAGTGACCGCCGAACCGGGGCTGGTTGGCCAGCGCGCGCGCGATGTCACCGATGTCGAGCTGATCAGGATCCGGGTCGAGCGGGTTGACCCACCGGCCCGAGACCGTCTGCAGGTACGGGCCAGGAGCGGGCGGGGCGTGATCTGGGGCAGGCATCGCCAGCCATCGTCGATGCAGCTCCTCACCGGCTCGCGCCCCGCCGATCAGGATGTGCGCGGACGGGTCACATCGTTCTTCTCGCGTTTGCGGCGGCGTCTTCCCGATGCTGATCGCGGCGGTCGCGATCTTCCTCTCGCGGCCCGCGCCCAAGGCTGCTCACCCCGTTCTCGCCGCGTGCTGACGGCGGCCTCATCTCGGTCACCGTCGCCTGGCAGCGTTCGATCACGGCGACAAGGTGCTCGGCAATACCACGTCGACCCCACACCCCGGAGCGTCGATCGCGGCGGGCGTCGGCTCGCTGCTGCTCGCCCGGCTGATGACATCGAGACGCGGCGCGGCGCTGCTGGATCGCTGGCGCAGTCGCCACCCGCGCGAACACGAGGGCCCTTCGTGGGCCGAGCGCCACCTCGACCGGGCCAATGCCCGCGTGACCTTCGCGGTCGGTGCTGCGATCAACCTGCCCGGACCGTTCTACCTGCTCGCGTTGGGCGACATCGCCAGCGGCGGCTATAGCACCGCCCAGAAGCTGTCCCTGATCGTGCTGTTCAACGCGATCATGTTCCTGCTGGTCGAGGTGCCGCTCGTCGGATACCTGCTCCGGCCCGAGGAAACCGCCAGGCGGGTGACCAGCCTCGCAAATTGGCTCAACGCCAACGGGCTGCGCGTCATCGGCTGGCTCGTCGCCGCGGTCGGTGTCAGCCTGATCGTGCAGGGCATCGCCGCCGCGACAGGCTGAAGCACTACGTGGGGTTCAGCACCAACCGGATCTCGACGCGCGCGGGCCGTGTGGGTTCCGCGAGCGACAAGAACTCCCTCAGCGCTCCGGCGCAACCGCAGAACGGACAGCGCAGCGAGTCGTGGGGCCGCATCGTGCCGCCGAGTGCGACCGGGGCGTCACAGCTCGGGCACGCCAGCGTCCCGCTGCCGAGTGTCTGAACGCTCCCGACGCGCCGATCCTCGGCCCCGGCCAGCCGGCCGACCGGCTGTGGGCGGACCGGATCCGAGCCGTCGATGCCGCGATGCAAGCCCATCACACGAGTGTAGGACTCAGGCGTGGCGGCTCTGCGGGTACCGAGGCAGACCGTCGTCAGGCAGGTCCTCCCACGGCGCCGCACTGGCGACGAAGGCCCGCACGCTCGGCCGGATCCCGGGATCCTTATCGAACGTGCCCATACGGATGCCGATCGAGTCGGGGTGACTGAGGTTGCGACCGAAGATCGAGGACCCGCAATCGCCGCAGAACCACTTTTCACCGCCGTCCTGTGGCTTCCAGCACTTCAGCCGATCCTCGCCCTTGACGATGCGAAACGCACCAGGCGCCGGGTGGGCTCGGCGACGCCGCCGCGCCGCTGCGCCGCTGGCAGCGCTTGCAGTGGCAGTAGCTCGCGATCACCAGCGGCTCGCTGACCTCGTAGCGCACGGCCCCGCAATTGCACCCGCCGGTCAAGGGAAGCTGAGTCATGACGTGGATGCTGGCGTACGGGCGGCCAGCCCGCACTGCCAGCCGGAAAGGATCCGTTCAAACCGGGTGCCTACGGTCGCGCCATGCTCGCTCGACTGCTCGGACTCCTCGCCGCGGTTGCGGCCCTGCTCGTGCTCGCGGCGCCGGCGCCGCCACCAGCATCGCCGGCACGAACACCTTCACGGGAGGCTCGATCGCCGCTCCGCACGACTGGAACGAGCCAGGCAACTGGAGCCAGGGCGAGGTCCCGGATGGAGCGGACGACGTCGTGATTGCGAGCGGCAGGGTCGTGTATCTCTCGACCGGGGCGTCCGGCGTCGCCAAGACCCTCGACGACGAAGGGTCGCTGACGATCGACGGTGGCAGCATCGCGGGCGGCCGGTCGCTCACCCTCGGCAGCGGCGCGTCGACGATCGGCGGCAACCTGAGCGTGCCTACGGTCGCGCCATGCTCGCTCGACTGCTCGGACTCCTCGCCGCGGTTGCGGCCCTGCTCGTGCTCGCGGCGCCGGCGCCCGCCACCAGCATCAGCGGCACGAACACCTTCACGGGAACCTCGATTGCCGCTCCGCACGACTGGAACGAGCCGAGCAACTGGAGCCAGGGCGAGGTCCCCGACGGAGCGGACGACGTCGTGATCCCGAGCGGCAGGGTCGTGTACCTCTCGACCGGGGCATCCGGCGTCGCCAAGACCCTCGACGACGAGGGGTCGCTGACGATCGACGGCGGCAACGTCGCGGGCGGCCGGTCGCTCACCCTCGGGAGCGGCACGTCGACGATCGGCAGCACCCTGAGCTGTGTTCAACGGCGCCGCGCTCAATCTCGGCACGACAACCAACTGGACCGCTGGCACGGTCGGGGTCGGCGGGACCGGTGGCGCGACCGTGAACATCGGCGCGGGCGACGTCCTCAATGTCACTGGCGACGTCGGCTCGAGCAACTGGGTCGGCGGGCTGTGGAACAACCAGGGCACGATCAACCGCACGACCGGCACAGGCACCGCGAGCTTCAACAACGCGGTCGAAAACGACGGCGTCATCAACGTCGGCTCGGGCAAGCTGTACCTGGCGCAGGGCGACGGCGCGGGCACGAGCTCGGGCAGCTACACGGCCGCCGCCGGCGCCAAGCTCGAGTTCTGGGGTGGCAACTACGAGCTCACGGGCGCGACGGCGGGCGTCGGTGGCGCCGGCACGGTCGAGAACTACGCGGCGACGGTCGTCGTCGGCGCGGGCGTGACCTTCAATCCGGGGGCGCTCGGTCTCACGGGCTGGGGCACGCTGCAGCTCGACACGTCGGGCAGCACCGGCAGCCTGAACGCGGTCGGCGGCACGCGCAGCGGCTCCGGGACCCTGACGGTGAACGGGGCGATGAGCGTCGGCAGCTCCGTCGTCACCTTCAAGGGCGGCGGAACCACCACCGTCACCGGCGCCTCGACCATCAACGCGACCACCTTCAACGTGGTGGACGGCCACACGCTCAACCTCGGCTCGGCGACCACCTGGAACACGGGCACGATGGGCGTCGGCGGGACCGGCGGCGCAACCGTGAACATCGGCGCGGGCGACGTCCTGAACATCCCGGGCGACGTCAGCTCGGGCAACTGGGGCAGCGGGCTGTGGCACAACCGGGGCACGATCAACCGCACGACGAGCGCAGGCACCGCGAGCTTCGACAACGCGGTCGAGAACGACGGCGCGATCAACGTCAACTCGGGCACGCTGACGCTCAAGCAGGGCGACGGCGCGGGCACGAGCTCCGGCACCTACACCGCGGCCGCCGGCGCCACGCTGACCTTCAGCGGCGGCGTCAACGACCTGACCGCCGCCGCTTCCGTGACCGGGGCAGGCACCGTCCGGTTCTTCGGCTCGGGCACGACCGCCGTCGCCTCGGGCGCCACGTTCAACCCCGGCGCGCTCGACTTCGCGGGCGGCACGCTCCAGCTCGACACCACCGGCAGCACCGGAAGCGTCACTGCGACCAACGGCAGCCGCACGGGCTCGGGCACGCTGAGCGTGAGCGGTGCGATGAACGTCTCGCTGGTCCTCACCCTCGAGGGAGCGGTACGACATCCGTCGGCGGCACGACGACCCTCAACGGCAGCGCGCTGTACGTGCTTGACGGCCACACGCTCAACCTCGGCCCCACGACGAACTGGAGCACGGGGATCGTCGGCGTCGGCGGACTCGGCGACCCGACCGTCAATGTCGGCGCCGGCGACGTCCTCAACATCACCGGCGACGTCAATGCCCAGGGCACGGCCGGAGGCCACTGGAACAACGCGGGCACGATCAACCGCACCACCACGAGCGGCACCGCCCACTTCTTCAGGCCGGTGACGAGCAGCGGAACGATCAACGTCCACACCGGCACGCTGTCTTTCGACTCCGGGCTCACGCAGACCGCCGGCGTGACGAGCATCGACGCGGGCACGACGCTCGGCGGCGCCGTCGCACTGCAGGGCGGCGTGCTGAAGGGCACGGGCACCGCGAGCGGCGACGTGACGAACACCGGCGGCACGGTCGCCCCGGGCGCATCGCCGGGCAAGCTCTCGATCGGCGGCGACTACTCCCAGTCCGGCGGGACGCTCGAGGCGCAGATCGCCGGGACGGGCCAGGGCACGACCTATGACTGGCTCGCCGTCGCGGGCAGCGTGAAGATCAACGGCGGGACGCTGGCGATCGTCACGGACCCGCAGTTCGATCCGGCCGCGACCGACACGTTCGACATCGTGACGGCGGGCGCGACCCAGACGGCATCGGGCACCGGGTTCACCACGGTGACCGGGGCCGCGCTGTCCGGCAGGTCCTACGCGGTCCAGATCATCGCCGGACCCCCCGGCAAGGTCCGCCTGGGGTTCACGCTCGGCCCGCAGAACACGGCGGCGCCGTCGATTCCGGCGAGCGCCCACCCGGGCGACTCGGTCGCCTGCGATCCCGGCACGTGGAGCGGATCGCCCACGAGCGTCACGTTCGCAGTGGTTGCGCGACGGCTCCGTGATCGCTGGGGCCACGAACGACCATTACACGATCACGAGCGACGACGTTGGCAAGAGCATCACGTGCCGGGTGACAGCGACGAATGGCGCCGGCAGCGCCGGCGCCGACTCGAACCCGCTGGTGCCGCAGGCCTCACCCCCGCCGCCGCCTCCGCCCGCGACTCCGCCCGCGACCAAGCCGACGGCCCCGCCCGCGGCACCGCCGACGACCGGATCCGGCTCGGTCGCCCAGACCGTGCGCGGCGACGCGGCCTTCACCCAGGGCGCCTCCAACGACCTGTACCTCGCCTGCACGAAGCTCGATCTGCTGCTGATCGACGTGCTGCCCGCGGGCCGCCGGACCGTGTCGGTGACCGGAACGGCGGACCTCCGCCTGGCCGGTGAGACCGCCGACATCCTGCTCGACGGCAAGCGCGTCGGACGCGCGGCGATCGGCGCCGACGGCGGCTTCGCGGCCACGGTGCCCGCCCCGGCGGCGAACCGCCGGATGCACGCGCGCTATCAGGCGCGGATCGGCGCGACCGCCTCGCAGCGGCTGAGGCTCGCCCGGCGCATGGTCGCCACGACCCTCACCCGCACCGGCTCGAGCCTGGTGCTGCGCGGCCGGATCACCGGCCCGTTCGCCGGCCGACCGGCCGCGATCGCCGTGGAGCGGTTCCTCTCCTGCCGCCGGCGGGCGAAGGTGGCGGTCGTCAAGGTGGTGCCCGACCGCAGCGGCAAGTTCGCCGTGAAGATCCCGGTGCCCGCGGACGCGAAGGCGGCGATCTATCGCGCGCTGACGAACGTGGCCTCGCATCCCCGAGGCAACGCCACGGTGCACACCTTCACGCTCCCGCGCGCGATCGATCT
>CAWCEB010000191.1:0-8427 GCA_963794105.1 uncultured Actinomycetes bacterium | reverse complement strand
GTCGTTCTTCTTCTTCATTTTAGCCATTGCTCGTAGTACTCGTAGATCGCCGCGCTGAAGCCGACCTCGCCCAGGGCCTGCTCGATCGGCTTGCCCATCTCGCGAACGATGATCTCCGCGAGTTCCTGCCGGCGCTCATTGTGCAACTCGCCGACGCGAGCGATGATCCTGGCCCGCTCCTCGACCGTCGTGCCGCGGCCCCATGCCGGGTGCGCCGCAGACGCGCGGCCAACCGCGTCCTTCATCGCCACGTCGCTGATCGTCTCGTACGTCTTGACGGTCTCGCCCGTCGCCGGGTCCACAACCGCGTAGTCCGTTGCGCTCACGCTTCCTCGTCCTCCATCACTGTGGCTTTGCCTAAACGTAGTCAACGTTCAGCCGAACGTGAACGAGTACGCCTCGGCGCCGGGCTCGAGGAACGTGATCTCGAGGGTCCGCTCGCGCACCGCCTCGTGCTCGCGGACGAGCTGGTACATGCGGCCCTCCCGGAGCACGCCGTTCCCGTCCTCGTCGACATCAACGCCGTGTGACGGGCCCGGAGGTTCGCCATCGACGACCACGCGGAACGGAATCCCCTTGCCCGCTCCAGAAGACAGCACGAGATGTGCGTCGCGCGCGTGGAACCGGAAGGCGATGCTCGCTCCGGCCTGCTCGGCCACGACACTCTCACTGCCGATCGTCCAATCGCCGGCGAGGCCCCACTCGTTGACAGGCGCGGGGGGGGGGAGGGGGCGCCGCGGGGGCGACGCGGGTGGTGCGGGAGGGTCGCCGCGGCCGTGGCCGAGGTACGTCTCGGGCGTACCCAGGTGATCCCAGTCAGCCGCCTCCTCCACCCCGACCCCTTCGATCGACAGGAGCTCGCGCTCGATACCGAGCAGCCGCTGGATGACGCGCTCGGACTCCTCGTAGCGTCCTTCGCCGAAGTGCTGGTCGCGGATCATGCCGTCCCTGTCGACGAAGTACAGGGCCGGCCAATAGTGGTTGGCGAAGGCGCTCCAGATCTCGTAGTTGTTGTCGACCGCGACCGGGTAGTCGATGGCTCGCGCCTCGATCGCCCGCCGTACGCGGTCGACTCGTGCTCGAAGGAGAACTCCGGCGTGTGGACGCCGATGACGACCAAGCCGTCGTTGCGATAGGCCTGCGACCACGCGCGGACGTACGGCTCCTGACGCAGCCAGTTGATGCATGTCCACGTCCAGAAGTTCACGAGGACCGCGCGCCCCCGCAGCTCCGCGAGGCCGAGCGGCTCGCTGTTGAGCCACTTGGTCGCCCCCCCGAGCGAGGGCATCCGCAGGCGGTCGAACACCGACACGTGTGGTCGATCATCCAAGCCGCCAGGCCGACGGGTCAACCGGCGGGCGTCGCACCGGCACACAGGACATCCGTCGTCGTCGCGCTCCGTCATTTGGCTCATAGCCGCGGCGGCGGTAACGTGGTCGCGTAGCTCACTGACCCCTCGCCGTGCGAGGAGGGTGCGCCCCCATTGCCACGCAAGCACAGCTGACCGCCGCGGGTCCAGCGCTCAGCCGAAGGGCTATGCCCGGCTCGCGGACGTCGCTGCGCTACGCGGGCGGCGTGGTGCTTCTCGCCGCTGCCTACTACGGCGCCGCGAAGGTCGGTCAGACGCTGCGCTACACCGCCTCGGTCTCCGCGATCTGGCCACCTGCCGGACTCGGGATCGCCGCGCTCTACCTGTGGGGCCTCCGCTGGTGGCCGGGCGTGCTGCTCGGCGAGCTGATCGTCAACGGCGAGCTCTGGCTGGACGACGGCACGTTCCCGATCGGAAGCCTCGTGGGCCAGCAGGCCGGCAACATGGCGGAGATCGTCGTGGGCGCGGTGTTGCTGCGCCGCCTCATCGGTCCCAACGCCGCGATGGACCGCGTCGAGCAGGTCGGCGGCATGCTCGTCGCACTCGGCGTCGCGACTGCGATCAGCGCCACCGTCGGCGCCCTCTCGATGCTCGCCGGCGGCGTGGTCGAGCATGCGGACGCCGCAGAGTTCTGGCGCACCTGGTGGCTCGCCGACATCTCCGGGGCGCTGGTCGTCCTGCCGCTCGTGCTCGCCTGGGCTCATCGGCCGGCCGCGGCGTGGCGTCGTCTCCGAACCTGGGAGGGCGCCGCATGATCGCGTCCGTCACCGCATTCAGCGTCCTCGTGTTCTCAACCCACGAGCCGATCAGGTACGTGGTCTTTCCCGCGCTGATCTGGGCGGCTTTTCGATTCGGCGCCCCAGGTGCGACGTTGTCGATTGCCATCACCGCCGGCGTCGCGATCGGCCTGACGGCCCACGACCTTGGGCCCTTTGACGAACAGCCGATCAACCACCGCACACTCAGTACGCAGCTCTACATCTGGGTTGCGGCATTGACGACGCTGTTCCTGGCGGCGTGGCGAGCGAACGGGAGCAGGCCGCCACGGAGCTCGCCGAGGCGCGCAGACGCGAGGGCGCGCGGGCGGTGGAGGAACGGCGCCGGATCGCCCGAGACCTCCACGATTCGGTATCTCAGGCGCTGTTCTCGACAGTGCTCCATACGCGCGTGGCCCAGAAGGCCCTGGCGCGAGAAGGAGGCAGTCCGTCCGGGCGCGTCGCTCAATCGCTTGCCGCGATCGGGGACCTGACCAGGAGCGTGCAGAGCGAGATTCGCTCACTGATCCTCGAGTTGCACCGCGACCCGGTTCACGACGGCCTGGTTGCCGCGCTCGCCAGGCACGCCTCTACGTTGCGCACGTCCGACGGGATGACCATCGATGTCGAGGGGCCGGAGCCGCGGCTCGCCCTGTGCGAGCTCGCTGAATCCCAGCTGTTCGCCATCGGGCAGGAAGCGCTCGCGAACGTCCAGAGGCACGCCGGCGCGAGCGCGGCCACCGTTCGCTAGAAGCCCAGCAGGGCCTGGTCGTTCTCGAGATCCGCGACAACGGGCGGGGCTTCACGCCAGCCGCGGAACCTTCCGGTCACTTCGGTCTCGACTCGATGCGAAGCCGTGCGGCCGAGGTCTCCGGGCACGTCACGATCGACAAGCGCGCCGGGGGCCGGCACACTCGTACGCGCCTGCGTCCCGACCGAAACGGATGAGCGCTGAGATGCGCACGGCCGCGGACGAAACGATCGCCGTCCTCGTTGTTGACGACCACGAGATCGTGCGCCGCGGGTTGCGTGCGTTCCTCGACGGGGAGCCCGACATCGACGTGGTTGCCGAGGCCGCCGGAGGCGCTGAGGCGCTTCACCTGCTCGCCTCGATCGAGTCGCTCCGGCGCCGACCTGACGTGATCGTCATGGATCTGCAGATGGAGCCGATCGATGGCATTGAGTCGACCCGTCAGATTCGTGCCCTCTACGACGACATCGAAGTCGTCGCGCTCAGCTCGTTCGCCGAGGAGGAGCGGGTGCATGCCGCGCTCGAGGCAGGCGCATCCGGCTATGTGCTCAAGGATTCCGATGCCGACGGCGTCGCGGCGGCGATCCGAGCTGCCCATCGAGGCGAGGCGCAGATCGACCCCGTTGTCGCGAGAAGGCTGATGTCGTCGCTTCACAGGCCGCGAAGCGACGACCCGATGTCCGAACTGACAGCCCGAGAGCTCGACGTGCTGCGGCTCGTGGCGGCGGGGGAACCCAACAAGCGCATCGCCGCCCAGCTGGCCATCAGCGAGCGCACGGCCCGGACACATGTGTCAAGAATCCTCCACAAGCTCGGTCTGAGCTCGCGCACGCAGGCTGCGCTGTGGGCTGTGCGGGAGGGAGTTGTGCAGGTGCAGAGCGAACCGCGCTGACGAGCCAAATGACGCACGGCCGCAGCGACGAATGTCCCGCCGCCGTTGCGACATCCGCCGCTTGTCGCGCAACTCGCCGCGGGGCACCGTAGGACCGAGCCACACCCTTCTCTTCCAGAACGGAGGTTGTCATGGGCACTGCCGCCGAGACCCTGCAGCACGGCCTGTGGACAGGGCCGGCAGGGTGACCGTCGAGGCGGACCTGACCCTCCCTGGTCACCCCGAGGTGCTGGCGCTCGGCGACATGGTCCGCGTACGCAACCGCGACGGCGGCGTCCAAACGCTTCTCGGCGTCGCGCCCGTCGCGATGCAACAAGGTCGCTACGCAGCCCGGCTCGTCCGCGCGCGCCTCGGCGGCCACCCGATCGGGCCGTTTCGCTATCTCGACAAGGGCAACCTTGCGACGATCGGCCGCGCGCGCGCCGTCGCCGACCTCCATGCCATCCGCCTGAGCGGCTTCCCGGCCTGGGCGACCTGGCTGGTGGTGCACCTCTTCTACCTCATCGGCTTCCAGAACCGCCTGATCGTCCTCATCCGCTGGTTCATCAGCTTCACCACGCACGGTCGCGGCGCCCGGCTCATCACGAGCACGCCTGCCGGATTGCAAGCTCCGCGCCGCCTTCCGCGCGCTCCGGTAGCAGCGCCCGAATCCACAGCCGCCGCGCCGGGGCGCGGCGGCAATTCAAGAAAGGACTGACTCATGTCCATCGAACGCGAGGCCCGCGTCCAGGAAGGCACCCCGAGATATCTGGCGAGCGGCGATCCCGACCTCGCTGACTACTACCCCGCTTGGCTGGACAACCTCGCCGCCGACGCAACCGTCGAGGGTTCGATGTTGAACGGCGCCCTGCAGGGCGCGGAAGCCGTTCGGACCATCGTCGTGGCCATCCGCGCTCTGTATGGCGATTCACAGGAGTTCCATTTCACGGGCCCCTGTGGGGACAACGGCTGGCTCGAGGACTACATCGCTCGAGTCGACGACAAGCCCCTCGGCTGCGTCGTGCTGGTTACGCGCAACGCCGCCGGGCAGACCCAGAATGTCGTTGCGAGCTACCGACCCGTCAGCACTGTCCTTCACTTCTCGCGTCTCCTGCGCGAGAAGTTCGCCGGCACGCCCTATGCCAGGTACTTCCTCGACGGGGAGTCGTGAAACGGCAGCGGAGGGGGAGGGATTCGAACCCTCGGTACGGCGAAGCCGCACAACGGTTTTCGAGACCTCCCCGGATCGGCCTGGAACTGGGTTCGGGGGCCGGAATTGAGCCGCGGCTCTCACTCTCGGCGGCGGTGGAATCGGCGGTCGCTCCGGCCGCGGCGCGCGAGTGCCGTTGCGAGGGCCAGCACGACGAGCGCGAAGAGCGGGTGCAGGCCGCCGACCCAGCGGTGCTCGCTGGCGAGCATGACCTGCACGGTCCCGACCACTGCGAGCAGCGCGGAGAGGACGACGTCGCGCCGCGGAAGCCATGCCACAAGCGCGGCAAGAAGGATCAGCACCTCGAACCCGTGAGCGGTGAACCCCACCGTCCTGTGCGCGTCGAGCGCTCCCTGCCCGGCGCCGAAGATGTACGCACCGATGAGATACACCTGTACGAACACGGCAAGGACGATCGTCAGCGCCAGCGCGACGTGCAGCCGGCCGGCGTTGCGCCGCAAGCCCGCGAGCAGGCGGCGCGTGGTCGGTCCCCGCGTTGGAGCGAGGTCGATCGGAGCGGTCACGTTCTCAGGCCTCCCGTCCGCCGCTACCCGGCCGTCGAGATCACGCCGGTGAACGTGAGGCTGTTCGGGGCCGCGAACGCGAACGTGCCGTGACCTCCGGGCCCCGCCGTAGGCGCCGGTCCCGGATGCGACCTGCCAGGTCCCCTCGGATGCGCCTGTGAACTGTGCCTGCTGACGGATCGCGATCGTGCCCTGCGAGCCGGCGAACTCGATGACCGCCTGGAAGACTCCGACCACCGGCGAGTGGGCCAGGGCGCCGGTGAAGTGGAACTCGGTCTCGACGAACGATCCGGCGTCGCTGATCGCCCCCGATGACTGCCAGGAGCCCTGGAAGTCCGGCGGCGGGCCGAACTGCGCGACCGTGCCGGCGATCGTGGTGGCCGCCGGCGCCGTCGCATTCGCGTTGGACGCCAAGCCGGCCAGCGCGACGGTAGCGACGGCAACTGTCCGCAGAAGCGCTCTCATCGTGGCGCTGAGCGCATGGCCTCGCGAAGCGTCGCCGCGTGGCTGCACCAGCGCGGTTCGAAGCTGGATCCAGTTGGACATTGACCCTCCTTTGGAGTCGGCGTGCGGCGGACGCTCCACGGCCGGGCTACGACGGGGCTAACAGACTGCTAACGGCGCACGTGATGCGGGCGATCTCCGGCTCAGAACCGCGGAGCCACCGCCGCCCCGCGGAGCCGCAGCTCGAAGTGCAGGTGCGGCCCGGTCGAGTGGCCCGTCGAGCCGGCGCGGCCGATCGGCGTCCCGGCCACCACGCAGTCCCCCGCCCGCACCGTGGCCGCGGAGAGATGCGCGTACCACGACGTCACGCCGAGCCGGTGCGAGATCACGACCAGCTTGCCGTACCCGCCCGAGGTCCAGCCGGCGGAGGACACGCAGCCGCGGCCGGCCGCGCGGATCGTCGTTCCGGCTGCGACGGGATAGTCCACACCGGTGTGGAAGCGGTCGCCGCGCGGTCCGAACACGTCGCCGATCGGCGCCGCGACCGGTGGCGCGAAGATCAACGGGCTCACCGGCGGCGGCGTGCGCAGGCGCGAGATCGTCGCGCGACCGGCGAGGCCGTCAGCCGCCAGCCCGGCCCAGGACTGGAAGCGCCGCACCGCCGTGTCGGTGCGCGCGCCCAGGAGCCCGTCGACGGCCCCGGACGGGAACCCCTGGCGGGCGAGCAGGAACTGCAGGCCGGCCACATCCCAGCCGGCCGCGCCCGCCGCGAGGGTGCGGATGCCGAGCCGCGGCCGCCCGCGCCAGCCGAGCGCGCGCCGCGTCGCGGACCCAGCGAGGCCGTCGACAGCCAGCCCCCGCCGCGCCTGGAACGCGCGCACACCGGCCGTCGTGAGCGGCCCGTGCACGCCATCGATATTGGCGGCGTAGAGACGCTTCGCGCGCAGCGCGACCTGGAGCGCGGCCACGTCGGCGCTCTGCGCACCTGCCGCCGAGGCGGCCAGCGCCACCGCAACAAGCGCGGCCGTGACGCACCGGAACGGAGTGATACGGGACGGCTTCTCCCCTTCACGGCCATGTCCTGCCAGGCACGACGGGACGGAGGTTTACGAGCTCTCCCGTGGCGCCGATCACGCGGTCCGGAGATACGCCAGTACCGCGAGGACACGACGATGGTCCTCTGGCGACTCGGGGATGCCCAGCTTGAGGAAGATCTGGCGGATGTGGCCTTCGACGGTCTTCGGCGCGAGGAACAAGGCTTCGCAGACCGCGCGGTTCGAGCGTCCTTCGGCGATCAGCGCCAGGACTTCACGTTCACGTTGCGTGAGCTCTTCGAGCGGACCTTGCGAGCGCCGGCGGGCGATCAGACGCGCGACGATTGTGGGATCGAGCACGCACTCGCCCTCGCTGATGCGCTGCAGGGCGTCGAGCAGGACCGCAAGGTCCGAGACGCGCTCCTTGAGCAGGTAACCCGCACGCTCGGGCGCTTCTTCGAGCAGCTGCATCGCGTAGCCGGACTCGAGGTGGTGGGAGAGGACGAGGACGCCGACGTCCGGATGGCGGCGGCGGATCTCCTGCGCGGCGACGAGACCCTCTTCCGTGTGCGTCGGCGGCATGCGGATGTCGACGATCGCCACGTCGGGCCGCCAGGAGTCGACCGCGCGCAGCAAGGTGGTCGCGTCGGCGCAGCGGCTCGCCACCTCGACGCCTGCGTCCTCGAGCAGACGGGCGAGGCCGTCACGGACGAGCACCTCGTCGTCGGCGAGCACTACCCGCATGGCAGCTCCGCGCGCAGGATCGCGTCGTCGTCGCGGACGAGGCGACCGCCGAGTGCTCCGATGCGATCCTCGGCGTCGATCAGCGGGCCATCCTGCGGGAGGACGTCGAGGACGAGCGTGGTCCCCGCATGCCGGGCGCTGACCGTGACGTGACGCCCCGGCGCGCAGCGAAGCGTCTCGGCGACGAGGTGGTAGGCCGCGGACTCCACGGGCGCAGGGAAGCGGTCGGGCGGGAGGTCGCCGAGCGCGAGCCAGGGCGTCTCCTCGGCGAGCGCCTGCAGGGCGGCCGCCAGGCCGAAGTCTTCGAGCATGGGCGGGTGAATGCCGCGGGCGACGTCGCGTAGCTCGGCGACGGCCCGGCGCAGATCCTCCTCGGCGGCGCCGAGCTCGCCGTCGAGCTCGGGGTGTACGCGCGTGATCTGGCGGCGCGCGAGCCGCAGGTCGAGGGCGAGGGCGACGATCCGCTGCTGGGCGCCGTCGTGCAGGTCGCGTTCCAGGCGGCGACGCTCGCGGTCCGCGGCCTCGACGATGCGGGCACGACTGGCACGCAGTTCGGCGAGCTGGGCCCGCATCTCCGCCTGCAGCCGCTCGTGTTCGAGCGCCGGGAGTCCCGCGCGCGCGATCTCCGCCGCGAGCTCGCGATCCGCGAGTGCTCCCTGTGGCTCGACGACCGCCGCGACCGCCGTGGCGTCGGGCCCGAGGAGCGCCGCGGTCGGCGGCAGTGC
>CAWCEB010000190.1:0-81359 GCA_963794105.1 uncultured Actinomycetes bacterium | reverse complement strand
GCGTGGGCGATGAGCCTGACGGGTGCGGAACTCCGGCTGCTTCCATTCCTCGCCACCCATCTCATGTTTCCCGAGATCGCGAGCAGGCTGTTCATCTCGCGCAACACCGTCAAGAGCGAAGCGGTTTCCATCTACCGCAAGCTCGGTGTCTCGTCGCGCAGTCAGGCGATCGAGCGTGCCGTCGAGGTCGGGCTCTTGGACAGCTCGGTCTATCCGCCGGTGGCAAATCTCATACCGCGGGGATGATGCGCCCCCAGACCGCGGCGGGTTGGATACCCACGAACGCCAATGGACGAGTACAAGCAGCACCTGCGTCGTCTCGCGGTACACGATGAGGCGCTCCTCGACGCGATCGCGACGAATGACAGCTCATTCGCAACGTGGGTCATCGACGCGAGGACCGCGGCGCTCGTGCGCGTCGCTGCGGCAATCGCCGTCGATGCGGCGCCTTCGTCGTTCCAGCACGCCGTGGCGCACGCCCTCGCAGCCGGCGCGACAAGCGACGAGATCGTCGCCAGCCTCGAGGCGGTGGCGCCGGTGACCGGCGCCGCACGAGTCGTCCAGTGCGCTCCGAAGGTCGCGCTCGCGCTCGGCTACGACGTCGAGGCAGCGCTCGAGCGGCACGACCCCTGAGGGCACAGCCGAAATCGCTAGGCCTTCTCGCGCCTTGACAGCGCCTGCTCCACGCGATCGAGGCGCACGGCCAGGTCATCGAACCGCGCCTGGACCCGCTCCTCTGCCGTCTGCGCCTCCCGCCGGTACTCATGCTGGGCGCGCGCGATGAACGTCGACGTGATCGCCGCGACGACGATCGACACGAACGCAATCCCCCACAGCATCACGACCACACCGACGATCCGACCGGACGTGTGCGCGGGGGTGACGTCGCCGTACCCGACAGTCGTCACCGTCTGCATCGCCCACCACAACCCTCGCCCGATGCTCGGGTACTCGTCGCGATCGATCACCCGCATCAGGACACCACTGCCAACCACGACGAGTGCCGTCGTCAGGGCGATCATGGCCGCCGCACTTCGCACGGTCGCGGGCTCGCTCAGGAAACGGGACAGGCGACGCTCGATCAGCTTGGGGCGCTCGATGGCCCGACGGTAGGCCGAAGCGCGGACGGACCTTCGCGCTTTTCATACCAGCGGGATGAGGAGGACCCGCTTCTGCACGCCTAGGCTCGCCTTGAAGGCACTGGAAGGCAGCGAGACAACCCCTGGAGGTACGGGATGCGAGGCACCGGTCGAGTCACATTCGCAGCGATTCTGCTGCTGATCGCAGGCACGCTCAACATCGTCTACGGCATCGGCGCGCTCGACAGCGCGAACATCTTCGTCAACGACAAGCGGTTCATCCTCGACGACCTCAACACCATGGGTTGGGTCCTCATCGTCCTCGGCGCGATCCAGCTCACAGCCGGCTTCTCGCTGATGGCCGGCAACGCCTACGGGCGGGTGATGGGGATCATCGCCGGCAGCCTCGCTGCCATCGGGGCCCTGTTCTCGATCGGCGGGTCCGATCCCTGGTGGTCCCTGGCCATCTTCTCCCTGTGTGTCTGGATCATCCACGGCCTCGTCGTGTTCGGAGAGGACGAGCGCGCGCCGGTCTGAGCCCACCACCCGCGGCATCAGCCATGGCGGGCGACGATTCCCCCGAGACCGGCCGGCGGCGGCGCGTGAATCGCGAGCGCGCCGCACGGATGCTCACGTTCTGGCTGAGGCCCGAGTTCGTGCTCCGCGTCGTCAGCCGGTTCCAGAAGCTCGCGGGATTCGACCGTGCGATCGCCCTGGCCTCCGGCGCGCTCACCGCCACGATCCCGCTGACGATCGTCGCCAGCTCCGTGGCCTCGGAGCTGGGCGGCAAGGACACGGCGCAGCGCATCATCGACCGCTACGACCTGACAGGAGGCGGCGCCGAGGCTGTCACGGACATCTTTGCGCCGCCCGGGGGCAGCAGCACGAGCCTCGGCATCGTCGGCTTCCTCTTCCTGATGGTCGCGGTCCTGAGCTTCACCCGCGGCGTGCAGCGGCTGATCGAGCAGACCTGGGAGCTGGACCCGATGAGCGTCCGCAACACGGTCAACGGGCTGCTCTGGATCGGCGGGCTGATGCTGTACCTCGCTGCCAGCGGCGTCCTCCATGCCGTGCTCGGGCGCAGCCGCCTTGAGCTCGGCGCGGCGCTGCTCAGCACGCCGCTGTCAGCGGCGTTCCTGGTCTGGAGCGGCCGGGTCCTCAGCGCCAAGCGGATCGAGCGCCACAACCTGCTCCCGTTCGGCATCCTCGGCGCGGTGGTGCTCGCGGTCTACTCGGTTGGCGCGACGGTGTACGTGCCGCACCTCTTCAGCAGCTACGCCACCCGCTACGGCGTGATCGGCGCGGTCTTCGCGATGATCTCGGCGCTCTTCTGCGTCATGCTCGTCCTCGTCGGCGTCGGCGGCGGCCGGCCGCGAGATCGACGATGAGCTCGGCCGCATCCGCCGGGGCGAACGGCCCGCCGACGACGAGGTCCAGCACCAATGGGACGAGGTCACCGCGCAAGCGCGGTTCGCGCTGGCAGACGCTGCGCGAGCAGCATCGAGGAACGCCGGAGCAAACGCCACGAACGAAAGAGAACGTGATGCCCAGCGACTCCGAGCTGACGTACGGCCAGTCCACGGACTGGCAGCCCGAGCGTCCCCGCTTGCGGGTGTTCCCGCTCGCCGTCTCGTGGCTTGCCATGGGCATCGCGTTGATGGTGGCCGCCGGGGTCCTGCCCGGTGTCGGCATCGACAGCTTCTGGGGTGCGCTGGTCGTCGCAGCGATCGTCGCAGCGCTGAACGCGATCATCCCGCCCGTCCTCGCCGCGCTGCGATTGCCGCTCACGCTTGTGCTCGGCTTCCTGCTCGTGTTGCTCGCGGACGCCGCCATCCTCCGCTTGGCTGACGGACCTGACCAACGGGGTGCTCACCGTCGACAGCTTCGGCTGGGCGCTGCTTGCTGCGCTCGTGGTCGCCGCGGTGAGCGTCGTGCTCGCGGTTGTCCTCGGCTCGGATGACACGTACTCGCTTCGCATCGCGAAGCGGATCGCGCGCCGGCAGGGGATCATCGCCAGCACCGACGTCCCCGGGATCGTCTTCCTCGAGATCGATGGGCTCGCGTTGCCCGTGCTGCGCCGGGCGATGCGCGACGGCAACGCCCCGACCATGGCCCGCTGGCTGGCCGACGACACGCATCGTCTGACCGAGTGGGAGACCGATCTCTCCTCGCAGACGGGTGCCAGCCAGGCGGGGATCCTGCTGGGCTCGAACGACGACATCTCGGCCTTCCGCTGGGTGGAGAAGGAGACCGCGACGCTGATGACGTGCTCGGCACCGCCGGACTGCGCCGAGATCGAGCGGCGCCTCGCGACCGGCGTCGGCCTGCTGGTCGATGGCGGCGCCAGCCGCGGAAACCTCCTCTCCGGCGAGGCGGAGGACGTGATCCTCACGGTCAGCCGGATGGAGGCGGAGAAGAAGTCCAACCCGGGCTATCGGGCGTTCCTCGCCAACGGCGACAACGTGACGCGCACCCTCGTGCTGTTCCTGTGGGAGGTGATCCTCGAGTGGACCGCGGCCGCTTGCGCGCCATCCGCCGTGACGTGCGGCCGCGCGGCCACCGAGGCGGCATCTACCCGTTGATGAGGGCGGCGCTCTGCGTCTTCGTGCGCGACCTGATCGTGTCCGGCGTGCTCACCGACATGATGCGCGGGCGACCTGCCGTCTACGCGACGTTCTCGAGCTACGACGAGGTGGCGCACCACTCGGGCCTCGAGCGGGCCGACACGCTCGAGGCCCTGCGCAAGCTCGACGACCAGTTCGCGCAGATCGAGCGAGCGCGCCGCTACGCCCCGCGGCCGTACGAGATCGTCGTCCTCTCCGACCACGGGCAGACGCAGGGTGCGACCTTCAAGCAACGCAACGGGTACGGGCTCGACGAGCTCGTCGAGCGCTCCCTCACGCGCGGCGAGGTCTCCGGGATCGCCGGCGGGGACGAGCAGAGCTCGATGGTCGGCCACGCCGTCAGCGAGGCGACGGGGAAGAAGGCCAAGCGGGCCAAGAACGACGTCTCCGATCGGGACGTCGTCGTGCTCGGCTCGGGCAACCTCGGGCTCGTCTACCTGATGGAGGAGCGCCGCCGGCTGACGCTCGAGGAGATCGAGGCGCGGCACCCGCAGCTCGTGCCCGCCCTCCGCGCGCACCCCCACGTCGGCTGGCTGCTCGTCCGCTCGTCCGAGCACGGGGCGGTCGCGCTCGGCGCCCGCGGCGCGCACTACCTCGCGGACGGCCGCGTCGAGGGCGACGACCCGCTCGCGCCGTTCTCGCCCAGCGCGCCGCAGCACCTGCTGCGCACCGACGGCTTCGAGCACGTCGCCGACATCATGGTGGGGAGCTTCTACGACCCCGAGCTCGAAGAGGGCTGCGCCTTCGAGGAGCTGATCTGCTTCCACGGCGGGCTCGGCGGCCTCCAGACGCGCCCGTTCATCCTCCACCCGTCGCACCTCGAGGTACCGACCGGGCCCCATCCTCGGCGCCGCGAGCGTGCACGGCATCCTCGCGGGCTGGCGGAAGACGCTCCAGGGCGGCAAGAACGCCGAGCGTGTGCCCGTCGCACACTCTGGATAGCCAGACAAGGGTTTACGGCGGGGTCGGGTCAGGCCCCACCGGTACGGTGCCCGGCAAGCCTGGGTCGTCGCTGCGGGTCCGCAGCTCGTCGGCGATGTGCACTGCCGCGGAGGTCAGCGGGGCGGCGAGCGTCAGCCCGACCATTCCGAACAGGGCGCCCGCGCCGATCGTGACGACGAGTACCACGAGCGGGTTCAGGCTCAGCGTCGCGCCCATGACGAATGGCTGGATCATCTGCTGGAGGATGCCGTTCGCGAGCAGGGCGACGACCGCCATGATCGCTGCGTCCGACGTGCTTCCGGCGCCGAGCGCGATCAGCACGGCGAAGCCTCCGGCGACCCACGCGCCGACGAAGGGCACGTAGGCGCCCACGAACGTGACGACCGCGATCGTCCCCGCGAGCGGCACGCCGAGAATCAGCGCCGCGCCCCCGATCAGGACGGCATTGAACGCGGCGATGATCGTCACGGCGAGGAAGTAGCTGCGCAGCGACTTGGCGATGTTGGTCGTGACGACGTTCGCGACCGGTTCGGGCACGCCCATGTGCCGGTTGATGAACCGGTGCATGATCGGCCCGTCCTTGAGCACGAACAGCGTGCTGAGCGCCGCGAACGCAAGGAAGAACGCCAGCGACTTGAGGCCCCCGATGCCCGCTGCGACCCCGCTCAGCAGCGTCTTCCGGATCTCCGGCGCGGCCTCCTGCACGCCCTCCGTGGCGTGCTGCGCGTTGTCCACGCCGACGTCGCTCAACCAGCCCTGGATCTTGTCCAGCGCCTTGTTCACCTTCGCCGAGATGTCGCCCGACTGGCGCCGATATGCCGCCGAAGACGAGGCAGAAGATCAGCACGCCGATGGCAACGAGCCCGAGCAGCACGAGGATCGCGCCGCCGATGCGCGGAATCCTGTGGCGCTCCAGCCAGCCGACCGCCGGCCCGGCGACCGCGCCGAGCACCGTGGCGAGGATCACCGGCATGACGATCGTCGAGGTCTGGCCGAGCAGCCAGATCAGCCCGACGATGATCAGCACGAACCCGACCAGCAGCCACGACGAGAAGCCCAGGTTCCTGAGCCACGTAGGTGACGAAAACTGAACGTCGTTGCGCTCGGACGCCATCAATCCACCTCCGGATAGGCCGGTCCTCGGATGTCGGCAATCCTCGGAGGCTGAGCGCGGCCTCGCATCATCCCGCTGGTATGAACGTGCGCCGGCTCGAGCAGGACGAGCGCCAGGAGATCGAGGTCCGTTTCAGCGACGAAGACTGCGGTCCGAGCTGACGCCGCGCGGGCGCTGATGGGCGACCGGATGGCTTTCCATCGGCATACGCGGGTGCGCCTCGTACCAGCGTGCATAGCGCTGCGCGAGCGGCGCCGCCGACAGGCCGTGGAGGAGTACCGAGAGGCCGACGGTGACGTAGGTCGCGAGCAGGATCGTGTCGGTATGTGGGAGCTGCGCCTCCTGCAGGACGAGAATCGCGAACACGATCGAGGCCAGGCCGCGCGGGCCGAACCAGCCCACGAAGCCGAGGGTCTGTGGCCGAGCGCCGCTTCCCAGGAGCGCCACCATCACCGGCGCGAGCCGCACCGCCGTGAGGCTGAGAACGGCATAGAGCGCGACGTTCCACGTGATGTCCCCCAGCGCCGGACCCAGCAGCACGGCCCCGAAGGCGACGAACGTCACGCCGTTGAGCAACGCGCCGAGCTCCTCGTTGAAGCCGGCGATGCTCTCGGCCTGGCTGCCGACCAGTCGTCCGAAGCACAGCCCCGCGACGAAGGCGGCGATGAACCCGGATCCGCCGAGAGGATCGGCGATCCCATACGCCAGCGCGGCGGCCGCGACCGGGATGATCGGCAGCCACGCATCCGCAATCAGCTCGCGGCGCCCGCCGACCATCACGATCGCGGCGGCCGCGACGCCGGCCGCGACGCCGCCGACGATGCCGTAGCCGATCTCCTCCAGAACCACGCTCACCGCGTGGTGACTGCTGGTGACATTCGCGTCGACGTCTGCGGCGGCCAGCACGATCAGCAGCAACGGGACGCAGATGCCGTCATTGAGGCCACTCTCGACGTTGAGGCCCTGGCGAACCCGCAGCGGGAGCCGCGGCTCGGTCACGACCGCCTGGCCGAGCGCCGCATCCGTGGGTGCCAGCAGGACCGCGAGGACGAGCGCTTCCGCAAAGCTCAGCGACCCGAAGATGAGCGCCGCGAAGGCGGCTCCGGCGGCGATGGTCAGCGGCAGGCCGACCGACAGCAGCCTGAGCGGCAACGCGTAGCCGCGTCGCAGCGCGCGCGTGTCAATCCGCGCGGCGTCGGCGAACAGGACGAGCGTGAGCGTCGCCTCAGCGAGAACGCGCACGCCGGCACCCGACGGGGGAACGTCGATTTCCCCGACCAGGCGAGGTCCGGCGAGGAGGCCCAACGCGACGAACAGCATTGCGGGGGTGAGCGGGCCGCCAGAGAGCCGCCGCGAGACCGCGGCAACCACGAGCACCGCCACTGCAACCGAGGCAAGGTTCCAGCCCATCGCGCGCCAGTCTCAACGGCCGACGGCGCGGTCACCTCACCCCATCGGGGTGAGGTGCTGGCGGGCGACGTTCAGTCGCGGTGCTTGCTGCCGTTGTTGTCGACGACGTTCCAGAGGCTCTGCGCGTTGACGTTGCCCTGTCCCGCGTAGAGGACCGGGGCCGACGACGACGCGCTTCCGCCTGCGAGGAGACCCGAGACGAACGTGTCCATCGGCTCGTTGCAGTTGTCGAGCACGGAGCTGCAGCTCGATCCGGACGTGGGCGCCGACGCGGTCGCGAAGACGCCATGCGCGAGGTTGTCCGAGCCGAACGAGGTCGAGATGTAGTCGCCGACCATCCGGCCCTGGCTCGTCGTCGCGACCCAGGTCGAGGGCATCCCGCTGGCCAGCGTCTGCGCTGCGCCCCAGGTGCTGCCGGCGTTCGCGGAGCTGATGAAGCCCACGCTCAGCGACGTGCTCTTTCGCGGGTAGAAGTAGTAGGTCAGGCCGAGCTGCGCAGCGGTCCCGGATGTCGCCTTGTTCACGGCCAGCCCGGGGATGAAGTGGTCGACGCCGCTGTTGGTCCCGTCGGCCGGCACACGGCTCACGGCCGACCAGCTCGTGCCGGTCGCGTTGAGCGAGTGGCTGAGCACGATGTCGTTCGCCTTGCACCCCCTGACGAAGCGGCAGTCCGTCCACGCGACGAAGACCGTGCCCGCGCCGTCGATCTCCGCCGACGGGAGCGGGCCCTCGCGCAGCGAGCCGGCGACGCTGTGATGGCGGATCGTCGCGATCGTCGTGACCGCGCTCCAGGTCGCGCCGCCGTCGGTGGAGTTGAACGCGCCGATCGCGGTCTCGTTCGCATTGGCGATCGGGACGACCACCGTCCCATCAGGACGGACGACCGGCTGACCGCCGATCACGCCGGTGTTGTTCGTCTTCGGCGCGCCCCACGTCAGGCCGCCGTCGGTCGAGGTGCTCATCTCCAGCCGGTTGCCGGCACCGTGATCGTCCCACTGCGTGTAGCAGTTGCCGTAGAACGGGCTGGACGCAGTGTTGTCGCAGACGATCCAGTTCTTGTCGAGATCGCCACTGCCGGCGACGGCGGTCGTGACCGGATTGCCCCAGGTGAAGCCGCCATCGGCCGAGCGGCTCGTGACCACGGCGTTGCCCTGAATCCCGCCGGCCTCGAGCAGCGTCAGCGACGAGATGAGCCACACGTTGTCCCTGGCGTCGTAGGCCACGGAGGCATCGGTCGCGCGGTCGTTCGGACCGCCGCCGGCGTACTTCGTGATGCCGGGCAGCAGGCCGCTCGTCCACGAGGCGCCGTTGTTCGTCGAGGTCGAGAAGCCGGTCGCGCACGCGCCGCCGTCGTAGATGCGGCCGACCTGGTAGGTCGCGACGATCGTCGACCCGTTCGAGAACGTGTCGGGCTCGACGTTGGCGTGATGGTTCGTCAGGCTCGACGCGGCGCACGTCGCCTGCGTGAACGGATCGGTGGCGATGTGCGTCGTGGCGGCACCGGCGGCTGCCGGGAGGGCGAGGGCTGCGACGACGGAGACGATCAGCGAGGCGACTCGTGGCGGCAACATGTGGCGACTCTACACCTGCATCGCCTCCATGTTCCTAGTCACGACGTCCATCGTCTGACCAAGCTCCTTCGTGGGACTGAACTCGACAACCCACGCGTCCCAGGTCTCGAAAACCTCTTCTCCGCCGGCCCGAGCGAAACGCGACCTTTCCCGGAGGGATTGTCGGCGCGCCGGCGCGGACTGACAGCGGAGAGGGAGGGATTCGAACCCTCGGTACGCGTTAACGCACACACGATTTCCAGTCGTGCCCGTTCAACCACTCCGGCACCTCTCCGAGTGGAGCGGCCAGTCTAGAGTCTGGGCTGCGATGAGACCTCGCGTAACCGTGCTGGTCGTGCTGCTCGGCCTGCTGCTCGTCCTACCCGCCGCGCCGGCGTCCGCCGTGAGGCGCCACTGCTCGGTCACCGGGGACGTCTGTTACGGCGCCTTCGGAACGGGTGCGACGGTGCGCCTGCGCGTCACGCTCGCCGCGAACCTGTTCCAGCGCTACACGCTCTGCGTGCGCGCGCCCGATGGTGCGCGCACCTGCCATCGCTTCCGAACGCACGCTGCGGCGCACGGCCTCTTCCAGTCGACGGTGCGCTGGTCCGCGCACTTCCCCAACCGCGGACCGGGCCGCTACCGCGCGACGTGGAACGCGGGCGGGGGTGCGTTCAGGCCCGCGATCACCTTCAAGGAGGGGCCGACGATCAACGCCTCGCCGGCGTCGGTGCGCGCCGGCCAGCGGGTGCGCATCTCCGGCCTCGCGGGCGGCTGTCCGAAGGGCAACCAGGTGACGCTCCTGTCGCGCGCGTTCGCGCACACCCACGAGTTCGCAGGCGTGCCGGCTGTGTTCGCAACGGTCCGGGCGGGCGACCGCTACGCCACCACGGTCCGTATCCCCGCAACGCGCGCGGCCGGGCGCTACGCGATCACCGCGCGCTGCGGCGGCGGCAACTTCGGCATCACCGCGCACCTGCGCGTGCGCTGACGCCTCCTGGATCCATCTAGACCTTCCAGACGCCGCCGACGAGCAGCGGCGACTCGGCGCCGTCGGCGTCGATGCCGAACGTGTCCACCTCGGGGCTGCCGATCATGAAGTCGATGTGGATCGCCGAGCTGTTGATGCGCTCGCGGTCCTCCTCGCCGGCGGTGAACGCGTAGGCCTGGCCGATCGCGATGTGGCTGGCGGCGTTCTCGTCGAGGAGCGTGTCGAAGAAGACGGTGTTCAGCGGCCCGATGCGGCCATCGCGGTCCACGAGCGCGACCTCGCCCAGGCGCGACGCGCCCTCGTCGCGCCCGGCGTAGCCGCGCAGGACATCGGCGCCCTCTTCGGCGTCGATGCGCACGATGCGCCCCTCGCGGAACTCGACCTCCAGGCCGCGGATGATCGACCCGCTGACGACCAGCGGCTTGGTCGAGCGCACGACGCCCTCGGTGCGCTGCGGATCCGGGCAGCTGAAGACCTCCTCGGACGGGAGGTTGGGCATGTGGACGATGCCGTCGATCGTGGTGAAGTCGCCGGCCGACAGCCAGATCGAGCTGGGCAGCAGGCCGACTGTCAGGTCGGTGCCCGGGCCCTTGAACCGCACGGCGTCGAAGCGCCGCGCGGTGAGCTTCTCGCGGACCGCCGTCAGGGTGTCGAGGCGCTCCTTCCACGCAGCGATCGGATCGTCCTCGTCCAGGCGGCAGACGTGCAGGACCTCCTCGACGAGCTTCGCGTAGGCCTCGTCCTCGGGCAGGTCGGGATGCACGAGCGTGCGCCCACGCGCGAGTCGGGCACGGGACCGCCGTCCAATTGGTGGTGCGGTCGTTGACGACCTTCGCGCCCTCCTTCAGCGAGGGCAGCTGGTCGCGCCCCGTGCGCGCGGGGTCGAGGTCGTCCAGGACGCCGGGCATGGCCGGGCCGGTGAGGCCGATCCGGGCGCATCGCTGGCGCCCCAGCTCCAGGACGCGCTCGCCGTACCAGCTCGGCACGAAGTCCAGCGTGTCCTCCGCCGCATGCATGAGCCGCGCGCGCTTGACCTGCAGGTCGAAGTAGGCGACGTCCACGAACTTCGCGCCGGCGCGATAGGCGCTGGCCGCGAGCGCACGGGCGAGCCCCTCCTTCCCGGGCTCGGCGCCGATCGCGACGATCTGCTCCGGCTGCACGTTCGCCGCAAAGCCGACGACGAGATCCGCGAACCGCTCGAGCGTCGCCTCGTCCATGCCCGCTCCGCTGCCGTTCGATCCACTCATGCGTCGTCCCTTTCCCCGGTCTCCTGCTCGCTGCGCTCCTGCTCGGCGAGCTTCGCCGCCAGGTAGGCCGCCTTCTCCGAGCGGCGGTCGTGCGTGACGGCGTCATGCTCGCCCGTCGCATCCTCGGCATGGCGGCGCTCGTCGCGCGCCTTCTCCGTCTGCTCCTCGCGCAGCTCCTCGGGCCTGCGGTCGTCGGCGCTGTCCGTCATTCCTGCGGTGGCTCGTCGACCATCCCCAGCGCCGTCGCGATGCCGGACACGTCGATCACCCGGTCCACCTCGGTGCCACGCGGAGCGCGCACGATGACCAGCGAACCGTCGCCGCTCTGCGCTTCCTGATGCCCGGCGACGAGCGCGCGCACGCCGCTGGAGTCCATGAACTCCAGGCTGCGCAGGTCGACCACAAGGTCCTCGCCCGCCTCCAGTCGCTGTGTCAGCGCATCCTCCAGCTCTCCGACGGTTGCAAGGTCGAGCTCGCCGCTGAGATTCAGGATCGTGCGCCCCGCCTGCTCCGCGACCTCGATCGCGAAGGGCGGCTGCTCGAAATCTCTCATCCGTGCTGAAGCCTAGACAACGAGGGCGGACTAGAGTGCCGCGCCGTGAGCGCACGCAACGTGAGAACGGCAACCTTCGACTTCCTGCGCGAGCGCGGGATGACGACCATCTTCGGCAACCCGGGGTCGACGGAGCTGCCGATGCTGCAGCAGTTCCCCGCGGACTTCACCTACGTGCTCGGACTGCAGGAGGCGACGGTCGTCGGGATGGCCGACGGCTACGCGCAGGCGTCCGGGCGCCCGACGTTCGTGAACCTCCACACGGCGCCGGGCGTCGGCAACGCGATGGGCGCGATCTTCAATGCGCAGGCCAACAAGGCGCCGCTGGTCATCACGGCCGGCAACCAGACGCGGTCGCTGATCACGCTGCAGGCGAACCTCACCAACCGCGACGCGACGCGGATGCCCCACCCGCTCGTGAAGTTCAGCTACGAGCCGCCGCGGGCCGAGGACGTGCCGCACGCGATCGCCCGCGCGACGCACCTGGCGACGCTGCCGCCGAAGGGGCCGGTCTTCGTCTCGATCCCCATGGACGACTGGGCCGCAGAGGTCGACGAGGACGCCGCCGGGCACCAGCTCGGGCGCACCGTGTCGGGCGCGGCCGCGGCGCCGGTTGCCGACCTGGCCGCCGCGCTGGCCGGCGCTTCGAATCCCGTGTTGGTCGCCGGCCCGGACATCGACGCGTCGGGCGCGTGGGACGCCGCGGTCGCGCTGGCGGAGAGGGCGGCGCTGCCGGTCTGGGCGACGCCCGCGCCGGGCGGCGGGCGGATCGGCTTCCCGGAGGGCCACCCGCACTTCCGCGGCGTGCTGCCGCCGGCGATCGGGCCCGTCGGCGAGACGCTCGCCGGCCACGACCTGATCATCGTCGCCGGGTCGTCGGTCTTCCCCTACTACCCCAACATCCCGGGCCCGCTGCTGCCCGAGGGCGCGCGGCTGGTGGTCATCACGAACGACCCCGACGAGGCCGCGCGCGCGCCGATGGGCGACGCGCTGGTGGCGGACGTGAAGCTGACCCTCGAAGCGCTCGTGGCGGCACTCCCCGACTCGACCGAGCGCACGCCGCCGCAGCCGCTCGACCCCCCGTTCGAGGTCGAGCTGACCGATCCGATGAACGCGTCGACCGCGATGCGCGCTCTCGGCGAGGTGTTCCCGGACCACGGCATCGTGGTGCTCGAGGCGCCGAGCGCGACGCTGGCACTGCGCAACCAGCTGCGGCTGTCGAAGCCGGGCTCGTACTACTTCGGCGCTGGTGGCGGCCTGGGCTTCGGGCTGAGCGCCGCCGTTGGCGTGCAGATGGCCCAGCCCGACCGCCCGACGGTGTGCGTCGTCGGCGAGGGCAGCGCGCAGTACGCGATCCAGGCCCTGTGGAGCGCCGCCGCCTACGAGGTGCCGGTCACGGTGCTCGTGCTGCGCAACGAGGAGTACGCGATCCTCAAGTGGTTCTCGATGTTGGAGAACGTGGAGAACGCGCCGGGCCTGGACCTGCCGAAGCTCGACGTCAGCGGCGTCGCCGAGGGCTACGGGCTGCGCGCGCGGCGGGTGGAGAGCCGCGACGAGCTGACGAGCGCGCTGCGCGACGCGATCGGGTCAGGCAAGCCCGAGGTCGTCGAGGTGCAGGTCGCGCCCGGGATGACGCTCGGCTGATGGACCTGCTGGCACCGGACGCCACGCGGATCGGGCTGCCCGAGGGCGCCGAAGCTGCGGACGACCGCGTGCCTGCGTCGCTTGCCGGCGGCACACCCGAGCCGCTGCGAGGGCAACTGGTCGCCGAGTTCGGCGCCGACCGCGTGCTCGCGCGCATCTCCGACCTCGTGCGCTACGCGTCCGATGCGAGCCCGTACCGGCTGATTCCGCAGGCCGTGATCGAGGCCCACGACGCCGCCGACGTGGCGAAGGCGTTCGCGTTCGGGCGCCGCACGGGGATCCCGGTCACGCTGCGCAGCGCCGGAAGCTCACTCAACGGCCAGGGCCAGGGCGCGGGGCTGCTGGTCGACGTGCGCAAGCATTTCCGCGGCGTGCGCGCGGAGGACGATGGTCTCCACGCGCGCGTGGCGCCCGGCACGGTGATGGGCCACGCCAACCGCGTGCTGCGCCGCCATCGCCGCAGGCTCGGTCCCGATCCCGCTTCGACCGACGTCGCGACGGCGGGCGGCGTCATCGCCAACAACTCCGGCGGGATGCGCTGCGGGACGTGGGCGGACTCCTACTCGACCGTGCGCGCGATGACGCTCGTGCTGCCCTCCGGCACCGTGGTCGACACGGCCGCGCCCGACGCCGAGGATCGCCTCGCGCGCAACGAGCCCGAGCTCACCGCCGGCCTGCTGGCGATCCGCGACGAGCTGCGCGCCGAGCCCGAGCTCGCCGAGCGCATCCGGCGCAAGTTCGAGATCAAGAACACGATGGGCTACCGGCTGTGCGCGTTCCTGGATGCCGACACGCCAGTCGAGATCCTGCGGCGGCTCGTCGTCGGGTCGGAGGGCACGCTCGCCTTCATCGCCGAGGCCGTGTTCGAGACGATCCCCGTGCCGGCGCGGACCACGATCTCGTGGCTGCACTTCGCCGACATCGAGACCGCGACCGAGCCGGTGAGCGAGCTGGTCGCGGCGGGCGCGACCGCCGTGGAGCTGATGGGCGCGCCGGCGCTGATGGTCGCCGCCAACTCGATCGCCGGCACGGACAAGACATGGCTCGAGCTGCCGCCCGAGTCTGCCGCGCTGCTCGTGGAGTTCGGCGGGGCCGACGACGCGGCCCTCGACGAGCAGGTCGCGCGCGCGAACGCCGTCCTCGACGGAGTCGAGCTCCTGCGCCCGCCCGCGTGGACGCGCGACGCCGAGGTGGTCGAGGTCGCCTGGCAGGTGCGCGAGGGCATGTTCGGGCTGGTCGGGAAGCTGCGCCCGCCGGGGACGTCGCTGATCATCGAGGACGTCTGCGTGCCGCCCGCCCGGATCGCCGAGGCCGCGCGCGACGTGCAGGCGCTGCTGGGCAAGCACGGCTTCCTGCCGAGCACAGCCGGGCACGCGTCGGCGGGCAACCTGCACTTCATGCTGACGCCGGTGCTCGGCGACCCGGCCGATGTCGAGCGCTACGACGCGTTCATCAGCGACCTGATCGGGCTGATCGTTGAGAAGTACGACGGCTCGCTGAAGGCCGAGCACGGGACCGGGCGCAACATGGCGCCGTTCGTCGAGCGCGAGTGGGGGCGGAAGGCCACCGAGATGATGTGGCGCATCAAGGCGCTGTGCGACCCCGACGGTGTGCTGAACCCGGGCGTCGTCCTCAATCGGGATCCCGGCGTCCATCTCAAGGACCTCCAGTCCACGCCGCCGATCGAGGAGGAGGCCACGGCGTGTGTGGAGTGCGGGTTCTGCGAGCCGGTGTGCCCGTCGCGCTGGCTGACGACGACCCCGCGCCAGCGGATCGTGCTGCGCCGCGAGATGGCGCGCCAGCCGGCCGGCTCACCGGTCACGGCCGCGCTGCTGCAGGAGTACGAGTACGACGCGCTGCAGACCTGCGCCGCCGACGGCTCGTGCAAGCTCGTCTGCCCGGTCGGGATCGACACGGGCAAGCTCGTCAAGGACTTCCGCGCGCGCGAGCACGGCCCGCGCGCGGCGAAGGCCGCGGAGCGGGTGGCGGCGCGCTGGGCGGCTGTCGAGCGCGTGGGGCGCCTCGGACTGCGCGCGCCCGGGCCGGCGCGGCTGGGCTCGAAGGCCGCGCGTGCGCTGCTCGACTCCGAGCTGGTGCCGGAGCTGCCGCGCGACGCGCCCCCGCCCGCGCCGCCGCTGCCCGCGACGGTCCGCGAGGGCGCCGCGGCGGTCTACCTGCCGGCCTGCATCAACCGGATCTTCGGCCCTTCGCTGCCCGCGGCGCTGGTGCGCGTGAGCGCCCGCGCCGGCATGCCGGTCTGGATCCCCGACGATGTCGCTGGCCACTGCTGCGGCGTGCCGTTCGGCTCGAAGGGCTACACAGCCGCCGCGGAAACGATGCGATCCAAGACGCTCGCCGCCATCGAGCGCTGGACCGACGGCGGCGCTCTGCCGGTCGTCATCGACGCCAACTCCTGCACCCACGGCCTCCGGACTGAGGGGACAGACCCCTCAGTCCGGATCCTTGACGCGATCGAGTGGGTGCAGCGGCTGCTGCCCGCGCTCGAGGTGAAGCGCAAGGTCGGGTCGGTCGCGGTGCACCCGACGTGCTCGGCGCGGCACATGGGGCTCGTGCACCGCCTGCAGGAGGTCATGGAGGCGATGGCCGACGAGGTCGTCGTGCCGGCCTCCGCGACGTGCTGCGGCTATGCCGGCGACCGCGGGATGCTGCACCCGGAGCTGACGGCTGCGGCCACCGCGGACGAGGCGGCCGAGCTCGCAGGCCGCACGTTCGACGCACACGTATGTGGCAACCGGACCTGCGAGATCGGGCTGACGGAGGCGACGGGCAAGCCGTACGCCTCCTTCGTCCACCTGCTGGATCAGCTCACGAGCTGACCGGCGACGCCGAGCTCGCCCTCGGTCCTCCCCGCGCGGTCGGCCTCTGCGATCGCGGCCGCCAGCTCCGGGCTGCCCATCAGCCGGCGCTCGCTCAGCGGCTGCATGATCCCGCGCAGCGCGAGGAAGCTGCCGACGAAGCGCGGCGCCCACGTCCTGGCCAGCCGCTTGTCGACGGCGCGCTCGATCGCGTCGACGGCCCTTCCGACCGGCACCGGCCTGCGGACGAACCCGGGCATCTGCTTCTGCATCGTCTGCGTCGATGACTGGGCGAACGACGCGCGCACGAGGTCGGTGTCGATGAACCCGAAGTACGCGCAGCCGGCGCGCGCGCCGGTCGTCGACAGCTCGACGCGCAGCGCGTCGGTCAGCGCCTCCACCGCGGCCTTCGACGCGGTGTACGGGCCCATCAGCGGCGCGTGGCTCGCCGCCGCGAGCGACGCGATGTTCAGCAGATAGCCCTTGCGCTGGACGATCTGCGGCAGCACCGCGAGATCCGTGCGCAGCACGCCGAACAGGTTGACCTCGATCGTGCGCTCGATCCGCGCTGGATCTGCGCCCAGCAGCGAACCGGTCGAGTGGATGCCGGCGTTCGCGATCGCGACGTCGATGCCGCCGAAGCGCTCGACCGTGCCCTCGACCGCCGCATCGAGCGCATCGCCGTCGGTCACGTCGGCCTCGAAGAACGCGGCGCGGTCGCCGAGCCGGAACGCCAGCTCCTCGAGCCGCTCGGGCTCCAGCCCGACCAGTGCGACGTTGTCGCCGCGCGCGTACAGGCGCTCGGCCGTGGCGGCGCCGATGCCGCGCGCCGCGCCGGTGATGAAGACGGTGCGGGTGTTCATGCGTAGATCTCCTCGCGCACCGGAGCGGAGCGCAGGTCGTAGTGCTCGCGGTCGAAGGACTTCGTCAGCTCGCGGAACCTGAACGTGAAGCCGGGCCACAGCGTCGTGTTGCGCCCCTGGCTGTCGATGTACCAGCTCGCGCAGCCGCCGTTCATCCAGACGGTCCCCTGCATCGCGCGCTGGACGCCCTCGTTGTAGCGGGCCTGCGCGGCGGCGTCGACCACGGCGCTGTGCGCGCCCTCGCGCTTCATGGTGCGCAGCGCGTCGACGACGTAGTTCAGCTGGCTCTCGATCATGAAGACGATCGAGTTGTGGCCCAGGCCGGTGTTCGGCCCGACCAGGTGGAAGTAGTTGGGGAAGCCCGCGACCGTCGTACCGCGATGGGCCTGCATGCTGCCCTCCCACGTCTCGGCCAGCGACCGGCCGTCCACGCCGCGGACGCGCTGGGCCATCGGGGAGTCGGTCACATAGAAGCCGGTCCCGAGGATGATCGTGTCGACCTCGCGCTCGGTGCCGTCGGCGCCGACGACGACGTTGCCGCGCACCTCGCTGAGGCCGGAGCCGACCAGCTCGACGTTGGGCCTGTCGAGCGACTGCAGGTAATCGTTGGAGATCAGGATGCGCTTGCAGCCGATCGTGTAGCTCGGCGTGACCTTCTTACGCAGCTCGCGGTCCTTGATCGAGCGCCTGATGAAGCGCTTGCCCAGCAGCTGCAGGCCCTTGAGCAGCCGCGGCTCGCCCGCCATGCCGATGACCATCGCCTCGCGCGCCCAGTAGATGCCCGCGCGCGCGAGGTGCTGGGTGAACGGCAGATGCCTGAAGAGGAAGTGCTCGACCTTCGTGAGGTCGCGATCGAACCGGGGCATGACCCACGGCGCCGTGCGCTGGAAGAGATGCAGCTCGGACACCTTGGGCTGGATCTGCGGGACGAACTGGATCGCGGACGCGCCGGTGCCGATCACCGCGACGCGCTCGCCGGTGAGGTCGTGCTCGTGGTTCCACTGCGCGCTGTGGAAGATCGTGCCGGGGAAGTCCTCGATGCCGGGCACGGAGGGCAGCTTCGGCTCCGCGAGGCCACCGAAGCCGGCGATGAGCACGCGCGCCGTCAGGTCGCCGTCGGCCGTCTCGATCTCCCACCGCCCGGCGTCCTCGTTCCAGGCGGCGTCGATGACCTCGGCCCCGAAGCGCGTCTTGCGCGTCACCCCGTGCTCGTCGGCCACGCGCCGCAGGTAGGCCCAGATCTCGGGCTGCGGCGAGAACGAGCGCGTCCACTCCGGGTTCGGAGCGAAGGAGAAGCTGTACAGATGCGAGGGCACGTCGCACGCGCATCCCGGGTAGGAGTTGTCGCGCCAGGTGCCACCGACATCGTCGGCGCGCTCGAGGACGACGTAGTCGTCGAAGCCCGCCTGCTGGAGGCGGACGGCCGCTCCGATGCCGGCGAATCCGCTCCCGATGATGGCGATGTCCACGTGCTCGTTCATGATTGCTCGAAGCCTTCCCGAAGGTTACGGGCGCGTAACCTACACTACTGTAACCTTTTGTCAAATGGCCCTTGTGCGATCACCCCGGATGCGTGCGGCCGAGCGGCACGAGCAGCTGCTGGACGTCACGCTCGACCTCGTCGTCGAACGTGGCTTCCATGCCGTCACCATCGAAGCCGTCGCTCAGGCGGCCGGCGTGACGCGCCCGATCGTCTACAAGCAGTTCACCGACCTGCCCGGCCTGGTCGAGGCGCTGATCGACCGCGAGGAGGAGCGGGCGATCGCCCAGCTCGCGCGCGCGATCCCGAACATCCCGGGCGATCGCGACCCCGATGACCTGCTCGTCACCGGCCTGCGGCTGTATCTGGAGGCCGTCGTCGAGGCGCCCAAGACCTGGCGCCTGATCCTGCTGCCGCCGGAGGGCGTGCCGGCGATCTTCGCCGAGCGCACCGGGCGCACGCGCTCGAACGTGCTGCGCCAGCTCGAGAAGCTCGTCGCGTGGGGGATCGAGCGGCGCGGCGGCCCCAGGGAGCTCGACTCCGAGCTGTTCGCCCGGCTGCTGATGGAGATGGCCGAGGACAGCGCGCGGCTGATCCTCACGCAGCCCAACAAGTTCACGATCGACCGGATCGTGACCTTCGCGACGACGCTGATGGGAGCGGTCCGCAGGGACACCGCGGCCGGCGAGAAGCCGCCGCCGAAGCTCCGTTACGGCAAGAAGTGACACAACCGTAACATCCGAAGTTACAGTGGTGTACGTTACGGGAACGTAACCTACTGAGAGAGACCTCGGAGGATCTGATGCTCATTGCAGCCGCATCGCCCCCGGCAGGGGGAGCTCCCATCGACCAGGTCGCGATCGCGACCGGCTTCGCCACGATCACGACCGTCGTGCTGCTGTGGCTGCTCCAGGGGCACCGCAGCGGCCGCTCGTCGATCCTCGGCCGCGTCGCCATGTTCTCGGCCCGCGTCGGGCGCATCCCGAGCTGGGCCGCCCTGCCCGCAGCGGTCGCCACCGGCTCGCTGCTGCTCGCGCTCTTCGGCGTCACGTGGGACGTGTCGATCCACATCGACAAGGGCCGCGACCCGGGTCCGCTGGCCAACCCGGCCCACTACTTCATCCTCGTCGGCCTCTACGGCATCTTCGCCGCGGGCCTGCTCGCGATGTCGCTGCCCAGCGACGACGAGCCGCGCAGCGCGACCGCGATCAACCTTCCGATCCTCGGCCGCATCCCCGTCGGCGGCGCGCTGATGCTGCTGTGCTCGAGCTTCGCCCTGTCCGGCTTCCCGCTCGACGACGTCTGGCACCGGCTGTTCGGCCAGGACGTCACGCTCTGGGGCCCGACCCACATCATGATGATCGCCGGCGCGGTGCTGACCATCGTCGCGATCTCGGTGCTGACGACCGAGGGTGAGCGGGCGGCCGGCCTGACCCGGCGCGGGTTCGGGGCGAGCAACTGGGTCGCGCGGATGTCGCCGGTGCTCGCGTGCGGAGGCCTGCTGATCGGCCTCTCGGTCTTCCAGGGCGAGTTCGACTGGGGCGTCGCGCAGTTCCGCCAGGTCTGGCACCCGCTGCTGCTGGCCGGCAGCTCATCGCTCTGCCTCGTCGCGGCGCGCCTGCGCGGCGGGCGTGGCGGCGCGATCGGCGCGCTCGTCTTCTACCTCGCGATGACGGCGATCGTGAACGAGATCGTCGGCGGCCTGATCGGGCGCTCGCAGCCCGCGCATGCCGCTCTACGTCGCCGAGGCGCTGTGCGTCGAGGCCGTCGGCTGGCGCCGTGGCGCCGCGGCGCGCCCGATCCGGCTCGGCGTGATCTCCGGCCTGCTGATCGGCACCGTCGGCTTCGCCGCCGAGTACGCCTGGTCGCACGTCGCGATGCCGCTTCCCTGGCACACCGCGCTGATCGCCGAAGGCCTCCCGACCGCGATCGTCGCGGGCGTCGCGGGCGGCGTGCTCGGCGCGCTGTTCGCCGGCGGCCTGCGCGGCGAGCTGCCCGCTCCGCGTACGACGCGCCTGCTCGCGGCGGGCGCGGCGGCCGCCCTCCTGATCGCGGGCGCCAACGCGCTCGTCCATTCCGAGCAGTCCGGCGTGCGCGCAACGGTCGCGCTGCGGCCGGCCGGTGACGGCCAGGCGTTCGTCACGGCCACGTTCGACCCGCCCTCGGCGGCGCAGGATGCCGAGTGGGTCGACGGCCTGGCCTGGCAGGGCGACGGGCTGATCATCCGCCACATGAAGCACTCCAGCGGCGGGACATGGACGACCACGAAGCCGCTGCCGCTCAACGGTCACTGGAAGACCATGCTGCGCGTCCACAAGGGCCGCTCGCTGCTGTCGGCCGGCCTGTACCTGCGCGCCGACCCGGCGATCCCCTACCAGGGCCTGCGCGCGGCGAACGGTTCGACGCAGACGATGGTCTACGACCAGCAGTTCCTGCAGCTCGAGCGCAAGCCGGACACGCCCGCCTACCTGTGGACGCCGGCGGTCGCGATCGTGCTGCTCATGGTCGGCGGGTTCCTCGCGCTGCTGGCGATCGGCGTCGGGCGCCTCGGGCGCCCGCCCCGGCCGGACTCCTCACCGGCCGAGGCGCGCTTCACCCGACCCGGGCAGCTGGTCGCGACGTGATCGTCGACGACGCCGTCAAGGTGCTCCTCGCGCCGGTCCGCGCGCTCGTCTCCATCGAGCGCGAGATGCGCGGCCTGCGCAGCGACATGCGCGACATCCTCGCGGGGATCGAGGGGCTCCGCGAGGACGTCCAGGCGCTGCACGGCGGCGTCGGCCGCATCGGCGACGCCACCGTCAGCCTCGAAACGAAGGTCGACGAGCTCGGCGTGCACATCGACGCCCTTGGAACGCTCGCCGGGCGACTCGGCCGCTTCGGGGCGCGCCGGCAGGCGCCCGAGCATCCGTAGACGCCGCGCGCTCGCGGCAGCGGGCGACTCCGCCTGGGTTGCTGGGCCCCCAACGTCGTAATAGTTACGACGCTCGGGGCCCACGCCGAGGTTAAGACCTGTTCTCCCGGTCCGGGCGCGAGGCGGGACGTGGCGCGCGCCGTAGGGTCCGCGGATGACCACGACTCCCCTCATCACCGGCGTCGACTTCGTCTACGTGCCTGCGAAGGACTTCGACGCCGCCGTCGACTTCTACGGCAACGTGCTCGGGCTGCCGTGCTCGGCGCGGTACGGGCAGATGCCCGGCGCCGAGTTCGAGACCGGCACGCTGACGCTCGCCGTGATCCAATCCGAGGCGTTCGGCATGGAGTTCCGGACGCTCAACCACCCGATCGCGCTGCACGTCGACGACGTTGAAGCCGCTCGAACCGAACTCGGATCACACGGCGTCACCTTCGCGCGCGACACGCTCGATTCCGGCGTCTGTCACATGGCGTTCTTCCAGGACCCGAACGGGAACGCGCTGATGCTGCATAACCGGTACGCGCCGCGAAACTGACGCCGGGACGTGGGCGAGGCCGATCGGGGTGAGGAAGACGTGTGGGCGGAAGAACATGCCCGCTACGGTCGCGCGACGGCCCTCGGGCCGCCATCGGGGGGATCCCTCTCCGATCCCTGATTGACACACCGTCAGGCAGACCGGGTAGGTTTGACACCATGCCTCCGCTTTGGCGTGAGAGCAGGCTCCCGGCCGAGCGCCTCGCGCTGCAGCTGGATCCCGTATTGCGCGGAGACGGCGTCCCGCACGGCGACGGCCAGGCCGTCCTGCTGATCGCGGGCTTCCTCGCAGGCGACCCGACGCTCGGCACGATGGCCGCGTGGCTCAAGCGCCTCGGCTACGCGCCGCGGCGCGCCGGGTTGCGGGCGAACGTCGACTGCGCCACCCGCGCCGCCGACCGCCTCGAGGAGCGCGTGCACGAGCTGCACGCCCAGACCGGCCGGCGCGTGAGCATCGTGGGCCAGAGCCGCGGCGGGAGCCTCGCGCGGCTGCTCGCCCATCGTGCCCCCGACGCGGTCGCGGGCATCGTGACGCTCGGCTCCCCGCTGATGGACGAGCTCGCGGTGCACCCGTGGGTGAAGCTCCATGTGCGCGCCGTGGCGACGCTCGGTTCGCTTCGCGTCCCGGGCCTGTTCTCGACGGCCTGCCGCGACGGCGCGTGCTGCGCGTCCTCGCGCGACCTGATCGCAGGCGAGTTCCCGGACGGCGTCGGGTTCGTCTCGGTCCATTCGCGCAGCGACGGCATCGTCGACTGGCGCTCGTGCATCCACCCCGCCGCCTCGAACGTCCATGTCGATGCGAGTCACATCGGGATGTCCGCTCACGCCGGCGCGTATCGCGTCGTTGCGCGGGCGCTATCGGGCTTCGAGACCACCGCGCCGGCGACCGCGGCCGGCCGTCCCGCTAAGGCTGCCTGACCGCCACCGCGGCGCTGAGCAGCGCCGACGCACCCGCGACGAAGGCCGTCGCCGCCGCCGCGCCATCGGGCAGCTCGCGACGCCCCGCGACCGTGCTCGCGATGTCCGTCAGATCGCCTGCGATCGAGGCCGCGAACCAGGGACGCACCGAACCGCCGCGCACCACCGCGACGATGCCGCCCGCATGCAGCAGCGCCTCGCGCATGCCGAGCGCGCGCAGCGGCACCTGCGCGGGCGCGCGCCGGGCATCGGGCCCCAGCCAGCGGCGAGCCAGCCGTTCCGGGGCGGCGATCAGGGCCACGCCGTAGGCGACGCGCAGGCCGAGCACGGTCACGGCGAGTGATCTAGTCGCGGGCATTGCGCGAACCTACCCCCACCATGGATCTCTCAGGCACCACCGTTCTCGTCACCGGCGCCAACCGCGGGATCGGCCGTGCGATCGCCGAGCGGCTCGCCCAGGAGCCGGTCGCCGAGGTGTTGCTCGGCGCGCGCGACACCGCGAAGGTGCAGCCGCTCGACAACGCCCGCGCGGTCACGGTCGACCTCTCCAGCCGCGAGTCGATCGAGGCCTCGGTCGCCGGGCTGCCACCGATCGACGTGCTCGTCAACAACGCGGGCCTCATGACCGGCGGCCTGCTCGAGGAGCAGCCGATCGACGACGTCTACGCGATGTTCCAGGTCAACCTCGTCGCGGTCGCCCACCTGACCGCGAGGGTGCTTCCCGCCATGCTCGAGCGCGGCCGCGGCCTGATCGTCAACAACGCGTCGATCAGCGGGTATGCCTCGTTTCCTGCGGCGAGCACCTACGCCGCAGCGAAGGCGGGGGTCGTGGCCCTGAGCGAGTCGCTGCGGCGCGAGCTCAAGCCTGCCGGCATCGACGTCATGCACCTGGTCACCCCCGGCGTGGAGACCGACATGCTCGCCGACACCCGGGAGGTCTACGGCGGGCACATGGACACCGGCGACTGGCCGAGCGTCACGCCCGAGGCGTGGGCTGACAAGGTCGTCAGCGCGATGAAGCGTGGTGACCACGTCGTCGGGCCCGGTGGGCGGCTGGCATTCGCCAAACTCGCCTCACGCGGCCCGGCCTTTCTCCTCGATGCGATCAGCGATCGCATGTTCACCCGCGAGCCGCGGGACTGGCCGCACCGCGGCGGACCGGTAGCCCGGCTTGGCGAACAGCGCCTGCACGTCGGTGATCCGCCGCTCCATGAAGCCCGCCTCGCAGTAGCGCAGGTAGAGCTCCCACAGCCGCTGGAAGCGCGGGTCGTAGCCCGCGGCCTCGAGCTGCGGCGCACGCGCCGAGGAACCGCTCGCGCCAGTGGCGCAGCGTGAGGACGTAGTCGGCAGTGATGTCCTGCGTCGAGCCACTGCAGGTCGGTGCGGCGGCGGATGCACCGCGCCATGACCTCCATCGACGGCAGCGCCGCCGCCGGGGAAGATGAACGTGGTGATGAAGCTCGTCCCGGCCTTCTCGACGTCGAAGGCGCGGTCGTCGATCAGGATCGCCTGCAGGAGCGCGAGCCCGTCGGGCTCCACGAGCTCGCTCACGCGCTCGAAGAAGTCGTCGAAGTTGCGCCAGCCGACGGCCTCGATCATCTCGATCGCGACGAGCTTGTCGTAGGTGTCCTCGAGCTCGCGATAGTCGCGCAGCAGCACGGTGACGCGATCCGCAACCCCGGCGGCGCGGACGCGCGCCACCGCCTCGCGGTGCTGCTCGCGCGAGATCGTCGTCGTCGTGACGCGGCATCCGTAGCGCGAGGCCGCGTGGATCGCCAGGCCGCCCCAGCCCGTGCCGATCTCGAGCAGGTGGTCGTCCGGGCGCAGCTCGAGCTTGGTGCAGATGGCGTCGAGCTTGGCCAGCTGGGCGTTCTCGAGCGAGTCGTGCGGCGTCGCGAAGATCGCGGACGAGTACATCATCCGGTCGTCGAGCATCGCCGCGAACAGGTCGTTGCCGAGGTCGTAGTGGCGCGAGATCTGGCGGCGGCTGCGCCGCACGGTGTTCGCCCGCCCGCCACGGAGCAGCTGCACGGGCCGCACGAGGACGGCGAAGCGCGACGCGCAGGCGATCGAGCTTCGGCGCGTTGCGCGCCGCGAGCCGGACGAGCGCGGTCACGTCGTCGGCGTCCCAGCGGCCGTCCATGTAGCTCTCGCCGAGGCCCGTGCTGCCGCGCAGCAGCGCGCGCCACACGCCGGGATCGTGCAGCGTGACCGTCACCCGCAGCGCCTCGTCGAGATCGCCGAACGTGTGGGTGCGGCCCGGCTCGACGATCGTCAGCGTCCCGCCCTCGATCCGGCGCAGCAGCGAAGTGACGACGGCGCGCGCGATCACGACGCGCCGCCCCGGATGCGGGAAGTACGGCGCGCCCTTGAGCTTCAGGCGCAGCGCGTGGGCGTAGATCCGCGCGCCGGCCACGAGCGTCGCAGCCGGGTAGCGCCACAGCAGCCGGTTGAGCATCCGGCCGTTCAGCTCGCGGCGCTGCAGCGTCAGCGTCGCGTCGAACGTCCTGCGCCCGTCGCGCAGCGAGTCGATGTGCACGAGCAGCTCGGGCCCCGGCTCGACGACGCGCCACGCGTACCGGTGGTCCATGCCCATGAACGGCGAGACGTGAAACGCCTTGTCGAAGCCGCCCTCGATGACGCGCTCGTCGCCGTCGCGGCGCAGCACGTACGCGTGGCGCTCGCCCCAGGGCGTGTTCGTGACCTCGGCGACGACGGCCTCGACGCGCTCGCCCGCCGCGTCGTAGCAGTAGTAGAAGCTGACCGGGTTGAAGCAGTGCCCGTACGTCCGGGCGTGCGTGAGCAGCCGGACCGGGCCCGCGGTCCCCGCGCGACCGCGCACGGCGGCGGCGCTCATGTAGTCCGCGCGCCGGAACCACCCGAGCGCGGGACGCCGCGCCGACCAGAGCGCGTGCCCGTCGAGCACCTCGGGCAGCTCATCCAGGTCGAGGAACAGCAGCGCGATCGGATAGCGCAGCTCGTGACGCACGGGTTCGTGCCGGCGATGGTGGATCGTCCCCTCGTAGACGCAGCTGGCGGTCATGCGAACCGCTCCGCGACGCGCAGCGCGCTGACGACGCCGTCCTCGTGGAAGCCCCAGCGCCAGTAGGCGCCGCAGTAGTGCGTGCGATTGACGCCGGAGATCTCGCCGTGGCGGTCCTGCGCGCGCCAGCCCTCCGGCGTGAACACCGGGTGGGCGTAGGGGATCGTCGCGATCACCTGCTCCGGGTCGATCGCCTCGCTGCGGTTCAGCGTCACGCACAGCTCGCGCTTGGACGGCAGCCGCTGCAGCGTGTTCATGTGGTAGGTCACCGTCGAGCTGCCGGTCGGCTCGTCGAGCAGGTGGTAGTTCCAGCTCGACCACGCGGCGCGCCGGCGCGGCAGCAGCGAGCGATCGGTGTGCAGCACGGCCTCGTTGGGCTGGTACGGGATCGCGCCGAGGATCTCGTGCTCGCGGTCGGTGGCATCAGCGAGTACGGCCAGCGACTGGTCCGCGTGCGTTGCGAGCACGACCTCGTCGAAGCGCTCGGGCTCACCCCCGCGCGGGGTCACGAGCACCCCGTCCTGCAGCGCTGAACCGACTCGACCGGCGTGTTCAGCCTGATCCGATCCGCGAACGGCCTGGTGATCGCCTCGACGTAGCGGGCCGACCCGCCGGCGACCGTTCGCCACTGCGGGCGCCCGCTGATCGACAGCATCCCGTGGTTGTGGAAGAACGTGACGAGAAAGCGCGCGGGGAACGACCACATCTGGTCGCGGATCGGCCGACCACACGGCGGCGGCCTGCGGGACGATCAGCTTGCGGACGAACGCGTCGGAGTAGCGCAGGTCCGCCAGCCAGTCGCCCAGCGAGGTGCGGTCGTCGCCGGACTCGAGCAGGACGCGCGCGTCGCGGTTGAAGCGCACGTACTCGCGGATCATCCGCACGAACGCCGGGCGCGTGAGGTTGCCGGGCTGGGCGAGCAGGCCGCGGGGCGTGCCGGCGTACTCGAAGTCCTCCGAGACCGCGCTGACCGAGAAGCTCATCGTGGACGGCTGGCTCGCGACGCCGAGCTCCGCGAGCAGGCGCTCGAAGTTCGGGTAGTTGCGGTCGTTGAAGACGATGAAGCCTGTGTCGACGTCGAGCGTCTCGTCTGGCAGGTCGACGCGCACGGTGTTGGTGTGGCCGCCCGCGTAGGAGCCGGCCTCGAACACCGTGACGTCGTGGCGCGGGTGCAGCCGGTGCGCGACCGTCAGGCCGGACACCCCGGCGCCGACGATCGCTACTCGTGAACGAGCCATGTCGCTTTCTTCGCAGCCGTTCGCCAATCGGATCAGGGTCACCAGCTCGCGCCCGGCTCATAGCTCCCGAAGCTCCACTCGTAACCCTCGCGGTCGAGGACCCGGGCGCGCTCGGTCCCCCACTCGGTGAGCTCCGGGGCGAACACGTCCGGCCGCCGGCCTCAACTGCCGCCGCATGCAGGGCTGCCACATCGTCGACCCGCAGGTAGATCCCGTGGCCGACGGACTGCCCGCGCAGCGGCGGGATCTCGTAGTCGGCGTCGAAGCTCGCGAGCATCACGACCTCGTCGCCACGCTTGAGCTCGGCGTGCAGGACCGTGCCGTCGTCGCCGTCCTGGCGCGTCGTCACGGCAAAGCCGAGGCGCTCGAGCCAGGCGATCGCGGCCGGCGCATCCCGATAGCTCAAGTAGGGGACCATCATGCGACTCCTGTGGTTGTCATGGGCTGCAGGATCCGGGCGACGGCTCGCTGGCGGAAGTCGAAGATCCGCTCGAGGTCGCGCCGCACGAGCGCGGCGTGCGCGACCGCGCCGAGCAACCCGAGCGGGAGCTGGTAGCGGACGACGTCGCGTACGGCGGTGCCGCCGCCGACCGCTCTGAAGTCGTGGCGGTGGTGCCAGAGCCGGTAGGGGCCGCGGACCTGGCGATCGACGAACGCGCGGTTGGCCTCCCACTCGTCGATCCGCGTGACCCAGCGCAGCGGGAGGCCGCGCAGGCGCAGCCGGTAGTCGATCCGGGTGCCGGGCGCCATCCGGACGGGCTCGGGAGTGAGCACCTCGAAGTGCAGCCAGGGCGGCGTGATCCTCTCGAGGTTGTGAGCCTCGGAGAAGAACGCGAAGACATCCTGGAGCGGCAGCGGCAGCAGCTGCTCGCGCTCGAGCCGATGGACCCTCATCGGGCGAGCACGTCGTGCAGCGCCGGCCCGACGAGCGGGTGGCGGAACTCGTAGCCGATCTCCGTCAGCCGGCGCGGAACCACCCGCTGGCCGGTGACCACGATCTCCGCCATCGCCCCGTAGAGGCCACGCAACGCGAAGCTGGGCACGGGCAGCACCGCGGGCCGGTGCAGGGCATCACCGAGCGCCTTGGAGAGCTCGGCGTTGGTCACGGGCTCGGGCGCGGTGACGTTGATCGGCCCCGCGACGCTGTCGTCGTCGAGCGACCGCAGGACGGCGCCGACCACGTCCTGGAGGTGGATCCACGGGACGTACTGCTTCCCGCCGGCCACGGGGCCACCGACGCCGAGGCGGAAGAACGGAAGCATCTTCGCGAGTGCCCCGCCGCTCGGAGAGAGGACGACCCCGGTGCGCAGGCAGACGACGCGCAGCCGGGCCGCCGCGACACGTGCGGCGCGCTCCCATTCCTTGACGACCTCGGCGAGGAAGCCGTCGCCGGGAGGGGCGCCCTCGTCGAGCCGCCGATCGTCGCTGGGGCCGTAGAACCCCGTGGCGGACTGCGAGACAAGCACCGACGGGCGCTCGTCCTCGGGCAGCGTGAGCAGCGCGCCGACGATCAGTCGCGTGCTCTGCACGCGCGAGTCATGGATGCGCCTGCGCGCCTCGGGCGTCCAGCGCTGGTCGATCGGCTCACCGAGCATGTGCACGACGGCGTCGGCGCCGCGCAACGCCGAGAGGGGTGGGGCGCTGCGCTCGGGCTCGGCCCACTCGGCGGCCTGCGCGCCGGCGGGCAGGGCCTCGCGCGCCCGCTCGGCGTCGCGCGAGAGGGCCACGACCGCGTCGCCGCGGTCGAGCAGTGCCTGCACGACCGCGTGCCCGATCGTTCCGGTGGCTCCAGTGACGACGACTCGCATCCGGCGCAGATACTAGCGACTTGTCGAGTTTTTTCTATACGTCCTACGAGAAAGCTATGCTTGAGCGCGATGTCCTCCCCCGCTTTGCGCATGCGCGACGTCGTCGAACAGACCGGCATCGGCGAGGCCACGCTGCGCGCATGGGAGCAGCGCTACGGGTTTCCGGAGCCGCACCGGCTCCCCAGCGGCCATCGGCGCTACGACGCCGCCGACGTCGATCGGCTGCGCCACGCGGCGCGGCTGCGCGACAGCGGCATCCCGACGGGCGTCGCGATCGGACGCGCCCGCGAAGCCGGCGGGCGAACGCCCGAGTCGGTGTTCGCCGCCGTGCGCAAGCTGCGCCCCGACGTGCCGGTGGAGCGCATGGCCAAGCGTTCGCTCGTCGCGCTCAGCCACGCGATCGAGGACGAATGCACGTATGGCGCCAGCCAGGTCGCGCTGTTCGGCGCGTTCCAGCACGAGGCCCATTACCGCGCCGCCGAACCGCGCTGGCGCGAGCTGAGTGCCGCAACCTCGAGCGCGATCGTCTTCGCCGACTTCCCGCGCGTCCGGCGCCCGCGCGGCGGGCCGGTCGAGGTGCCGATCCGGGCGGCCGAGCCGCTCGCGCGCGAATGGGTCGTCGTCTGCGACGGCGAGGACCGTTCCGCCTGCCTGGTGGCGTGGGAGCGGCCCGGTCAGGCGCCCGCGCGGGAGGGCGACCGCGTCTTCGACGCCTTCTGGACGACGGAGCGCGAGACCGTTCGCGCGGCGGCGCGCGTGTGCTGCGCGCTCGCCGCGCCCTCGGCGAGCCGCGACGTCGCCGCCGCGGCCGAGCGGCTGGCTGAGCCCGTCGCCCCGAGGGGCGACGAGCTCATGCACGCCGAGGCGCTGACGCGCCGCATGATCGCCTACCTCGCCGCCCGACTCAGTGCACGGTGAACGTCCCCTTCATGTCGGCGTCTGAGCTGTCGCCGACGTAGACCTCGATCGTCCCCGGCTCGACGACGAAGTTGCCGCTGTTGTCGTAGAACCCGACGTCGTTGCGGTCGAGGTGCCACGTGACCGTCGTCGACTGCCCGGCGGGCACCGTCACCCGCTCGAAGCCGCGCAGCCTGCGCACCGGCTGCGAGATGCTCGCCACCGGGTCGTGGATGTAGAGCTGCGCCACGTCGTCGCCGTCGGGGCCCGCGGTGTTGTTGACCTTGGCGGTCACCGTGATGCTCCCGCCCTTCGCGTTCAGCGTGTTCGAGCTCAGCGTCAGGTCCGACACCGTGAACGTGCTGTAGCTCAACCCGAAGCCGAACTTGTACAGCGGGCTGCACGACAGGATGTCGCGATAGCGCGAGTTCCAGCGGAACGTCGGGTCACACGGCCGCCCGGTGGGCTCGTGGTTGTAGTAGATCGGCACCTGGCCGACGCTGCGCGGGAAGCTGACTGGCAGCTTGCCGCCCGGGTTCACCTTGCCGGTCAGCACGTCGGCGATGGCGTGGCCCGCCTCGATGCCGGGGAACCATGCCTCGAGGATCGCGTCGGCCTTGTCGGCGACCTTCGTCAGGTCCAGCGGCCGGCCGTTGAACAGCACGACCGTGACGGGCTTGCCGTTCGCCGCGGCGACGACGGTGTCGAGCAGCTCCTGCTGCTTGCCGGGGAGCTCGATGTTGCTGCGGACCTCCGCCTCACCGCTCTGCAACCGCGTCTCGCCGAGCGCGACGACAATCTGCTGGGCACCGGCAACCGCGGCGTTGACGCCGGCCGTATCGACGGTCGGACACTCGTGCGCCGGGTTGTAGAGCTCCTGGTCGTCCATGTGGCAGCCCTCGGTGAACGTCGCGTTGACGCCTGCGTCCGTCATGCCCGTGAGGACGCTGACGGCGTCGGCGTCATCGCCCTTGCCCCACCACGGCCCCAGCATGTCGTGCTTGTCGTCGCCGAGCGGCCCGATCAGGGCAACTGACTGGCCGTCCTTCAGCGGCAGCGCGTTGTTGTCGTTCTTCAGCAGGACCATCGAGCGTGCAGCGTCAGGGCGGGCGATCGCACGGGTCGCGTCCGTCGGCTTCACCTGCTCTGCGGCAGCCACGTCGACATAGGGATGGTCGAACAGGCCGGCGCGGAACTTCACGCGCAGGATCCTGCGCACCGCGTCGTTGATCCGAGCCATCGACACCGCGCCGCTCGACACCAGCTGCTGGCCGCAGTCGCGGTAGTGCGTCGACACCATCTCCATGTCGGTGCCCGCGTTGAGCGCGACGCGTGCCGCGTCACAGCCGTTGGCCGCGACGCCGTGGCGCAGCAGCTCGTCGACCGCGGTGTAGTCGCCCTCGATGAACCCGTCGAAGCCCCATTCCTTCTTGAGGATGTTGGTCTCGGTGTGCGGGTTGGCGCAGCCCGGCACGCCGTTGATCGCGTTGAACGAGCACATCGCCGTGTCGGCGCCGGCGTCGATCGCGGCCTTGAAGGGCGGCAGGTAGAAGTTGCGCAGCCGCGCTTCGGACATGTCGGTCGTGTTGTAGTCGCGCCCGCCCTCCGGCTGGCCGTAGGCGGCGAAGTGCTTGACGCTCGTGACGACCTTGTCGGGCGCGCTGTAGTCGCTGCCCTGGGCGGCCTTCACGCGCGCCGCCGCCATGACCGAACCGAGGTACGGGTCCTCGCCGTTGCCCTCGGAGCTGCGGCCCCAGCGCGGCTCGTGGGAGACGTCCACCATCGGGCTGTAGATCTGCTTGATCCCGACCGCGGCGGTCTCCATCGCGCCGATGCGGTGATCGTCCGCTGCAACCGTCGGGTCGAAGCTGCTGGCGGTGCCGAGCGGGATCGGGAAGATCGTGCGGTAGCCGTGGATCGTGTCGTAGGCGAACAGGATCGGGATGTGCAGCCGCGAGTCGTCGACCGCCATGTGCTGGAACTTGTTGATGTCGGCGGGGTTGGTGAGGCTGAAGACGCCTCCGACCGGCTTCTTCGCCTCGTCTGCATTGATCTGCCCGTCGTTGAGCAGCGTCAGCTGGTTGAGCTTCTCCTCGAGGGTCATCTTGCTCAGCAGCGCGTTGACCTTCGACTCCACCGACTGGCTCGGCGCGCTTCGGGTCTTGCGCAACGCGCGCTCGTCGGTGGACCTGTTGCCCGCGGTCACCACCCCCACGCCCGTCACGCCGGCCACCGCAATGGTGGCAGCGATCATCGTCGCCGGACGACCAAATCGACGCATGCTGCGCACTCCCCGCTTAGAACTCCCGCGGCCACCACGACCGCCGGTGACGGGGCTTGTAACCATTGCGACAACACGCCAAACCGCGGTGGTTCACGCGGCGACGGCAGGGGTACCGGACGCCCGGGAGGCGTCATGAGATTCAGATGGATTGCCGCGCTCGCCGCGGCGCTGGTCCTCGTCCCGGCAGCCGGGGCATCCGCCGACAGCGTCTCGCTGCGACAGGTGGCGCAGCGGACCTGGAGGTCGTTCACCGCGATGACCGACAGGCAGTCCGGCCTGCCGGCCGACGTCCTGAACGCGGACGGCTCGACGAGCGTCCAGACGTCGACCACGAACATCGGTGCCTACATGTGGAGCGCCGTCGCGGCACGGCGCCTGGGCTTCATCGACTCCGACGAGCTCGTCCAGCGGCTCTCGCGGACGCTGACGACGCTCGAGCACATGGAGCGCTACGGCGAGACCGGCCAGTACTACAACTGGTACGACCACCGGACGGGCGCGAAGCTGACGTTCTGGCCCCCGAAGCCGAGCGACGAGTTCCACCCGATCCTGTCGTCGGTCGACAACGGCTGGCTGGCCGTCGGCCTGCGGATCGTGCAGCGCAGCGTCCCGGCGCTCGCGGATCGCGCGGGAGCGCTGTACGACGCGATGGACTTCGGCTTCTACTACGTGCCGGATCGCAACCGCGTCCTGTTCCACTACCGGCCCGACGATCCCGCGGCGTCGCCCTGCTGCTACGACACCGTCGTCAGCGAGAGCCGGATCGTCGACTACATCGGCATCGCCCGCGGGCAGCTGCCCCAGAAGGAGTACTACGGGCGCTGGCGCTCGTTCCCCGACACGTGCGACTGGTCGTGGCAGGAGACCAAGCCGATCGGCGTGACCCGGACCTACTTCGGCGTGCCGGTGTTCGAGGGCGCCTACCCGTACGACGGCACGCTCGTGACGCCGTCCTGGGGCGGCAGCATGTTCGAGGCGCTGATGCCGGACCTGTTCGTCCCCGAGGAGAGCTGGGCCCCGGACAGCTGGGGCGTCAACCACCCGGTGACGGTGCAGGCCCAGATCCATCACGGCATGGTGGACGCCGGCTACGGGGTCTGGGGGTTCTCGCCGTCGAACACGCCCGAGGGCGGCTACGGCGGCTACGGCGTCGATGCGATCGGCATGGACCCCGGCGGCAGCACGTCCAACGAGGACCGCACGACCGTCGACCATGGCTTCGCGGGCTGCACCGGCCGCGACCCGCAGCTCGACCCGCCGCCATCGGCGTACACCAACGGCGTCGTCACGCCGCATGCGGCGTTCCTCGCACTGCGGTTCGCCCCGCAGGAGACGCTCGCCGACGTGACCGCGCTCGCGGACCGGTTCCCTGGCATGTACGGCAAGTGGGGCTTCCGCGACAGTGTGAACGTCCAGACCGGCAGGGTGTCCGGCTCCTACCTCTCGCTCGACCAGGGGATGATCATGGCCGCGCTGGGCAACGCGCTCGGCGAGGACACGCTGCGCAGGGCGTTCGCCGGGCCGGACATGGAGGCTGCGCTGCGACCCGTGATCGGGATCGAGCAGTTCGGGGCTTCGGCGGGCGGGCCCTAGAACACCACCGTCGTGTCGCCGTGGCGCAGCACGCGGTCCTGGCAGTGCGATTGGACGGCGCGCGAGAGCACGGCTCGCTCGATGTCGGCGCCGAGCCGGGTGAGCGTCGGCACGTCGTCGCGGTGTGAGACGCGGATCACGTCCTGCTCGATGATCGGGCCCGCGTCGAGCTCCTCGGTCACGTAGTGGGCGGTCGCGCCGATGAGCTTCACGCCGCGCTCGCGCGCCTGCTCGTACGGAGCGGCGCCCGCGAACGCCGGTAGGAAGGAGTGGTGGATGTTGATGACCGGCACGCCGACCCGGTCCAGGAAGTCGCGCGACAGGATCTGCATGTAGCGCGCCAGCACGACCAGGTCGCAGCGCCCGGCGAGCAGCTCGAGCAGGCGTGCCTCTGCCGCGGGCTTCGTGTCCGGCGTGACCGGCACATGGTGGAACGGAAGGCCGAACGCCTCCGCGTCGGGCCGCAGGTCCTCGTGGTTCGACGCAACCAGCACGAGCTCGGCGTCGAGCTCCCCGCGACGCCTGCGCCACAGCAGCTCCTGCAGGCAGTGGTCCTCGCGCGAGACGAGGATCGCGATGCGCTTGGGCACCGCGACGTCGCGAGAAGCGCCACTCCATCTCGAACCGCTCGCCGACCTCCGGGCCGAAGCGCTGCGCGAGGTCCGCGACCGCGCCCGTGAACTCCATGCGCAGGAAGAACGTGCCGCCTGCCGGGTCGGTCGAGTACTGGTCCGAGCGCACGATGTTCGCCCCCGCTTGGGCGAGGAAGCCCGAGACGGCGCTGATGATTCCGGGGCGATCCGGACACGAGACGACGAGCCGCATGTTCACGATGCTGAAGGGTATTCCGACGCCCACGGTTGGATTTGCTTATTCTCCAGGAAGCAATCGACTTAGGGGTACCTAACACCGCATGCGTATCGGACTGACCACCGCCATCGTGAGCTCGCTCGCCCTCACCGCCTGCGGCGACAGCGACTCGACGGAGCGGACCAGCACCAGCAGCAGCCCGGCGACGGCGCGCAGGGAGGTCCGCGAGACGCGGGATGCTCTCACGCAGGCGCTCGCGACGTACAAGAGCGGTGACAAGGCGGCCGCGCGGGAGCAGGTCGCCGAGGCCTACGTCGCGCACTTCGAGGAGGTCGAGGGACCGCTCGGCACCAGGGACCACGAGCTCAACGAGGAGCTCGAGCACGCGATCAGCGACGACCTGCGCGCGAGCATGAAGGCCGGCAAGCCGGCGGCGGAGGTCGAGGCACAGGTCAAGGCGATCGTCGCCGACCTCGACAAGGCGGAGGACGCGCTGCGGTGAGCCGGATCGCGCGCATCGTCGCGGCGCTGCTCGCTGGCAGCCGCCCTGCTCGCACCGGCCGGGGCACAGGCGGCCGGCGGAGACGAGCTGGCGAAGGGGCGTCACGAGATGACGCTCGCCTCCCAGGGGGTGTCCGACGCCCTGGCGGCGTTCAAGGCGGGCGATCGGGCTCGCGCCTACACGCTGGCGCGCAACGCCTACCTCGACCACTTCGAGTTCGTCGAGGTGCCGCTGCGCCTGCGCAACCCGAACCTCGTGCTCGACACCGAGTTCACGTTCGCCGAGCTGCGCAACGAGATCCGCAGCGGCGCGTCGCTGTCGACGGTCCGCGGATCGGTCGTGAAGCTGCGCCATCAGCTGCTCGACGTCGACCGCGAGCTCGGCAAGAAGGGCATCGCCGCGCCGCTGATCGCATTCGGCTTCTCGTTCTCGATCCTGTTCCGCGAAGGCGTCGAGGCCGTGCTGCTCATCGCGATCCTGCTCGGATCGCTGGCGGCGGGGAGCGCCGCCAACTACAAGCGCCCGCTCGGCTTCGGCGTCGCCGCGGCCGGCCTGGCGACGGCGCTCACCTGGGTGCTGACGACGCTGGTGATCGACATCGCGCCGGTCAACCGCGAGCTGCTGGAGGCGATCACCGCGCTGTTCGCGGTGGTCGTGCTGATCGCCGTGAGCTTCTGGCTCGTGCAGCGACTCGAGCACAAGCGGCGCATGGAGTTCATGCGCGCGCGCACGGCCGCCGCGATCGCGGCGGGCTCGACGGCGGCGTTCGTCGGGCTCGGGTTCACCGCCGTCTACCGCGAGGGCTTCGAGACCGTGCTCTTCTACCAGGCGCTGTCGCTGTTCGCCGAAGGGCTCGGCCTGTATGTCTGGCTCGGCATCGCGGCCGCGGTCGCCGCGCTCGGCGCGGTCGGCTACGCGATTCTCGGGCTCGGCAAGAAGCTGCCGCTCAAGCCGATGCTGATCACCGGCGCCTCCATCCTGCTGCTGCTGAGCGTTGCGTTCACCGGCAACGCCGTGCGCTCGCTGCAGTCCGCCGACGTGATCACCGCGACGCCGGTCCACGCCGGCTGGGCGCGGCTGCCGGTGTTCGTCGCCGAGCTGACCGGCATCCACCCCACCACCCAGGGCCTGATCGCCCAAGCCGCCCTGCTCGCGATCTTCGCGCTCGGCGCGGCGTGGGTGTTCTGGCTGGCGCCGATGCGGGCGCGCCGCACGACGGAGGTCTCGACCGCTTGACCACACGGCCCGGCCTGCGGGTGGGCGTCGACGTCGGCGGGACCTTCACCAAGGCCGTCGCCGTCTCCACGCAGCCGCTGAGCCTGCGAGCGCACGCGGTGGTGCCGACGAGCCACCACGCGCCCGACGGCGTGGTCGAAGGCGTGGCCGCGGCGCTGCGCAAGCTGCTCGACGAGCTCGGCGACGACCGCGCCCAGGTCGACCTCGTCGCGTACTCGACGACCACCGCGATGAACGCGCTGCTCGAGGGCGACGTCGCGCGCGTCGGCGTGATCGGGATCGGCGCGCAGCCGGAGCTGCGCAAGGCGCGCAAGCGCACGCGCGTCGGGACGCTCGCGCTCGCCCCAGGCCGGGTGCTGCACACCGACCACGCGTTCCTCGACGCCACCCACGGCCTCACCGACGAGGCGATCGACGCGGTGCTCGACGACCTCCAGGCCCGCGGCTGCACCGCGCTGGCGGTCAGCGGCGCGTTCAGCGTCGACGCACCCGAGCAGGAGGACCAGGTCGTCGCGCGCGCGCACGCGCGCGGGATCCCGGTGTGCGCCGGCCACGAGCTGACGGGCACCTACGGGCTCGAGGTCCGGACCGTGTCGGCCGCCGTCAACGCCTCGATCCTGCCCGTGGTCGAGCGGACGGCCAGCGTCGTCGATCGCGTGCTGCGCGAGGCCGACATCGACGTCCCGCTGCTCGTGCTGCGCGGCGACGGCGGGGCGATGTCGCTCGACGCGTTCCGCTCGGCGCCGTCGCGCACCGTCGGCTCCGGGCCGGCCGCCGGCGTCGCCGCGGCGCTGCATCAGCTGCGGCTGACCGACGGGATCATCCTCGAGTGCGGCGGCACGAGCTCGAACGTGTCCGTCGTCAAGCACGGCCGCACCGTCCTTCGCGACCTGCGCGTCATGGGCCGGCCGACGTCGATCCGCTCGGTCGACTCGTGGGTCGTCGGCGCCGCCGGCGGCTCGATGGCGCGGCTCGGCCGGCGCCGCGTCGACGAGGTCGGGCCCCGCAGCGCGCACGTCGCCGGCCTGCCCTACGCGTGCTTCGCCGATCCCGCCGAGCTGGCGGGCGCGCGGGCGGACGTGATCGCCCCGCGCGAGGGTGACCCCGAGGCGTACGCGGTCGTGCGCGCGGGCGACCGGACGTGGGCGGTCACCGCGACGTGCGCGGCGAACGCGCTCGGCCTGGTGAGCGGCGAGGAGCACTGGGCGCACGGCTCGGCGCAGGCCGCGAAGCTCGCGTTCGAAGCCCTCGGCGCGCGGCTGAAGCGCAGCGGCGACGAGGTCGCCCAGCAGCTGCTCGACGGCGCCGTGGACAAGATCGCCGAGGCGGTCGCGGAGGCGGCGCAAGGCGCACGGCTTCGGCCCCGACGTGCCGGTGGTCGCCCTCGGCGGCGCCGGGACCGCGCTCGCGCCGCGCGTGGCCGAGCGCCTCGGGCGCCCGCTGCTGCGCCCCGAGCACCCGGAGGTCCTGTCGTCGATCGGCGCCGCGCTGTCGCTCGTGCGCGCCGAGATCATCCGCCACTGCTCCGGGCCGGGCGCGACCGCCGCGCTGGCCCGCGACGCCGAGCGCGCATGCGTCGACGCCGGCGCCGCGCCGCATGACCGTCACCGTCCTGGCGAAGTTCGAGGCGCGCAACGGCTGGCTGCGCGCGGTCGCCACCGGCGCCGTCGCGCTCGAGTCGGGCGCCGCCGGCCGCGAGCCGCTGGACGAGGACGGCCAGCGCGCCGTCGCCGCAACGGTCACGGGCGCCGCGGCCGACCAGCTGCGGATCGTGGCCTCGACCGGCTACTACCGCGTGTTCAGCGACGACGGCTCGTCGCAGGTCGCGGTGGTCGACGGGCTCGGCGCCGTCCCGGTCGTCGAGCGCGCGCGGCGCGTCGTGCTCGCCGAGAACAGCGAGCGGCTGCTCGCCGAGCTGGAGCGCGCGGTCGAGGACGGCACGACGAACCTCGGCGTCGGCTCGCTGCTGCCGCGCGTCTGCGTCGTCGCCGGCGCACACGTCGTCGACCTCAGCGACAGCCGCCGCGCGGAGGACATCATCACCGGCGCCGCGGCCGTGCTGAACGGCAACGACGGGCCGGCCGTCGCGCGTGGTCTGGGCGCTAGATGTCGCTCTACCGCGAGGCCGGACGCACCCGGCGCAACCGCAGGATCGCGATCGCCGCCGGCGTGGCGGTCGTCGTGATCGCCGCGATCGTCATCGTGCTGGCGAGCAGCGGCGGCGGGCCACCGAGCCACTCCGAGCGCGTCGCGTCCGCCCGCTCGGCGGCGGCCGAGGCGCTCGACGGCGTCGAGCTGCTGACGGTCGAGTACGGCCAGGCGGTCCGCGGCGGCCGCGTCGTCGCGCGCGACGGAGTTCGCGGCGGCAAAGGCCGACGTCCAGCGCGCCCGCCAGTCGCTCGCGCGGCCACCAGGCGGACTTCGAAGCCGCCGACCCGGCGGCCTACCGCCGTGCCACGCAGGCGCTCGGCGCACTGGCCGCAACGGTGGCGCGGCGCGCCGACATCACCGCCGCGGTGGCCGCCGCCCGCGCTTCGCTGCAGCCCTTCACGTAGCCCGTCTGGGTAGGCTCGGCCCATGGACGTCTGGGATCTCACTGCGCTTGATGTCGAGCCGCGTCAGCCGGAGGTGCTGCATTCCGACGAGGGTGCGGCGCGGGTGATCGCGATCAACCTTCCCGCCGGCGAAGAGCTCGGCGACCACGAGGTGCACGAGCACGCGTGGCTGCACGTGCACCGCGGCACGGTGGACGTCGGCGAGGGCGACGACGTCCGGCGCGTCGGGGCCGGTGCGCTCGTGCACTGGGAGCCGCAGGAGCGCCACGCCGTCGTCGCGATCGAGGACGCGCTGCTCGCGCTGATCCTCGCGCCGTGGCCGGGCCCCGGCCACCGAGCCTGCGGGCGCGCGACAGCTAGGCGACGCTGAACTCGACGGCCCGGGCCACGGGATCGGCGCGATCCAGGCGGACCGTGATCTCGCTGCCCGGCTCCGGCGCGTCCTTGCCGATGCGGCCGCGCACCGCCGGGTCGCGCAGCTGCACGAGGCCGTCGTCGATGACGACCGCGTCGAACGTCTCCCCCTCGCGGCCCTGCAGCAGGACGGCCTCGACGAGGTCGACGATCGCCGCGCTCGACGGCGCGGGCGCGGTGGTCGCCCTTCGCCATCGCGCCGGGGAGCGCGGCGAGCCCGGCGCGGACCCAATCGGGCGGCGCGGTGCCGGCGCATGCCGCCAGGCAGCACTCCGAGACGTAGCGGTCCTGCAGCCTGCGCAGCGGCGCCGTCGCATGCGCGTAGGACGCAGCGATCGCGAAGTGCTCGGGCGCCGGCGGCGGCGTGCCGTCGAACGCGGTGTAGCCGGCGCCGCGGCCGACGCCCGTGGCCTCCTGCATGAGCGCGGCGTGCGCGGGCTTCGACGGGTCCAGCGTCCGGATGAACTCGGGGTAGGGCATCGCCGTCCGGCCACGGCACCGCGAGCGCCTGCGCCTGGAGGCGCAGGCGATTCAGCGAGCGCTCGTCGGGGCGGCGGCTGGGTGCGCAGGATCCCCACCCCGGCCTTCAGCATCAGCTGCGCCGCGGCCATCCCGGTGAGCAGCGAGATCTGCGCGTTGTGGTCCTCGGTCTCGAGCGGCACGCGGTAGTGCACCGTCCAGCCCGAGCCGTCCTTGACGACCTCCTGCTCGGGCACGTTCAGCCGCACGCCGCCGCGCGCCCGCTCCAGGGCGAGCCGGCGCTCGCCGACCTCCTTCAGCAGCCCGGCGAGCTCCGGCGGGACATCGGCATACGTGTGCTGCGCCGCGCTGCGGACCTGCGCGCGCTCGACGTTCGTCTCGACCAGCTCGCCGGCTGCCATCGAGGTCGAGCGTCCACAGCACGGCCGGCCGCCACTGCTCGGGCAGCAGGCTGGCGGCGCCCTCGGAGAGCACCGGCGGATGCAGCGGCGTGTTGGCGTCCGGCGCGTAGACCGTGACGCCGCGCGCGTGCGTGTCGGCATCGAGCGCGCTGCCCGGGGCGACGAACGCGCCGACGTCTGCGATCGCGTAGTGGACGCGATGGCCGTCGCCGCGGCGCTCGATGTGCATCGCCTGGTCCAGATCGCGCGAGCCCGGCGGATCGATCGTCGCGAACGGGATGTCCACGCGCGCGTCCGCGCCGCCGGTCCTGCCCGCGGCGTCCCGGGCCTCGGCCTCGGACCGCCGGCGGGAACGCCGCCGGCACGTCCGCCTCGCGGCGGATCGCCTCGAAGCCCTCGCAGCATCACGTCCGCCGGCGCGACCCTGATCCACCGTCTGGGCATCGCCGGCCAGCCTACTTGCGCCCCGGCGCGAGACCGGTTTAGGGTCGGTCATGTGCGAAGAGGGCTGACGGCGTGCACGCTCGCAGCGGCGCTGCTCGGCTTCGCCTCGCCGGCGCGCGCGGACACAAGGGTCGTCACGTTCGACGACCAGGCCGCCGGGACGACGATCTCCGACCAGTACCGCACGCCCGCCGGCGTGCGCTTCGACGGCCAGGCCGCGGGCGACGGCTTCCAGCCCTATGTGGACCAGGTTGGGATGGCTGCCCACTCGGGCGACCGCGTGGCCGACATCTACCACTGCGTCGGGAGCTGCGGCGAGGGCTTCTTCAACCCCCGGACAGTCGGGCGCCTCGACTCGACGGCCAGTGCAGTGAGCATGTATGTCGGCTACATCGCCGACGGCGAGAACCGCAGCGCACATCTCGTCCTCACCGCCCGCGACGCCGGGGGCAACGTGGTCGGGTCCCAGGAGGCCGACGTCGCCGAGGGCGCCCCGTTCACGACGAAGCTCGAGGTGGCGTCGGCCTCGCCGAACATCGTCTCGTTCGAGCTTCAGGTGCCGGCGGGCGAGCACAGCGAACACGTCGCCTTCGACGACCTCTCCATCACGTACTCCGACACGCCGCCGCCACCCGACATCGCGCTCAGCCCAGGGCTCGGCGTGCTCGACGTGCTGCAGGGCAACTCGCTCGACGACCCGCTCACGCTGAATCGCGTCAACGGCTCCAACGGCAACGTGACGTTCAGCGTGACAGGCCTGCCGACCGGGATGACGGCGACGTTCGCTCCCAACCCGGTCGCCGGCCAGGACACGGCGACGACGATGACGCTGCACGCCGCCGACAGCGCAGCCTTCTCGTCGGACTACTCGACGATCACGATCACCGCCACGCCGAACAGCCCGGCCGCGGGCCCGGCGCCGCGGCAGCATCACGGCGCTGACGCGGATCAGCCAGAACTGCGACCGCACCGTCCGCTTCACGTACGTCGATGCGCGCAGCCCCGGCTGCTTCTTCAAGCGCGGGTCGGAGTACGCGACCCACAACACCGACGTGCGCGTCAACGGGCTGGTCCTGAAGCCGCTGGACGGCGACCGTGAGCTCGATATCGACTCCGCCGCCAGGACGATCAAGAGCGTCCGCAGCACGTACTCCGTGTCGCTCGACACCAGCCCGGACATCCCCCTCTACTACGGGCCGATCGACTGGGACTTCAGCGGCACGTCGGACCGGAAACCACGAGCTCGTCGGGCTCGACCTCAGCGGCATCCCCGCGCTGCACGGCCTCGCAATCACGGCGCTATCGGCGTCGTTCACGCCGACCGGCAAGACGATCCTGCGGCCGACGGTGAACCTGTCGTTCTGGCCGTTCAACTACTTCGGGTCGCTCACCGCGACGACCCAGTTCACGACCGACAACGACAGCGGCCCGAACTTCACTGGGCTGGAGCTGTTCGTCCCGAAGGTCACCGCGCTCGGCATCGAGCTCAAGAACGTCTCATTCAAGTGGCAGGAGGGCGGCACATGGGCCGGACGGGCGACGGTCGTGCTCGCGTTCTCGCACAAGTACGAGGTCACCGCTGGATTCGGCCTCAAGGACGGCGCCTTCGATTACCTCCAAGGACAGGTGAACGGGCTGAACGTCGCGATCGGCGGCGGCGTGTTCCTGCAGCGGATCGGCTTCGGGGTGTACCGCAACCCGCTCAGGCTGCGAGGCAGCGTCGGATTCAGCGGCGGCCCGTCGATCGCGGGCCGCAGCGCGGTGACGGTGAACGGTGCCTTCCAGGCCATGCTCGCCGACCCCTTCGTGCTGCAGGTCGACGGGTCCGCTGTTGTCGCAGACCGCTTCACCGTCGGCAACGCCTTCGTTCGCTACTCGTCGACGGGGCTGTTCGAGTTCGGCGGCTCGGTCAACTGGGACTTCAAGCTGATCTACGTCAACGGCAGCGTCGGGGGCTGGGTCGACGGGAACGGGTTCGACGTCGAGGGTTCAGTCGATGGCTGCATCGCGATCGAGTACCTGCCCGACCCGTGCGCCGGCGCCCGGGCGCTGCTGTCGAGCGTCGGCATCGCGGGCTGCGTCACCGCATACGGCTACGGCGTCGGTGCGGCCGCCTCGTGGAGCGGCAACTTCGACGCCTTCACCGGCTGCGACCTATCGCCCTGGCGGGCGACGCACGCCCGCGCGTACGCCGCGGCCGCGCCGATCGACTACACGCTGCCCGCCGGCCTGCCGCTCGCGGCCTGGGAGGTCCAGGGCGACGGCGGGCCGCCCGGCATCACGCTCACCGGGCCGAACGGCGAGGCTGTCGCCGTGTCGAGGACTCCCCTACGTCCAGAACGACCGTTCGTGGCGGGCCTGGGCGAGGACGGCACGTCGTTCGTGTTTGCGAAGAGCCCCGCGGCGGGCACGTGGACGCTGTCCGACGACGGGACCTTCCCGGTCAAGCGCGTGCAGTCCGCGCGGGGGCTGCCGGAGCCGTCCGTCCGTGCGAGCATCGGCGGCCGGGGCCGGGCGCGGACGGTCAGCTGGCGGATCAGGCCGCTCGCCGGCCAGCGGGTGCGCTTCGCCGAGATCGGCAAGGACGTGCGCAACGTGATCGCGACTGCGAACAGCCGCCGTGGCACCAAGCACTTCCGGCCCGCCGGATGGCCCTGCCGGCCGACGGCGGATCGTGGCGCTCGTGGATCAGAACGGGCAGCCGCGCACAACGCTCGACGTCACGTCGTATCGCGCGCCGGGAATGCCGCGGCCGCGGAGAGTGCGCGGCGCTGAGGATTACGCGCCGCGGATCGCGGGTGACCGTGCGCTGGCGGGCACACGACGGCCGCGCTTCCGCCACGCCGTGTACCTGAAGGTCACCGACGGGCGGCGGCTGCTGCGCGTGCTGCCGGGCGGACGCCGCGCGGTGACGGTCCGCGGGATCGGCCGCAGGCTCGAAGGTGACCGCGGCCGTCACCGGGCTCACCGAGGCCAACGCGAAGGGCCCGGTGGCGCGCCTCACGTCGAAGGGCCGGCGAGGCTGACTCGCTACTGTCGCCGGCTCGCATGCCGGTACCCGCCCTTCAGATCACCGACCTCGTCAAGCGCTACCCGACGGGGACCGAGGCGCTCAAGCGCGTCTCGCTCGACATCGCGCCCGGCGAGTTCTTCGGGCTGCTCGGGCCCAACGGCGCGGGCAAGTCGACGCTGATCCACTGCACGACGGGGCTCGCGCAGCCGACCTCCGGCGACATCCGCGTCTTCGGCCACGACGCGATCGACCACTACCAGGAGGCGCGGATCGCGGTCGGGCTCGCCCCACAGGAGCTGAACATCGACTGGTTCCTCACCGTCGAGGAGACGCTCGACTACCACGGCGGCTACTTCGGGATGCCCAAGCGCGACCGGCGCGAGCGCACCAAGGAGCTGCTCGACGAGTTCTCGCTGACCGAGAAGCGCAACGACCGCACGCGCACGCTGTCGGGCGGGATGAAGCGCCGGCTGGTGCTCGCGCGCGCGCTGATGCACCGCCCGCGGCTGCTGATCCTCGACGAGCCGACGGCGGGCGTCGACGTGGAGCTTCGCCTGGAGCTGTGGCACTACGTGCAGCGCATCAACGCGGAGGGCACGACGATCCTGCTCACCACGCACTACCTCGAAGAGGCCGAGCAGCTCTGCAACCGGATCGCGTTCATCAACCACGGTGAGATCGTCGCGACCGGGACGAGCGGCGACCTCGCGGAGACCTACGGCGTCACGTCGCTGGAGGACGCCTACCTCGAGCTGGTCGGGCGCAAGGAGCTCTCGCGCGCGCACGTCGAGGTCGACGCGCTGTGACCTCGGCGCAGATCCGCTTCCTCTCGCTGCTGCGGCGCGAGATCAACCGCTTCCTGAAGATCAAGCGCCAGACGGTCGGCGCGCCGCTGCTCGAGACCTTCCTCTACATCTCGGTCTTCGGCGCCGCGCTGGGCTCGCGCATCCACGAGCTCCACGGCTTTCGCTACATCGTCTTCGTCGTGCCCGGGCTGATCATGATGGCGTGGGCGATGAACGCGTTCTCGAACAACTCGTCGTCGATCCTGCAGCAGAAGTTCCAGCGCGCGATCGACGACCAGCTGTCGTCGCCCGCCTCGCCGCTGGAGCTGCTGCTGGCGTTCACGTTCGGCGGCTTCCTGCGCGGGATGATGGTCGCGACGCTCACGTTCGTCGCGGCCGACATCCTGGTCGGGATCCCGGTCGAGCACCCGCTGGTGCTGTTCCCGGGCGTGTTCTTCGTCGGGTTCTTCTTCGCCCAGCTCGGCGTGCTGGTCGGCGTGCGCGCCGAGCAGTTCGACGACGTCTCGTTCTACCAGCAGTTCGTGCTGCAGCCGCTGATCTTCCTGGGCGGCGTCTTCTACTCGGCGGCGCTGCTGCCCGAGCCGTTCCAGACGCTGACCCACTTCAACCCCGTCTACTACATGATCGGGCTCGTGCGCTACGGGTTCCTGGGCTACTCGGAGGCGAACATCGCGCTGTCGCTCGCGCTGCTGACGATCGCCGCGCTGGCCCTGTTCGCGCTCAACCTGCGGCTCTTCACCCGCGGCTACCGGCTGCGCGCGTAGGTGGACCCGCGCCTCGGCAGCGCGCTGTTCGTCCTGGTCGGCCCGGCAGTCGAGCTGGTGATCGGGCCGTGGGCGCTCACCGGATTTCGCGTCGGCGACGACCTGCCGGCGGCGCTGCAGCCGCTCGGCGCGGTGCTGATCGCCGCGGGCGTGGCGGTGCTCGCCGACGCGTACGTGCGGTTCGCGCGCGAGGGGCTGGGGACGCCGTCGCCGCTCGCGCCGCCGCGGCGGCTGGTGGTCTCGGGCGTGTACCGCTACGCGCGCCATCCGATGTACATCGGGACGACAACGGCGCTCGTCGGGGAGGCGTTCCTGCTTCGCCAGAGCCATCCTGCTGGTCGCCGCGGCGGCCTACGGAGCGACGCTTGCGGCACTCGCGCACTGGTGGGAAGAACCCCTGCTGCGACGGCGCTTTCGGGAGTACGATCAGCCCTGAGAAGGAGAGGTCGACTTGATCCTCATCGCCTACGACGGCTCCAACCACGGCCGGCTGGCCATTGCGGTCGCGGCGGAGCGTCTCCACGGGCCCGCGACGGTGCTCCACGTCCTCTCGCCGGCGCCGCGCGCGCCGCTCGCAACCGATGCGATGGCGGGTGCGATGCTCGACCAGGAGGCCTTCGCCGAGTCCGAGCGGCAGCAGCGCGGCCACGCAGCCGCGATCGCCGAGGAAGGGGCGCGACGTGCCCGCGAGGCCGGGCTCGATGCGCAGGCGCTGGTCGTGGAGGAGCCGACGCACCGCGTCTGGCGCGCGATCTGCGACGTCGCCGAGGAGTGCGACGCGACGATGATCGTCCTCGGCCATCGCGGCGGAGCGGGTCTGCGGACATCGCTGCCGGGCAGCGTGTCGCGCAGCGTGGTGGCACACAGCCTGCGCCCGGTCGTGGTGGTGCCGACGGCGCCCGAGCCGCGGCACTACACCTCGGACGCGGCGCTGAAGGCATTCGCCGAGGTGGCGGCCCATGCGGCGCGCGACCACCACGACGCGCTCGAGCGCATGGCCCACCAGGAGGCGGCGCGCCGCGCCGGGGTCAACCCGCGGCGCGGGGTGCGACTGTGAAGACGAGGTAGCTGCTGGTCACCCGCAGGCCCGTCCGGGCTTCGTTGTGGCGCTCGATCGCGGCGATCGCCTCCGCGCGCTTCTCCGCGTAGGTCCCGTTGCGGGTCAGCACGTCCTTGAAGACCATCCCGGCCGGATGGCGGGACTCGAAGCGCGCGATGTAGGCCTCGGCGGACGGTGCTTCGAAGCTCAGGGTCGCGCGTTGCACCGCTACGTCGGCGTCGAACAGCTCCCGCACCCGGTCCGGCTCGCCCCAGGGGAAGCGATCGCGCTGGGGCCCCTGGGCTGCGTCGCTCGTCGCCTTGCCGAGGATGCCCAGCGCCGCGTGCATCGCGCCGGTCGGCTCCCAGGTGGTGATGAGGGCCTTGCCTGTTGGCTTCAGGACTCTCAGGATCTCCTGCGCTGCTCGTTGTGGTTCTTCGGTGAAGATCACGGCGAAGAGGGACAGGACGCGGTCGAAGGACTGGTCGTCGAACGGGAGTTCCTCCGCCTTGGCCTTCGTGAATTCGCCTGTTCCGACGCGCTCGCGTGCGACGTCGAGAAGGCGTTGTGACGGGTCGACGGCCGTCACGTCCGCGCCGGCACGGGCAGCGAGGAGGGCGGCATTCCCGGTGCCGGTGCCGAGATCGAGGACGCGATCACCCTTTGCTGATCTGCGCAAGCTCCACCACGTGCTCGGCCGCCGGCGCCAGTTCCGTCGCCGTGTCCTCGTAGACGCCGCGGTCCCAGTCGACCATCGGGGCGGACTCTACGCGAGCAGGTCGCGCAGCTCGGCGAGCATCTGGCGCGCGTCTTCGAAGACGTCGCCGTAGGTGTAGCGGCGGTGCTGGTCGCCGCGGGCGTGCGCCTCGCGCTCGCGCGCGCGGTCCTGCTCCCAGGCGTGGCGCGTGTGGTGGTAGCGGTAGCTGTCGAGCTCGACGGTGAGGCGGTGGGCGGGCCAGCGGCAGTCGACGCGCTTGGTGCCGGCAATGCGGTTGGTCTCGGGGAGCGGCAGGCCGGCTTCGCGTAGCCGCTCCAGGAACCGGTTCTCCAGCTCACTGAGGGTGACCGGGATGTCGCCTCGGAGGATGGCGCGCAGCTTCTTCGGCGGGCGCTCGACCTGGTCCGGCCTCGTCCCGAAGCGCACCTGTGCCTCGTGGCAGGCCTTCGCCAGCTGGTCCGTGGGCATCGAGGGAGCGAGATCGACCAGGGTGGCCGGGACGGTGGTGATCGGGATGCCGCGCCAGATCCTCCCGCGCAGCCGGCCGCGGCGCGCGCGGTGCGTCTCGATCCCCTCGATCCTCCGTTCGGTGAGGGTCTTCACCACTGGCCGGGGCGGCTCGCCCCTGATCAGGCCGTAGAGGTACGCCGCCGCGGCGCCCATCAGCAGCGCCCCGTCGCCGCACGCGAGCACCGCCGCCATGTACGCCGCCTCCACGCTCGGCGCCACGTGGCCGACGCGGTAGACGCCGGGGTACACCACGATGAGCGAGCCGCGCGCGATCCGCACCTCGATCTCCTTCGGCGACACCGCCGCGCCGAGCAGTCGCCTCCGCGTCACCACCCCGTGGGAGCGCCACGCAAGCCGCGCGATCAGCGCGTCCGTCCTGTTCTGCACCCCCATAGGGGGTGCTAGGCAGGACAGACGTGAAACTCACCCCGTCGGGACGCGCTTCGCGTAGCGGTGGTGGAGCATCAGGGCGTTGCCGTCGGGGTCGGCGAAGAACGCCATGTGACAGACGCCGGTGTCCAGCGTGTCGGCGGCGAACTGGACGCCGCGGGACTCCAGGGTCGCGCGGGCCTCCTCCACGTCGTCGACGTGCAGCGCGAGTGGGTTCTTCGTCGGTGCGAAGGGGAAGCCCATCTTCTCCGCGACGACCACGCTGAGCGTGACGGTGTGCGTCTCGAACTCGGCGAAGTTGCGCTCGGGCCGGTACACCGAGCGCTCCAGGCCGAGGGTGTTGCCATAGAACTCGATGGCGGCGTCGAGGTCCTGCGTGGGGATGGTGACGAAGTCGATCCCGGTGACGATCTCTGTGGCGGCGGTCATACGATCACCCTAGATGCTGCTCCAGGCCGCCCTCAACGGGCCCTACACGAAGGACGACCACCCGGCGATGCCGGTCACCGCCGCGGAGCTCGCGCGCGATGCGAAGGCATGCGTGCAGGCCGGCGCCGGGGCGATCCACATGCACCCGCGCGACGGCGAGGGCCGGGAGAGCTTCGACCCCGCCGTCATCGACGCCGCGGTCCGCGAGGTGCGGGCGGCCTGCGGGGTGCCGATCGGGGTGTCGACCGGCGCGTGGATCGAGCCGGACCTGCGCAGGCGGCTGGAGCTGATCGGCGCGTGGAGCGAGCCCGACTATGCGTCGGTGAACGTCTCGGAGGACGGCTCGCTCGAGGTTCTCCGGGCATTGAGGGAACGGGGGATCGGCGTGGAGGCGGGCGTATGGAGCGTGGAAGACGCCCGGACGTTGGTGACGTGGGGCGTCGCCGGCGATCTGACCCGCATCCTCATCGAACCCGTCAGCGCCGATCCCGCCGAGGCGGTCGCGCTGGTCGCCGACATCCGCAGGGAGGTTGCGGGCTCGATCCTGCAGCACGGCGACGGCGCGGCGACCTGGATCCTGCTCGAGGACGCGGCGCGCAACGGCTTCGACACCCGCATCGGCCTCGAGGACACCCAGGAGGCCGACAACGCGGCGCTCGTCCGCCGAGCGATGAGTTTGATCCGCGGCGAGGGTCATTGAGGCATGTTCAGCGAAACCAAGGCATTCAGCGGCTTCGCCGCTCCCGATATCGAGGCAGCGCGTGCGTTCTATGCCGACACCCTCGGCATCAGGACCACCGAGGAGCACGGTCTCCTCACCCTGCACCTGCAGGGCGGCGAGCGGCCGACGCTCATCTACCCCAAGCCGGACCACACCCCGGCGAGCTACACGATCCTGAACTTCCCCGTCGACGACATCGAGGCGGCCGTCGACCAGCTGGTCGAGCGCGGCGTCACGTTCGTGCGCTACGACGGGATGCCGCAGGACGAGCGGGGCATCATGCGCGCGGGCGGGCCGTACATCGCCTGGTTCACCGATCCGGCAGGCAACGTCCTGTCGGTCCTACAGGAGAGGAGCACCTGATGAGAAGGCTCGTGGTGACCCAGTTCGTCTCGCTCGACGGCGTGATGGAGGATCCCGGCGGCAGCGAGGGCACGCCCCTCGGCGCCTGGAGCTTCAAGTTCGACCGCGGCGACGAGGGCAACAAGTTCAAGCTCGACGAGGTCATGGCCGCTGACGCGCTGCTGCTCGGCCGCAAGACCTACGAGGGCTTCGCCGAGGCCTGGCCGAGCCGCAAGGACGACGCCGGGTTCGCCGACAAGTTCAACGGCATGGAGAAGCACGTCGTGTCGGGCACGATCTCCGACCCGGAGTGGAACAACTCGCACGTCATCGACCCGAGCGACATCCCCGGAGCCGTGAACAGGCTCAAGGAGGCCGGTGACGGCGACATCCTCGTCAACGGCTCCAACACGCTCATGCAGGCGCTCATGGAGCACGACCTCGTCGACGAGTACCGCCTGATGGTCTTCCCGGTGGTCCTCGGCCAGGGCAAGAAGCTGTTCCAGGACGGCCGTCCGAAGACCACGCTGAAGCTCTCCAGCTCGCAGCCCGTGGGCCCGGACGGCGTTGTCGTCCTGACGTATGTGCCGGTGCGCGACTAGTTCGGCTGCGGCACGATCCTGATGTAGGGGCGCGGGGACTCCCAACCGTCTGGGTACTTCTCCCGCGCCTCGTCATCGGAGACCGAGCCGGCGATGATCACGTTCTCGCCCTGCTGCCAATTGACCGGCGTCGCGACCTTGTGCTTCGCGGTCAGCTGCAGCGAGTCGATGACGCGCAGCACCTCGTCGAAGTTGCGCCCGGTGGTCATCGGGTAGACGAGGATCAGCTTGACCTTCTTGTCCGGGCCGATGACGAACACGTTGCGCACGGTCTGGTTGTCGGCCGGGGTGCGGTCTGCCGGGTCGCCTGAGACCTCGGCCGCCAGCATCCCGTAGGCCTTGGAGACGCTGAAGTCGGAGTCCGCGACGATCGGGTAGTTGGGCGCGGCGCCCTGCGTCTCCTCGATGTCCTTGGCCCACTGCTCGTGCTTGTCGGACGGGTCGACCGACAGGCCCATGATCTTCACGCCGCGCCGGTCGAACTCCGGCTTGATCTTGGCCATGTAGCCGAGCTCGGTCGTGCAGACGGGGGTGAAGTCCTTGGGGTGGGAGAAGAGCACGGCCCACGAATCGCCGATCCAGTCGTGGAACTTGATCGGGCCTTCCGTGGTCTGCGCCTCGAAGTCTGGGGCGGTATCGCCAATCGTGAGTGCCATGCACCAATCCTCTCACTTCCGCTCTGCGTGCTGGAAGTGCTCGTCCGCGACGCGCTTGGGAACGACGAATGCCCACGCGTCGAGCACGATCTCGCGCATCTCCTCGTGGTCGATCGCGGCGAGCCGGACGACCGCCCAGTTGTAGCGGAGGTCGGACGCCTCCGGCATGAGGAACTTCTCCGGGTCCGACCCGATCAGCACCTCGCGCCAATCCTTCGGGAAGGCGAACCCCATCCGCTCCTCGTCGCGGGAGAACGCGAGCCACACGATCTGACCGACCCGGAACTTGAGGCGGCCGCGGACGACCGCCTCATAGGACCGGGGCAGGTCGGCCGCGACCTCACGGATGTCGTCGACGGTGACCACACGGCAAGTATTTACCGCACGGCCGATCGTGAGAAGACGCGAATCGCGACCAGCGTCAGGGCGCCGGCGAACGCCACGACGACGGCGAGGCTGAGCCACGCCTCCGTGGTGGTGTTGCTCATCCCCCAGATGTCGTGCAGGCCGGTGCCGCGCGGATCGACGAGTCCGTAGCGCATCAGCGCGAGCGCGTGGGTCAGCGGGAGCACCTTCGCGAACGCGGTCAGCCCCGCCGGCAGCGCCGCGATCGGGAACAGCGCGCCCCCGAAGAACCACGGCACGATCGCGATCACGGGCGTGGCGGCGATGTACTCCTCCTGCTGGGGCATGCGGCTGGCCAGCGTCTCGGCCACGCCGTACATGAGCACGGTGAACAGAACAGCCGCGCCCGTGAACCAGGCGATGCCCGACGCAGTGACGTTGAAGTCCGCGCCGCGCAGCGCCGCGACGCCGAGCAGCACGACAACCTGGAACGCGCAGAGCGCGAGCACGACCATCAGGTTCCCGAGCACGAGCAGCGCCCGCGGGACCGGTGCGGCGAGCAGCTCGCGCTGCGCGCCGCTGTCACGGTCGACCAGGACGCTCAGTCCGGCGAAGACGGCCGCGAGTGGCACGAGCAGGCCGACCGTCCCGACCGAGACGAACGCGGTGTAGTCGATGTGCGTTCCCAGCCCGCCGAGCGCTGTCTTCAGCGCCGGCGCGATCACGAGTCGCGAACAGGATCGGGGTGAGCAGCGGCACGGCGATCTGCCGTGGATTGGCGGCCGTCAGCGCCGCGCGCCGGCGGGCGAGCGTCGCGAGCGCACTGGTCGTGCGGGCGCGAGCCGGCCGGCGGGCGGGCAGCGGGACGGCGATTGGTGTTGCAGCCATGGTGTTGCCTTTCGTTCGTTCAGGCGGCCTGCGCCAGCTCGGCGCCGGTCAGCCGCAGGTAGACGTCGTCGAGGGTCGAGGCGCGTGTCGTCACCCCGGCGGCGCGAACGCCGCTGTCGTTGACGGCAGCGATCGCCTCGGCCGCGCCGCGGCCGGCGAGCGGGATGGTCACGGTCGATCCGACGGCGAACGCCGCATCGGTCGCCACGCCGCGCTCGCGCAGCGTGGCGAGCGCCGCACCGGCGTCGCCTGGGACGCGCAGCTCGAGGATCTCGGTGCCCAGGCCGGCGAGCAGCGCCGCCGGCCGGTCGAGTCCGACGATCTCGCCCTCGTGCATGATCGCCACGCGGTCGCACAGGCGCTGCGCCTCGTCGAGGTAGTGCGTGGTCAGGAGGATCGTCATCTCCTCGCGGGCGCGCAGCCCGGCGATGACGTCCAGCAGCTCGTGGCGGATGCGCGGATCCAGGCCGACCGTCGGCTCGTCGAGGAACAGCACGCGCGGGCTCGACACGAGCGCGCGGGCGATCTCCAGCCTGCGGCGCTGGCCGCCGCTGTAGCTGCCGACCGCGCGGTCGATCTGCTCGGACAGCCCGAGCGTATGCGCCAGCTCGGCGATCCGCCGCGCCGACTCGTCCGCCGGGATCCCCCACAGCCGCCCGTGCAGCTCCAGGTTGGCGCGGCCGGTCAGCCCGCGGTCCACGACCGCCTCCTGGAAGACGACGCTGCTGACGCGCCGCGCCGCCAGCGGGTCGCCGGCGACGTCGTGGCCGTCGAGCCGCGCGCTGCCGGCCGTCGGGATGATCGTCGTGGTCAGCATCCCGATCGTCGTCGACTTGCCTGCTCCGTTCGGGCCGAGCAGGCCGAACACCTCACCGGCCGGGACGGTGAAGTCGATGCCGCGCACCGCCTCCACCCCGCCGGGATACGTCTTTCGCAGTCCCGCAACCTCGATTGCGTTCATGTTGGTCACCTCCGGGTCGTCTGATTCGTCACCCCTATGACGGACCCGACATGGAGGATGTGACCAGATGGACCACGAGACCTGGCAGACCGAGCAGTTCGAGGCGCTGCGGCCGCAGCTGCAGTCGGTCGCCTACCGGATGCTCGGCTCGGTGAGCGAGGCTGAGGACGCCGTGCAGGAGACATGGCTGCGGCTGAGCCGATCCGACGACGCCGCGATCGCGAACCTCGCCGGCTGGCTGACGACCGTCGTCGCGCGCATCTCGCTCGACATGCTGCGCTCGCGCCGCTCGCGGCGCGAGGACGGCGTCGGCAGCTGGCTGCCCGAGCCGATCGTGGCCGAGGACGACGCCGGCCCCGAGCAGCAGGCCCTGCTCGCGGATTCGGTCGGGCTCGCGCTGCTCGTCGTCCTCGACACGCTGACCCCCGCCGAGCGGCTCGCGTTCGTCCTGCACGACATGTTCGACGTGTCGTTCGAGGAGATCGCGCCGATCGTCGACCGCACGCCGTCCGCCGCGCGCAAGCTCGCCAGCCGCGCGCGGCAGCGGGTCCGCGGCGCCGCGCCGAAGCCCGAACCCGACGTGGCGCGCCAGCGCGAGGTCGTGGACGCCTTCCTCGCGGCCGCGCGCGCCGGGGACTTCGACGCACTGGTCGCGGTCCTGGATCCCGACGTGGTGTTCCGGCTCGACGTCGCCCCCACCGTGCGACGCGAGGTTCGCGGCGCGCCGGAGGTCGCGCGAACGGTGCTCGCACGCGGCGCCCGCTTCGCGCCCTACGCCCGGCCGGCGATCGTCAACGGCATGGCAGGCGCGGTCGTGGACCTGGGCGGAGGGCGCCAGAACGTGGTCGGCTTCACGATCGTCGACGGCCGGATCGTCGAGCTGGACCTGGTCGGCGTCGGCCTGTCCTGAGGGCTGGCGGACATCCGCAGCACGTTGGCGGGAAGCCCCCCTCCCACCGGGTCGCCGGCGGATCCATGCTGCGCGCCATGGATGAAGATCGCTTTCGCAACGTCATCGTCGTCAGCGTCACCGTCGTGGTGGCGATCGCGATGGTCGCCCTCTTCTGGATCCTGCGGAAGTCCAACGAGGCGACGATTCACGCCGCCAACACGTTCGCGACGGCGGTCGTGCGCAACGACCCTCGCGCCGCGCCCGACGGCGGCGGCGACTACGTCGCCGGCGTCCGCGCGTACTTCGGCCCGGTCAGCGCGGCTCGCGTCATCGACTCGCACAACCACAGCGTCAACACCGGCGACAACGCCGACACGCGCTCCTACTACGTCGGCGACATCCTGCTCAACACGCGCCGTGGCCCGGCCGTGATCGAGCTCGAGTTCGACAACGCGTTGCTCGCGAACACCAGCCAGCGGATCAGCTCCATCCATGAGCTGGCGCCGGACAAGGTCCGAGGCCACAAGCTCAGCTCGACGGATCGCGACGCGCTCGAGGCAGCGTTCGCACAGCGCGGCGGCAAGGCGGCCGACGAGATCGCGCTCAACGGCGCGCTCGCCGAGCTGCCGAAGGCCAGCGCGCCCACCAACTCGGCGCCGGCGGCCCTGCCCCCGGCCGTCGGCGCCGCGACAAAGCGCCAGCAGCGCGCTGCCTCCAAGCGGCTCCACTGCGTGCAGCGCGCGCACGGCGATGTGAGCAAGCTGCTGCACTGCACCCGCTGATCAACGCGCCGAGCCAATGTGCTCCAGCGTCTCCACGGTGATGAGCCCCGTGCGCGCAGTGAGCTCATCGGCGATCGCGAACGCGCCCGCGATCCGCTCCGGCGCGTCGACGACGATCGTCACGACGGGGGCGCGGCGCCGCAGCTGCAGCAGCCGGTCGCCGTGCGGGACATGGTCGCCGTGGAAGCCCCAGATGCCGCGCACGCAGGTGACGCCCTGCGCTGCGCCCGCGCGCAGACGGCGCACGAGCTCCGCGTGCTCGGACGCATAGACGGCAAGCTCCTGCAGCTCGCCCTCCGCGGCCGGCGGCGCCAGCAGCCGGCCGTCGCGCTTGCACACGCGGACCGGCTCGAGCGTGACGACCCGGTCGCCGAGGTCCGGCAGCGCGGTCGCGATCCGCTCCGCCGCGCCGACCGCGACGACCATCACCGGGACGTCGGCGTTGCGGGCGAAGAAGCGCGCGCGGCGGCGGGTGCCGCGCACGGTGCCGTCGACGCCGAGCAGCACGGTCGCACCGTCGACGCCGTGGCGGCGCAGCAGGTCGCAGACGGCAACGAACGCGGGGACACCGTCGATGCGCTCCTGGCGCCCGAGATAGACGGTGAGCTTCGTCTCGCCCTCGAACGCGGCGCCGGCGTTCAGCTGCGCCGGCTCGAGCGTCACGAGGCCATGGCGCTCGAGCGCCTCGACTTCGCCGATCAGCCCGTCGATCCGGGCCCGCGTGTCGACCGCGACGGCCATCAGCGGGAGGTCCTCCGACAGCGTCAGCAGCCGGTCGGTGCGCAGGTGATGCTTGAGGCCGAAGCCCTCGATGCCGCGCAGCAGCACGCTCGCCTGCACCTCGTGACGGCCGAAGACGTCGAGCAGCGCGTCGGCGAGGAACCGCCCGCCGGTTCGCTGGCGCTCGCCGAAGTACACCGTGAGCTTCAGGCCCTCGCTCATAGCTGGCTCCCGATCAGGCGCCCCAGCGCCACGGCCCCGAGGCCGACCGCCAGGCTGAGCACGATGTTGCCCGCGCCGGCGCCCGCCTCACCCTCCTCCGCGAGGCGCTGCGTCTCGAACATCCATGTCGAGAACGTCGTGAACGAGCCGAGCGCCGCCCCGCCGGCGAGCACGAGCGCGTCACCGCTGAGCGACACGCCGCTCAGGAACCCGAGCAGGAACGCTCCGCTGATGTTCACGGCGAAGGTGCCGAACGGCAGCTCGCGCCCGGCACGCGATGCGACGAACCCGTCGAGCAGGAAGCGCAGCAGCGCACCCGCGCCGCCGAGCACGGCGACGCCCGCCCAGGCAAGCACGCTCACGCCACGATCCTGACCCGCCGCACGACCGCCGTGGCCGCGTGGACGCCGGCGTAGCCGAGCGCGATGCTCGCCGCGGTGTACCCCGCGGCCAACCCGTAGCGATGCGCGTCCAGCATCCGCAGCAGCTCGAGCTGCATCGTCGAGAACGTCGTCAGCGCGCCGCAGAACCCGGTCCCCAGCAGCGGCCGGCGGTAGGCCGACAGCGGCAGGCGCTCCTGCAGCCGGGTTGCGAAGTAGCCCAGCAGGAACGCGCCGAAGAGGTTCACCGCGAACGTGACCCACGGCCAGTCCGCATGCCCCGAGACGTACGTGCGCGAGAGCGCGACCCGCAGCAGCGCGCCCGCCGCGCCGCCCACGATGATCGCGGCCATCTCCTGACGGTCGACGCGTGGCACGCGCCAATCCTGGACGATCCCCCGGCGCGTGAGCACCGTGACCCCCAATCGGCTGACCCCCATGCGGTTCGTGCTGGCGTTCGGGCTGATCAGCGCGCTGGGCGACTTCGTCTACGAAGGCGCCCGCAGCATCACCGGGCCGTTTCTCGCGACGCTCGGTGCCAGCGCCGCGCTCGTCGGCTTCATCACGGGGGCCGGCGAGGCGGTCGCGCTGGTGTTCCGGTTCTGGACGGGCGCGCTGTCGGATCGCACGGGCCGCCACTGGGCGATCAGCATCACGGGCTATGCGATGACGATGATCTCCGTCCCGCTCATGGCCGTCGTGTGGACGCTGTGGCCGGCGGCCGTGCTCGTCATCTCCGAGCGCTTCGGTAAAGCGCTCCGCACGCCGGCGCGCGACACGATGCTGGCGCAGGCGAGCACGGACCTCGGCCGCGGGCGCACGTTCGCGATCCACGAGGCGCTCGACCAGAGCGGTGCGTTCGTCGGCCCGCTCGTCGTGGCGGCCGCGATCGCGCTGAGCGGCGGCTATCGCTGGGGGTTCGCCGTCCTGGCGATCCCGGGCGCCGCGGCGATCGTCGTGCTCCTGCTGCTGCGCCGCGCGGTGCCGTCGCCGGCGCACTACGAGCACGGCGGACACGCGCCCTCACACGAGCACATCGAGCCCTCGAAGCTGCCTTCGGTCTTCTGGTGGTACGCGAGTTACACGGCCCTGAACATGATGGGCTTCGCGACCTTCGCAGTGCTCGCCTACCACCTGCACGTCCGTCACGTCGTCGACGAGGCCGTGATCCCGATCGTCTACGCGGTTGCGATGGGCCTGGCGGCGCTGGGCGCCCTCGGGTCCGGCTGGCTGTACGACCGGATCGGGCTCCGCGGCCTCGTCGTCGTGCCGTTCTTCACCGCGCTCGTGCCGTTCCTGTCGTTCTCGACGACGCCGGCACTGGTGTGGGCGGGCGCAGCCGTGTGGGGCGTCTCGCTCGGCATGCACGAGAGCACGATGCGCGCCGCGGTGGCCGACCTCGTCCCGGCCAGCCGGCGCGGCACCGGCTATGGCACGTTCACCGCGATCTACGGGCTGGCCTGGATGGCCGGCGGCACCGCGATCGGCGCGCTGTACGCGAACTCGGTGAGGTCGGTCGAGGTGTTCGTCGTCGCGACGCAGGTCGTCGCGCTCGTCGCGTTCCTGCCGGTCAGCGCTCGCTCGGGGCGACGTCCCGCAGCCGGCGGCTGAGCGCCTCGACCTCGTCCATCGAGTGCTTCAGCGAACGCCGCCGGGTGTCTGGTGGATCGTGGGCGAGGCCCGCCCCGTCGCGCCATGCCTGCCGCGGCCGGATCGGGCGCGGGACGAACCCCCCGCCGCAATTGGGGCAGACGTCGTGCAGCTTCGTCTCGACGCAGTTGGCGCAGAAGGTGCACTCGTAGCTGCAGATCCGTGCGTCGGCGGCATCCGGCGGCAGGTCGGCATCGCACAGCTCGCAGTTGGGTCGCAGGGCGAGCATCCTCGACGACTATGAAGGCGGCTGCTCCGCGGGGCGCGCAGGCTGGCCGGATGCGCCCGCGATCTGCCCGAATGACTGCGGGTCGGTCGGCGCCTCGGTGCAGATGACGAGCGCCTGCGGGACCGCGGACACGCCCAGCCGCGTCCAGCTCCCGGCGCCCCAGGCCTCGCGCAGGGCGACGAGGCCGGCCACGCCCGCGGCGCCGGTCTCGCCACAGGTCAGCCCGTCGGCGAGCAGCGCGCGGACCGCGCTCTCCACGGCGCTGTCCTCGACCGCGCAGAACGCGTCTATGCCGGCGCGCATGTCGGGCAGCGCGAGCGGCGACGCCGTGCCGCAGTTCAGCCCCACCATCACCGATCGGTGCGGCCCCGGCGCGCGCGCGTCCTCGCCGTCGCGCACGGCGCGCAGCGCGCAGTCGGCGTCCTCGGGCTCGACGCCGAGCACGAACCGGCCCGGCGCCGCAAGCGCACGGACGGTCGCGGACGCGAGCGCACCGACCCCGATCTGCACGGCGACGAGCTCCACCGGCCCGGCGAGCTGCTCGTCGAGCTCGGCGAAGATCGTCCCGTAGCCGTCGGCGACCCAGGCGGGGACGTCGCGGTAGCCGGGCCAGGACGTGTCCGAGATCACGAGCCGGTCGTCCGCCGCCAGCGCGGCCGACACGGCCACCGCCTCGTCGTAGTCGCCGCTCGTGACCTCGACCTCGGCGCCTTCGCCGGCGAGCGCGTCGATGCGTGCGGCGGCCATGTCCGACGGCACGAGGATGTGAGCGCGCAGACCGAGCAGCCGCGCCATGTGCGCGACGGCGCGGCCGTGGTTGCCGTCGGTCGCAGCGACCAGCGTGAGGTCGCCCAGGCCGGCGGCAAGCGCGCGCAGCTCGTCGAACGAGGTGGCCGGCTCGTCGCGCCCCGCGCGCTCGCTGAGGGCACGGCACGTCGCCCACGACGCGCCGAGGACCTTGAACGACGGCAGCCCGAAGCGCTCGACCTCGAGCTTGACGAGCAGCCCGCCGAGCCCGAGCGCCGCGGCGGTCGACGGCGCGACGGCCAGCCGCGTCGGCGCATAGCCCGGCATCGATCGGTGAAAGCGCGTCGCCCGCGGGTCGCCCCCACCGGACAGTCCGCCGCCACCGGGGTTGGCGTGGAACCGCATGCGTCGTCAGACGGCGTGCGCGGCCGCGACCTCGAGCTCGAGGCGCTCGGACGTCATCTCAACCTGATCGGGGTCCCCGCCCAGCTCGGCCCATTCGCTGCGTGCGACCGCGAGCATCTCATCCAGTGCGTCGTCGGTGTGCGAGGGGTCGTGGTGGAACAGCAGGACCCGCCGGACGCGGCAGCGGTGCGCCATCTGGATCGTGTGCGACAGCGCGGAGTGCCCCCAGCCCATGTGGGCGGGGTACTCGGCGTCGGTGTACTGGCAGTCGTGGAAGAGGACGTCGGCGTCGTGCGCGAGCGAGTACCCCGAGATCCATTCGGCCTCGAGCTGCGCGAGGTCGCCCACCAGCGCGGGCTCGTGGTCGGGCAGGTAGCACAGCGTCACGCCCGCGTCCTCGATCCGGAACCCCAGCGTGGGCCCACGGTGTGTCACGGCCTCGGCCCGGATCCGCGCCGACCCGATGTTCCAGTGCGTGACCGGACAGTTGCGAAAGCCGAGCTGGCACGGCAGCTCGCGCACGTCGAGCGGCGTCAGCGGCGCCGACAGGTAGCGCCCGATCCTGCTCTGCAGTGAGCGCCCGGGACTCGACGGCCCCCAGAGCGTCACCTCGGATTCGGCGTGGAACAGCGGCTCGAAGAACAGCAGCCCCTGGATGTGGTCGAGGTGCAGATGGCTGATCAGCACGTCGATGTGACGCCCGTCCGCGCCGAGACCCGCCGGCACGTTGCGGATGCCCGTGCCGGCGTCGAGGACGACGTGCGTGCCGTCCGACAGCATCACCTGTACGCACGACGTGTTCCCGCCGTAGCGGACCATCTCGGCCCCGGGCGTGGGAAGCGACCCACGCGCTCCCCAGACCCGGATCTGCATCAGCTCGGATCGCTCCAGAAGATCGCGATCGCCCCGCTCTGTCCCTCATGCCCGACGACGGGAAACGCCGTCACCTCGATCGTCCGTTCGTCGCCTGAGCCCGAGCGGATGCGCATCTCGCGATGCGCCGGCCGCGCCTCGCTGAGCGCGATCGCCAGCGGCAGCTCCTCGAGCGCGAGGTGGTGGCCGTCGGATGCGGTCGGATCGAAGCGCGCGCCCCACTCGGTCGCCGGCATCGGCCCGGCCTCCTCGAAGCCCACGCCCAGCAGCTCTGCTGCCGCCTCGTTGTAGAAGACCAGCGTTCCGTCGGCTCCGACCAGGAACGCGGGCGTCGCGAGGTTCGACACGAATCCGCGCGCCAGGATGATCTCGACGGGATGTTGAGCGGCAGCGATATGCCAAACCTAACCGAGCCACCCACCCCCGCAACCACGTATTCGGTCACACACGGCAACTGTGAGAACGTTCCTCGCATGACCCTCCGCGGCGGGATCGATCTGGGCGGGACGAAGGTGCAGGCGGTCGTCGTCGGCTCCGACGACGTCGTCGTGGGCAGCGCGCGCCAGCCGACGCCGACCACCGGTGGCCCCGACGACGTCGCTGCGGCGATGGTCCGCGCGCTCGGCGAGGCCGCCGAGCAGGCCGGCACCGCGACAGCTGATCTCGTGGGCATCGGAGTGGGCTCGCCGGGGGCCGTCGACGACGCTGCTGGCACCGTCGCGCAGGCGGGCAACCTGCCCGACTGGGTCGATCCCTACCCGCTGCGCGATGTGCTGTCCGACGCGCTGGGCGCCGAGGTCCGGCTCGGCAACGACGTGCAGGTCGCCACCGACGCTGAGCTCGCGCTCGGCGCCGGGCGCGATTGCACGTCGCTGCTCGGGGTCTTCTGGGGCACGGGCATCGGCGGAGGGATCGTCCTCGACGGCCGGCCGCTGGACGGGCCGTCGGCCGGGGAGCTCGGCCACATCGTCGTGCGCATCGGCGGGCGGCGCTGCCCCTGCGGGCGGCGCGGCTGCCTCGAGGCATACGCCGGACGCGGCTCGCTCGAGCGGCGCGCGCGCAAGCTCGCCGCCCGTGGCGAGTACACGGAGCTCTTCCGGATCATGGAGAAGCGCGCGCGCGACCGGCTGTCGAGCGGCGTGTGGGCGCGTGCGCTGAACGCCGGCGACCCGCTGGCCCACCGGCTCGTCGGCGAGGCGATCGAGGCGCTCGGCGCCGGGGTGGCGTCGGCGGTGAACCTGCTCGGCGTCGACGTCGTCGTCATCGGCGGCGGCATGGGCGTGCGACTCGGCGAGCCCTACGCCCAGCGCATCGAGCGGGCCATGATGCCGCACCTCTTCGCCGACTCCTCACCGCCCGCCGTCCGTGTTGCCGAGCTCGGCGACCTCGGCGGCGCGATCGGGGCCTCGCTGCTCGTCAGCCGCTAGCGGCCCGAACGCGACGACGATGAAGCCGAGCAGGCAGACGATGCCGAGGCCCAGGCCGATGGTCGTGTCGAACGCGAGGGTCAGCGCGGCGCCGACCACGAGCAGGCCGCCCGCCACGGTGAGCCGTGCCGGCATCGGAGGCCTCGTCGGGCCGGGGCACGTGGTCGGCGACCGCGGCCCGGCCCGGATCGAAGCGGCCTGCAAGCGAGAGGTTGAACAGCAGCGCGAGCGACGGGAACAGGACCACCACGCCGAGCGCGACCGCGATGACGAGCGCCACGAGCGTGGCATGCCCGGCAGCGGCGTCGTCGACGGTGACGCCGGGCAGCAGGTACGGGCTCTGGGCCACCGCCCAGCCCGCGACCACGGCGGCGACCGCCGCCGCGCCGGCATAGCGGGCGGCCTCGTAGCGGCCGCTGCTCACCAGGAACAGCGTCACGCCGCCTGCGGCGGCGGATGCGACGAGCGGGACGAGCCCCCAGCCGCTCGTCAGCCCGTCCCAGATCGGCCTGGCGTCCTCGTGCACCACGATCAGCGCCGCAAGCGAAAGCGCCCCCGCAACGACGCCTGTGAGCAGCGCGCGCGTGCGGAACGCCCGGACGATCGCTGCGTCGCCGATCCGCGCAGCATCGGCGGCGAGGTAGACCGACGCCAGGTACCAGGCGGTCGCGACGCTCAGCAGCCCGATCGTGATGCCGGTGGCATTGAGCCAGCTCGACCAGAGATCGCCGGCCGCATTCCCGACGGGAACGCGCCCGGACGCGATCCCGCCCGCCGCCGCGCCCAGCGCGAACGGGGTGAGGATCGACGACGCCCCGAGAGCCGCTCGGTCCGCGTCGCGACGGCGCCGCTCTCGGCCTGCGCCCGCAGCGCGTACGCCGTGCCGCGCAGGATGATCCCGATCGCCGCGACGAACAGCGGGATCGTCAGCGTCGAGGTGATCGACGCCAGCACGGTCGGGTACGCCGTCCACGCCACGACGATCACGAAGATCAGCCAGACGTGGTTGGCCTCCCAGACCGGCCCCATCGCGTGGCGCGCGTGCTCACGCAGCGCCTCGTCGCGCCGTCGCGAGATCAGGATCCAGATCCCCGCGCCGAAGTCGGCGCCCGCGAGCACCGCGTAGGCCGCCAGCCCGACGAGGATGAAGATCAGCGGCAGCTCATTGAGCATGCGCCACCTCCTCGGCGTCGAGCGGGATGCGGCTCATCCGCAGGAGCACCCACGCCACCGCTCCGGCCAGCGCGAGATAGACCAGCGCGAGCGTCGCGTAGCCCACCGGGACCCCGTCGGCGCTCGTGACGGCCGCCGACGTGCGCATCACCCCGTAGACGATCCACGGCTGACGGCCGACCTCGGTCGTGACCCATCCGGCCACCAGCGCGACCAGCGCCAGCGGCCCGGCCGCGACGACGGCGCGGTAGAACCAGCGCCGACCGTGGCAGCCGTTTGAGGCGAATGCGCACCACGAGGTAGAAGACGGCAAGCGTGGCGAGCAGCGTTCCGATGCCGACCATCGTCTGGAACGCGTAGCGCTCGATGTTGATCGGCGGGCGATCGCGGGCCGGGACGGTGTCGAGCCCCGCGATCGTCGCGTTCGGGTCGTGCTTGGCCAGCAGCGACAGCAGCTTGGGGACCTTGATGCCCCACTTCACCTCGCCGTCCTGGTACCAGCCGAGCAGGTGCTCGGGCGCCCCCTTGGTCGTGTGCTGCAGGCCCTCCATCGCCGCGAGCTTGACCGGCTGCTTCTCGGTGACCACGCGCGCCGCCCAGTCCCCGACCAGGATCTGCACCGGCGCCACGAGCGCCGCGGCGGCGAGCGGGATCGCAAGCGCGGCGCGCTCGTAACGCCCGACCGCCCCTTCAGGAAGCACCACGCGTACCACCCGGCGACCAGGAACCCCGCGACGATGTACGCGGCCAGGTACATGTGCACGAGCTCGTGCCAGAGGAAGGAGTTGCCGAACAGCGCCGACCACGGATGGACGTCGACGGCCCTGCCGTTGACGATCCGGAAGCCGCCCGGGTGGTTCATCCACGCGTTGACGGCGATGACGAACGTCGACCCCATCACCCCGGCGATCGCCACCGGGATGCCGCTGAGGAAGTGCGTGCGCGGCGACAGCCGGTCCCAGCCGTAGACGTAGATCCCGATGAAGATCGCCTCGAGGAAGAACGAGAACCCCTCGAGCGCGAAGCCAAGCCCGAACACGTTGCCGAAGCTCGCGACGAAGTCCGGCCACAGCATCCCGAACTCGAAGCTCAGGATCGTCCCGGTCACGACGCCGACGGCGAACAGCGTCAGCATCACCTTCGACCAGCGCCGCGCGATCGTCCGATAGACCTCGTCGCCGGTGCGCAGGAAGCGCGACTCCGCGAACAGCACCATCGACGGGAACGCGATCCCGAAGCACACGAGCGGGATGTGCACCGTCAGCGACAGCGCCTGCAGCTGGCGCGCCTGATCCAGGTAGTCCTGGGCCGCCACCGGCCCATCATTGCGCCTCCGGCGTGCCGCCGAGCGCTAGGCGGCGATCGGCTGCGCGAGCGGCGCCGTGCGCTGCCGCGGGCGGGCGGGCTCGACGACGGTGAGTGCCGGCGACTCCTCGGCCCCGGCCCAGCCGGCGAGCGTGCGCTTCAGGCTCGTCAGGGCGACGAGGCCGATCGGCGCCGGCAGCCAGATCGCCACTGAGCGGTAGCCCAGGACCGAGACGAGCGCGATGTCGGCGTCGACGCCGAACGCCAGCAGCACGCCGACGATCCCGCCGCTCACGGCGCCCGGGATCGGCACCGTGTTGCCGGCCTGCCCGACGAAGTAGGCAAAGACGAACACCAGCAGCGACGGGCCGCCGCCGAAGGCGTGCAGCATCGCGCCAAGGACGGCCGCGTCGAACCCCCACCAGGCGATCGCCGCCGAGCAGGCGAGCGTCGCGGGCGCGGACGAAGCGCAGGGCGTCGCCGACCGCCTCGCCGAGCAGCCGCGCGCCGCCATGGATGCGCGAGGAGCCCTCGACCGGGCGGCGCAGCCCGAGCGTGAGCGCAATCGCGATGCCGAGCGAAGCAGCGGCGGCGGGCAGCGCGGTCAGCGCCCAGGGCCCCTCGCCCTGCACGGCGAGCAGCGTCCCGGCAACGGCGATCGAGCCGAGGAAGACGGCATACAGCAGGACCAGGAACGTCAGCAGCGTGCGGCCGGCGGTGCGGCGCCCATGCCCGTCTTGCGCAGCGCCCACAGCGTGAGCGCGGCGCCGCCGACGCCGGCGGTCGGCAGCAGGCGCGTCGCCGCGGCGCCGCCGAGCGTGACCTCGACGCTCTCGCGGATCCCCATGCGCTTCGTGGCGCGGCCCGCGACGAGCCACAGCAGCGCGACGTAGCCGGCGAACGACAGCAGCTCGAACGCGGCGGCGGCGACGACCCAGCGCGGGTCCGGCATCGACGGCCCGGCGCAGCGCGTGAGCGAACGTCTCCAGCGGCCCGCCGGCAACGACGACCGCGCCGCCGGCGACGACGACGGCCGCTGCGGGCAGCGCCGCACGACGCGCGAGCAGGCGCAGATCGAGCGAAGGAAGCGTGAAGTCGGTCGAAGTGTCCATGGCTATCTGTGAATCGTCTCGTCCGCCGGAACCGCTGGGCGTGACACCCGTCACCCCTGAGACCCCGGACGCAGCGAACAAACTCATCGTTGCGCCTCGGATGCCCCGTGGCATCGGGCGCACGGGTGAACCGGTGTCCTCCTTGAGGAGGACCGAGAAAAGCCCCGTGGGGGTGCCGATCGGCGTAGCGTTTGCGGTCGATCGGAGGTAGTGATGAGGCCTGTTGTGCTCTTGCTGCTGCTCGTGGCAGCGGGACTCGCCGCCCCGACGGCTGCGTCGGCGACCGGCTCGATCGCGGGAACCGTCACGGATGCGGACGGCAATCCACTCGAGGCGATCTGCGTCGTGATCCACGACAAGCTCACCGGGAACGTGGTTGCCGGACCGACGCCGACCGACGCCGACGGCACGTACACGGTCGGCGCCCTCGTGGCCGACGACTACAAGGTCGAGTTCAACGACGACTCGATCTCATGCCCCGCGGGGGTCGACTTCTACTTCACACAGTGGTACGACGACAAGCTCGACTTCTCGTCCGCGACACCGGTCACCGTCACGGACGGGGCGACGACGCCCGGCATCGACGCCGCCATGGCGGAGCCCGAAGCGATCGCGGGGCACATCAAGGACGCCCACGGCACATCGCTCGAGAAGATCTGCGTGGTCGCAAAGCTCCCGAGCGATTCCAGCACGTCCACTCCTCCGGCCGGCTTCGCCCAGACCGATGTCGACGGGAACTACCTGATCGAGCTACCGGCCGGCCAGTACAAGGTGTCGTTCTACGACGGCGGCATCCCGTGCAACGTCGGCAAGTACGTGCTGCAGTGGTACAACGACAAGCCGGACTTCGCGTCGGCCGACATCGTCACCGTCCCTGCCGCGAGAACCATCTTCGGCATCGACGCCGTCATGTACGAACCGAGCCGTATCACCGGTCACGTGCAGGACGAGGCCAGCGGCGCGCTGCCCGGGATCTGCGTCGTCGCGAACGACGCTGCGACGCCCAACACGCCGGGGCCGCCGCCGGGCTTTGCCCGCACCGATGCGGCCGGTGACTACGCGATGGACGTCCTGCCGGGCGACTACAAGGTCCAGTTCTACGACGGTGGCATCCCATGCAACGTCGGCATCTACGTGGCTCAGTGGTTCAACGGCAAGCCCGACTTCGCGACGGCCGACGTCGTTCACGTTCCCAGGGGCGCCACCGTGGCGGGCGTCGGCGCAACGATGAAGGTGGTCCCTCCCGTCGTCACGGCGACCGCGAGCCCGCCACCGGCGACGACCACGTGCCGCGTACCAAAGCTGCACGGCGTCAAGCTCAAGCAAGCCAAGAGGCGATTGCGCACCGCGCACTGCGCCGTCGGCACGATCGCACGCAGGCACAGCAGGCGCAGCCTCGTCGGCCGCGTGCTCTCCTCGAGGCCGCGGGCCCTCGCCGTCAGGCCGGCCGGGACCAAGATCGCGCTCGTCGTCGGCAAGCGACGCTGAGCCTCAGCCGCGCAGGTCGCGCCGCCCGATGCCCACGACGGCCACGGCCGTGAGCGCGATCGACGCCGCCGCGAGGATCGCGAGATCGCCGATGTGGACGCCGTGGCCGATCGGGTCGTGCCCCGCGTAGTAGTAGAAGGGCGACAGGTACTTCAGCCAGGCGATCGCGTCGACGAGCGGCGCGAACCCGTTGATCAGGAAGCCGAGCACCGCGAAGCCTGCCGCTCCGGCGGACGCAACCGCCCGGCGGCCCGTCACGCCGGCGAGCGCGAGGGCGAGGGCGCCGATCGCCCATCCGAAGAACGCCAGGTGCAGCGCCAGGGCGCCGAGGTGCCCGAGCGCGACGCCGCCACCGCCGACGCCCACGCCGGCGACCAGCCCGATCAAGGTGCCGAGCGCGACGATCGCGACGCTGACCGCGACCGCCGCGGCCTTGGACAGCAGCAGCCGTCCGCGCTCGATCGGATGCGCCAGCGTCAGCCCGAGGATGCCCTCCTCCTCCTCGCCGGCCGTCAACCCCGCAGCACCGGTGATCGCCGTGGCCGCGATCACGAGCGGACCGTAGACAGCGCCGATCTCGCTGCGCATCCAGCCGGCGATCGTGCCGTAGTCCGCGCCGCCCAGCAGCTCGGACACGCCCTTCGGCAGGTCCAGCCTGCCGATCGAGTCGCCCACCGCGGGAAACAGGGCACCGACCATGAGGATCACGAGCGTCATGCCCAGTGCCGTCAGGCATGTCATGACCAGGCGCAGGCGCAGCGCGATCGAGAAGGCCGGCGTGCTCATCCGTCGTCGGTGTCGCGGTAGTAGTGCAGGAAGATCTCCTCGAGGTCGTCGTCGTGGCTTCGGATCGAGCGAACCTCGTGCCGGGCCAGCGCCTTCACGAGCGGATCGGCCGAGCCCTCGAACGCGATGACGACGTGCGCGCCCTCGATGGTCGCCTCGCGGACTCCTTCAAGCGCCCGCAGCTCCTCGACCGGAGGCACCTCGTCCCCGAACTCGACCTCGAGCCGCCTGATGGCGATCGCGCGCAGGTTCTCGAGCGAGTCCACGACGACGAGCCGTCCGCGGCGCAGGATGGCGACCCGATCGGCCACGCGCTCGACCTCGGAGAGGGTGTGCGACGACAGGAAGACGGTCCGGCCCTGCGCGGCCACCTCCCCGAGGAGTGCGTGGAAGGTCTGCTGCACGAGTGGGTCGAGGCCGGCGATCGGCTCGTCGAGGATCAGCAGCTCGGGCTCGTGCATGAACGCCTGGATGAGCCCGATCTTCTGCCGGTTGCCGGTCGAGAGCTCGCGGATCGGCCGGTCGAGCTGCGCGCCGAAGCGCTCGGCGAGATCGTCGCGGACGCCGCGGTCGACGCCGCCGCGCAACCGCCCGAGGTAGTCCAGCACCTCGGCGCCGTTCAGCTTCGGGTAGAGCTCGAAGTCGCCGGGCAGGAACCCCGCCCTGCGCCGGATCTCGAGGCTCTGGCGGCGGCTGTCGAGCCCCAGCAGCGTCGCTGAGCCGGACGTCGGCCTGATCAGGTCGAGCAGCAGGCGCATCGTCGTCGACTTCCCCGCGCCGTTGGGGCCGAGGAAGCCGAGGATCTCGCCGCGCAGGACCTCGAGGTCCAGGTCGAAGAGCCCGTGTCCCCCGCCGTAGTCCTTCGACAGGCCCCGTGTCTGTATCGCCGCGCCGCCGCTCACCGACGCATCAGCTTGCCAGCGCCGGCAGCGCGACGAGGGCGGACGTTCATCGTGGGCTACCGTCCCGCGAATGAGGTTCGGCTACAAGGCGTCGGCCGAGCAGTTCGCGCCGCGCGAGCTCGTGGAGTACGCCGTGCTGGCCGAGGAGCTCGGCTTCGACAGCGTCGTCGTCTCCGATCACTTCCAGCCCTGGCGCCACGACGGCGGGCATGCGCCGTTCTCGTTCTCCTGGCTGGCGGCGGTCGGGGAGCGCACCGAGCGGATCGGGCTGGGGACGAGCGTGGTGGCGCCGGCGTATCGCTATCACCCGGGGATCGTGGCCCAGGCGATGGGCACGCTGGGCTGCCTGTACCCGGGGCGGGTGTTCCTGGGGGTCGGCACCGGGGAGGCGATGAACGAGGTGCCGCTCGGTGTCCACTGGCCCGAGCAGAAGGTGCGCTTCCAGATGCTCAAGGAGGCGTGCCTGCTGATGATCGAGCTCTGGACCTCCGAGCGCGTGACGTTCGCGGGCGAGCACTTCCAGACCGACAACGCGACCGTCTATGACCGCCCCGACGGCGGCGTTCCGCTGTACATCGCCGCGTCCGGGCCGGCGGCCGCGCGACTCGCCGGTCGGATCGGCGACGGGTTCATCACGACCAGCGGCAAGGCGCCCGAGCTGTACACCGACAAGCTGCTGCCCGCCGTCCGCGAGGGCATGGAGAAGGAGGGCCGCGACCCCTCCGAGGTCGAGCTGACGCTCGAGGTCAAGGTCAGCTTCGACACCGACAAGGCCCGGGCGCTGCAGGACACGCGTCACTGGGGCGCCCTCGCGCTGTCACCCCAGGAGAAGGTCGGCGTCGAGGATCCCGTCGAGATGCAGCGCCTCGCCGACGCGCTGCCCGTCGAACGCGCGCGCGTCACGCTGGATCGTCAGCGACGACCCCGAGGAGCACGTGCAGCGCCTCAAGGACTACGCCGACATGGGCTTCACCCACATGGTCTTCCACTTCCCCGGCCCCGACCAGGACCGCGCGCTGCGCCTCTACGCCGACCAGGTCCTCCCCCTGCTGCGCGGGCTCTGACGGCTACGCGTCGAGGAAGATGTCGGGCTGCAGCTCGCTCTGGTCGTCGGTGTAGCCGTAGCCGGAGAGATCGGTGACGCCTGCCTCCGCGAGCACCTCGTCGTCGATGTAGAAGTTGCCCGTCGCCTCGCGGCTCGGCGCGCATGAAGATCGCGTGCGCGGCGTCGGCCATGATCTCGGGCTTGCGGGACTTGGCCATCGCGGCGTCGCCGCCGAGCAGGTTCTGCACGGCAGCGGTGGCGATGATCGTCCGCGGCCAGAGCGAGTTCGCGGCGATGCCGTCGTCCTTGAGCTCCTCGGCGAGCCCGAGCGTGCAGATGCTCATCCCGTACTTGGCGATCGTGTAGCGCGAGGTTCGCCCCCGGCCCACCGCGGGTTGAGGTTCAGCGGCGGCGACAGCGTGAGGATGTGCGGGTTGTCGGCCTCGCGCAGGTGCGGGATGCGCGTACTTGCTGAGCATGAAGGTCCCGCGGCAGTTGATGTCCTGCATGAGGTCGTAGCGCTTCATGTCGATGTCGGTCGTCTTGCGCAGGTCGATCGCGCTCGCGTTGTTCACCACGATGTCGATGCCGCCGAAGCGCTCGACGGTCGCCTCGACCGCCTGCTGGACCGAGCCCTCGTCGCGCACGTCGCCGACGATGGCGAGCGCCTTGCCGCCGGCCTGCTCGATCTCGTCGGCCGCGGTGTAGACCGTCCCCTCGAGCTTCGGATGCGGCTCGGCCGTCTTCGCGAGCGAGCGCGACGTTCGCGCCGTCGGCCGCGGCGCGCAGGGCGATGGCGAGGCCGATCCCGCGGCTGCCGCCGGACATGATCATCGTCTTGGAGGAGAGCGAACTCATGCCGGGACCCTATTCGGGGTCAGCGGGCCGCGCAGCTGTTGCCGCCGTCTCCAGCTCGGGGTCGAAGGGATGCGTACCCGAGTTGACGGCGATCACGGTCTCGTAGTTGGCCGGCCGCGGCGGGATGCCCTCGCGCAGCGCCGTCGCGAATGCCTGTGCGTCGTCGATGCGCAGCTCGAGCACGCGTTCGCGCGCCTCGGCGAGGTTGGCGCGACTGCTGGCCGTCCGGATGCCGGGGTGGTCGTGCCCGGGAAGCAGCACGACGTCGTCTGCGAGCGCGAGGACGCGACGGTGAAGCGTCGCGTGCAGTCGGCGCCCCATCGCGAGCGCGCCCTCGAGATCGCCCTGCTGCAGATCCGGGCGTGCGATGCCGTCGGCGAACAGCGAGTCACCGCCAATCAGCGCTCGGTCGGCCACGACCAGGCCGGTCATGTCGGTCGTGTGGCCCGGCAGCGCGATTGCGCGGACGGACACGCCGTCGAGATCGATCGAGTCTCCGTCGCGCAGCGCCGTGACAGGGTAGGTGACGCCGCGTTCGACGGCACCGGCGGGCAGGCGCAGGCTCGCGCCGGTTCGATCAGCCAGGTCGCGCGCGCCCGACAGGTGGTCAGCATGCAGGTGGGTGTCGACGACGTCCGTGATGCGCGCACCAAGCTCGGCGGCCAACTCGACGTAGAAGTCCGTGTCGGGAGCCGGGTCGACCACCAGCGCAACGCCGCGCACGGCCAGCAGGTAGGACAGGCAGCCGCGCGCGGGACGCCGGATCTGCACGATCTCCAGGCCGGGAACGTCGATCGCGACTCGGTGCGCGGTGAGCGTCGCGATCCAGGCACGCATGCCACCCTCAAGCGGGCGTGCCGCGACGCCGAGCCCACGCAGCAACCCCGCAGCCGACGTGGCGCTGATCCCACGGTTGCAGACGACGACCACGTCGCCGTCGAGCTCACGGGCGACCGCCGCGGCGTCGTTGCGCAGCGCAGCGGCAGGGATGTGTCGGACGTCGAGCCCCGGGCCCTCGACCGTCACGTGGCGTCCTCGCGAACGTCCACGATCGTCAACGGTCGCCGGCAGCGACATGGGCGAGCAGCTCGGCGGGCGTGACGGTCGTCGTCATGAGCCCACCACCGCAGCTGACAGGACGCCGAGGGCGACGACCGCGACGAGAACCGCGAACCCGCGGCCGAGCCGCCGGGCCGGGATGCCCGCAGCCAGTCGCGGCCCGGCGAGCGCGCCGCACACGGCCGCGACCCCCATCGTGAGAGCCACGGGTACGTCAAAAGCGCCTCCGGCAGCGATGTGCGCGACGAGGCCCAAGGCCGACACGACCGCGACGACGACCATCGACGTCCCCATCGCCTCGCGCATCCCGAACCTCAGCCCGATCACCAGCACCGGCACGACGACAAACCCTCCACCCACGCCGACGAGGCCCGTGATCGCGCCGACGGCGATGCCGAACGAGACGAGGAGGGCGGCGCGGACGCCTGGACAACCCCCGGTCTGCGCCACAGGTTCGGCGGCACGGCGCCAGGTGGCCCAGGCGGCCAGCAGCATCACCCCGGCGAACAGGCCCAGGAGCACCGCAGCCGCCGAGTGCGCCGTTGGCGATCGTCCCGAGGACGGCGCCGCCGGCGGCCGCCCGCCGCGAACCACGCGGCCCGATGTCCAGCAGACCGCCCCGCGGCGCGCCTGGCCGACCCCGCCGACCGTGGCCGCGCCGGACACGACGGCCAGGCTGACGGTCGTCGCCTCGTGCACACCGAGCCCGATGGCGTAGACGAGCACGGGCACGGCCAGGACGGCTCCACCGCCACCGACCATTCCGACAGCGAGGCCAATCAGGAGTCCGGCGACCGCGACGAGCGCCATCTGACTACCTATTCACCACTGTACAGTTGTACATGCGTACAAGGGTAGCGCAGGAGCTCCCGAGGTCAAGGCCGCGCTAGTGGTGCAGGTGGCGCTCGCAGTGGCGCAGCTTGTACGTCGAGTGGCGCTTGGTGTGCACGACGTCCCAGCCGCTGCCGCAATCGATCGTGCCGCGGCCGAAGTGGCCCCAGATGTGATCGTTGCCGGGCCCACCGTCGATGTTGTTGATTCCGTGGCTCGAGTAGATCCAGTCGTTGCCCGGGCCACCGAAGATGACGTCGTGCTGCCAGGTGTTGTTGCCCGTGGGGAACTGATCGCCCCACAGGATGTCCTTGCCGAAGCCTCCGTTGATGATGTCGTTGCCGTGGAGTCCGAGCAGCTCGTCGTTGCGCCCGGTCCCGCCGTCGGTCCTGCCGTTGGTGCCGGCCCACGCCATCCACAGGATGCCGGTGACGGCCGGCCACTTGGCGTGGCTGACCTTGTGGCCGCCGCCGCGCGTGCGTCGCCCGTGGCCGGGCTGGCAGCGGATACCGGGGCCACGATGGCCCCGGCACATGTCGGCGGCCGCCTGCTGCGCCACCACGGCGTGACCCGCGGTGGGCGCAGCAAGAACAGCCACCACCCAGAGGTAGTGAACGAATCGGCGCATTCCCCGCGCGACTCATTGCCCCGCTTTCAGAGTGTTGACACATCGATGGACGGTTGTCGTACATGCGCCCGCCAGTTCGCCACCGCGGGCCGCGACGCCGCCCACATCGACGCGAGCACGATCGCGGCGCCCACAGGCTCGTTCCACGTGACCGACTCCGACAGGATCGTCACGCCGAGGAACGTGGAGAAGATCGGAATCACGTAGGTCACGAGCGAGAAGGTCGTTGGCCCCGCCGCGCGGATGATCGAGTGCGTCAGGACATACGCCAGGCCGCTGCCGAGCACGCCGAGGACCAGCGCGGCGGAGATCTCGCTCGCGTCGAGCGCGAACGACGGCGTGCCGGAGAACGGCGCGACCACGGCGAGCATCGCCGTCGCGCACAGCAGCTGCGCCGCGGCAAGCGAGAGGCCGCCGTCCGGGCGCGCCGACAGGTGGCGGCGGGTGTACGTGAGACCCAGCCCATAGCAGCACGCGCCCAGCGCGCAGGCGACGTGACCGAGCAGCTCGTCGCCGCCGAGCCCCTGCCACGGGCCGAGCAGCACCACGAGGCCCGCGAACCCGCCGGCGAGGCCGGCGAGGCGGCGGCCGTCGGGGCGCTCGTCGGGAAGGAACGCGAGCACCGCGATGAGCGTCATCAGCGGCGTCGTCCCGTTCCACAGGCCGGCGATCACGCTCGAGACGTGCTCCTCACCGAAGGCGAACAGCGTGAACGGGAACGCGTTCATCAGGGCGCCGACGACCGCGACGTGCCCCCAGGTCGCGCGATCGCGGGGCAGCGGCGCGCGCCTGATCGCCAGCACGACGACAAGGAACAGCGTGCCCAGCGCGACGCGTGCGAGCGCGACGTGCACGGGCGCCCAGACGTCGCCGAGAACCTTGATGCACAGGAAGCTCGAACCCCAGATCGCCGAGAGTGCGATGAACTGCGCGCGCCAGGACTGCATGCCGATCCAACGCCCTCCGGACGCGGAAGGTGAGGTCATGACGCTGACCTCAGGCCGCGGTGCAGGCGTCGACGAGCAGGTCCGCGAGCGCCTCGCCGCCGCCGCGCTCGGGATGCCACTGCAGGCCGAGCGCGAGCCGGTGACCGGGCACCTCGACCGCCTCGATCATGCCGTCGGGTGCCGTGGCCGTCACGCGCAGGCCGCGACCCATCCGCCGCACCGCCTGGTGGTGGTCGCTGACAACCTCGAAGTCGGCACCGAGCGCGCGCCGCGCGGCCGACGCCGGCGCGGTGGCGACCCGGTGCGGCCGATCGCCCTCGTGATGCTCGACGTGCTGGCTGAGATCGCCGCCGAAGAGGACGCTGAGCAGCTGTGATCCGCGGCAGACGCCGATGACCGCAATGTCGTCGCGCAGGGCGATCCGCAACGCGGCCAGGTCGCGCAGGTCGCGGGTGAGGTCCGGGTCGACACAGCGCGGGTCGGCCACGGCGCCGTAGGTGCGTGGATGGATGTCGGTCGTCGAGCCCGAGAGGACGATCGCGTCGGCGCCGGCGAAATCGAGCCCGGGGCGGGCGAGCTCGTGGATCGCGCACGCGCGCGCCCGCGCCCTCGAGCCACTGGGTGTAGGGCACCGGGTCGTCGCGGCCCATCAGCACGAGGATGGTCGGCCGGGTGTCCTGCGCGCGGACCTCCCGCAGTGCGACCGCGAACGCCTCGCGCGCACGCGCGACCCGCTTGCGCGCGGCGTCCTCGCCGATGTCCAACAGCGCGCCGAGCTCGCGCAGCGACAACCCCTGCTCGAAGCGCAGCAGGAGCACGAGTCGCTGGTGCGGCGTCAGCGCGCCGAGCGCGTCGCGCACGTCGGCCCCGGCGACCGACGCATCCGTCGCCCCCGCGCCGGTGAGCGCGTCGTCGTAGCCGATCTCGTCGCGGCGCGCCCGCCGGCGCAGCTCGTCGAACGCGAGGTTGGTGGCCGTGCGGTGCAGCCATGCCCGCAGGCGCTCGGGCGGCAACTCGCGCGGCGCCCCGCGCCATGCCCGCGTGAGCGTCTCCTGACAGAGGTCCTCGGCGGCCGCCGCGTCCCCGACGATGCGGTGCAACCGCGCCGTGACGCCGGCCGCGGCGCCGAGCAGGTGCTGATCGAAGGTCGTCACATCCATAGAGACGATCGCAGGCCGGGAAACCGGACGGTGGGGACGGCCTTCGTGACACCCGGCGACGTGGTACGTTCGCGATCCCGGTTTCCCATAACGGCCGGGCAGTGAACTGGTCCAGTCCCTCGGAGGAGAACATTTTGGTCCCACGCATCTCGCGACGCCTGAGCGCGCTCAGCGTCGCCGTAGCATCAGTTGCACTACTGGCCTTCGCGCCGGGCGCGTTTGCAGCGGCCCTTGGCGTCGATGGTTCCGGCAACCTCGTCTACACGGCGGACGCAGGCAAGGTCAACGCCGTCGAGTTCGACCAGACCGGCACGACCGACACGGTCGTCGTCCATGAGGTCGTGACCAGCCGTACATACGACTTCAACCCGTTCTTCGACATCGGCACGTTCGCCGACAACGACCCGATCGTCGCCGGCACGAACTGCTCCGGCGACGTCGACGGCACCCCGGGACAGGACACCGACGGCAACGGTGATCCGATCTTCACGTGCACGGGCGTCACGGGCCAGGTCCAAGCGACCGCCGGGGACGACAACGACGCGATCGACGCCTCCGGGAACTTCTCGGACGACGGCGGCTCCGGCCTCAACAACCTGCCGCTGATCGCGGACCTGGGGACCGGCAACGACTCCAGCGTCGGCGGCCAGGCGAACGACGTCACCCACGGCGGCGACGGCGACGACAACGTCGTCGGCGACGCGGGCGCCGGCACGGGTGGCGACGACCAGCTCTTCGGCGAAGCCGGAAGCGACGGAGTCGCCGGCGGCACCGGCAACGACCTCGTCGACGGCGGGGCGGACGACGATCCGAACCTCGTCGGCGGGCCCGGCACCGACACGGTCAACGGCGGCGACGGCAACGACGGGTTCGTCGCGGGCGGCCCCGGCAACGACACCGTCGACGGCGGCACCGGCGACGACAGCGTCTACGGCGACTGCGACGGTGGCTGTGGTGCAGGCGCACCGGGAGACGATGTCGTGCACGGCGGCGACGGTCGTGACGATGTGCACGGCGAGGGCGGCAACGACACCGTCGACGGCGGCGCCGGCGACGACTTCGAGGTCGGCGGCGGCCCGGGCACTGACACGCTGACGGGTGGCGACGGCAACGACAACAACATCAACGGTGGTCCCGGCAACGACACCGTCGACGGCAACGCGGGCGACGACGTGGTCAACGGCGACTCGTGGCGGCAGCTGCGGTTCGGGCGGCCCCGGCAACGACACCGTGCGCGGCGGCGACGGCAGCGACGAGGTTCGCGGCGAGGGCGGCAACGACACCGTCGACGGCGGCGCGGGCGACGACAACGAGGTCGCCGGCGGCCCCGGCAACGACACTGTCACCGCCGGCGACGGCAACGACGACTGGGTCCCAGGTGGTCCCGGCGACGACCACGTCGACGGCGGCCCGGGGGACGATTACGTCGTCGGCGACTGTGGCGGTTACAACAGCTGCGGCAACGGAGCGGACGGCAACGACACCGTTCTCGGCGGCGCAGGCGACGACTACAGCGATGCCGATCGCGGCACCGACACCGTCGACCTCGGGTCGGGCATCGACACGGTGGCCTACCCGAACCAGTACCGCGACTGCTCGGGCGGCCCCTGCCAGGACATCACCAATCCGGTGAGCGTGACGCTCGACGGCGCCGCGAACGATGGCGGGGCGGGCGAGAACGACAATGTCCTCAACATCGAGGACGTGAACGTCTACAACGCCTGCTGCGGCGGCTCGGCCAAGAACGGTCCTGCCACGATCACCGGCGACGCCGGGGTCAACTCCCTGTCAGGGAGCGACGCCAACGACACGATCACCGGTGGTGACGGCAACGACTTCCTCTACGGCAACGGAGGGGACGACACGCTGAACGCCAACGACGGGTTCGCAGATCGCGTGTCGTGCGGGCCCGGCAACGACGTCGCAAACGTCGACGAGTTCGACCAGGTCTCGGACAACTGCGAGACCGTAAACCGGACGACCCGCGGCGGGCTCGCAACCGAGGACGCGCCACCGACCGTCACATGGGTGACGCCGGCGAGCGGGGCGAAGATGTCCACCTCGAAGGCGAACACGCTCACGGTGAACGCCACCGACGACACGGCATCAGCCAGGTCATCTTCCTGGCGGGTGAGCGCGTGGTCTGCACGGCATACGACAGCTCCGTACTCGTGCGACTACAAGCCCACCGGCGACGAGGTCGGCAAGGTCACGCTCACGGCGGTCGCGGTGGACACGCGTCAGCAGCAGGCGTCGGCGCTGCGCACCGTCCAGGTGGGCCGCTTCGCGCCCAGGAAGCTGAGCGCGACGACGACGCCGAAGAAGGACGCGTCGCTGCCGTTCACGTTCACGACGAAGGGCACGCTCTCGCTGCCCGCCGGCGTGAGCAAGGCGGTCGGCTGCGCCGGCAAGGTGAGCGTGACGTTCAAGTCGGGCAAGAAGACGGTCTCGACCCACCGGACGTCGCTGAAGAAGAGCTGCAGCTACAAGTCGAAGGTGACGTTCCGCCTGCCAGGGCGGCTCCACCCGAAGAAGCTGCAGGTCGTCGTCAGGTACCAGGGCAACGCGGTGCTGACGGCGAAGTCCGCGAAGCGCTACTCGGTCAAGACGGCCTAGCGCCGCCCAGATCGACGCAGACACCCCGAGGGCCCGCCACCGGCGGGCCCTCGGTCGGTTTCAGGCGCCCTTGAGCAGCGGGCAGATGAACCGTGGCGCGGCACGCGGCACGGTGCGGGCCGCCGCGGCGCGGGCCGCGAGCCGCAGCCGCCCGTGCGAGAGCCGGTAGACGAGCGCGCGCGCGTGTCGTCCGCGTGGTTGCCCGGTTGGGCGCCGCGCAGGTGCGCCACGATCTGCGCCTTCGCGCGGCGCGCTTCGAGCCACCTGCGACTCGGAGGCTCAGCACCAGCTTGGCCCCCGGAGCGAGGGCGGGAACGCGCAGCGCGGAGCGACCCTTCCACCCGGGCGGCAGGCCGATCGCGACCGACGCCGCCGGCGCCCCGGCGGACCCCCTGTTGCTCGCCTCGAGCCGCAGCGTCAGCCGCGCCCCCGGCCGCGTGCGCAGCGCCGGGTGCAACCAGCGAAGCGCCAGGTCCGGCAAGCGGCCAGCGGGCGGTGGGCCGCCGGACGCAGCCCGGCAGGTCACCACGTCGGGCCGCCGGTGCCCGGATCGCCGCCGCCGGGCGGCGGCGTGGCGCCGGCGTCCTTGGTCACCTGGTACTGGGCCATCATCCCGTTGTCCTCGTGCTCGAGCACGTGGCAATGGAAGACATAGGTCCCGAGGTTGTCGGTGAAGCGCAGCTCGACGACGACGGTCTCCTTGGGATGCACGAGCACGGTCTCCTTGAGCCCGTCCTCCCAGGCCGGCGGTGGCGCACCGTCGCGCGACATGACACGAAAGTCGGTGCCGTGGATGTGGACCGCGTGGACCCGCGAGCCGCCCGTGAACGTCCACGTCTCGGTCGTGCCGATCTGCGGCTGCGCATCGACGCGCCCATGGTCGTAGGTGAGCCCGTTGATCCCCAAGGCAGCACGACCTCCGCGCGCGGGGTCCTCGGCGAGCGCGAGGCTGAAGGTCCGGTTGCGCACCGGCGTGCCGAGGTCGGGGACCGGGCGCAGCGTGCTCGGCACGGACGCGTCGTCGGTCACCGGCGTGGCGCCGACGTGGAACTCCATCGCGGTCGTCGCGCCATCGGCCAGCAGCGCGATGGTCTGCCCGAGGTCCGGCCGCCGCTCCGAAGTCCACCACGACCTCGGCGCGCTCGGCCGGCGCCAAGGTGATCGTGGTCCGGTCCACCGGCGCCGGCAGCAGTCCGCTCTCGGTCGCGATCTGGGTCATTGCCTGGCCATTGGACAGCGAGAACGTGTAGACGCTGCCGTTCGAGGCATTGAGCAGGCGCAGGCGGTAGCGGCGCGGCGCCGTCGCCAGGTAGGGCTGGTAGGCGCCGTTGACGAGCACGTGGTCACCCGTGATCGTGTCGTTCGGCGGCTCGCCGGTCCCGGGGTAGGTGCGCCCGAGCGCGCCGAACGGCACGGGCGCGGGATAGGTCAGTTGGTTGCTCGAATCGAAGCTGCGGTCGACCACCATCAGCGGGACGTCGTGGTCGCCCTTTGGCAGCGGCAGCGCCGCGTCGACCGGGTCGTCGATGATGAACATGCCCGCCAGGCCGTCCCAGACGTTGCGGCCCGTCACGTCCATGCGGTGGTCGTGGTACCACTGGAACGCGGCGCGCTCCGGGCCGCCGTTCTCGGTCAGCGAGTACGTGTACGTCCGGCTGCCGCCCGGCGGGATCAGCAGGTTCTCGCCCGGCGTCTCCTCGGGCTGGCCGTCGTCGACGGCCGCCACGTGCGCGCCGTGGTTGTGGATCGTCAGCGAGCCCGCCGATTCGGGCAGCTGGTTCTGGAACGTGACGTGCGTCGCCGCACCGGCGGGCCGGCGGATCGTGGGCCCCGGGAACGTCCCGCCGAAGGTCCACATCTGCGTCGGCGGGCCCGCCAGGATCGGCACCGCGGCCTGCTGGATCGGGATCGTGATGTCCGCCCCCGTCAGGACCGGGGGGATCGGGAGCGGCGTCGTGGACGTCGCTCCCGCGGGCGCCGCGAACGCGAGCAGGAGCGAGCCGAGCGTGCCCGCGAGGCGTAGGACCGGCCGATGCACTGGCGCAGGCTACGGTCACGCGCCGACGCGCGTCATCCTCCGCGAGGAGGATCTGGTGTCGTCCCTCAGCTTCCGTTCAACCGCTTGAAGAGCGGGTTGGTGCCCGTGAGCTCCAGCAGCCGCTCGACCTGCGGACTGGTCCCTGCGAGCACGAAGCGCACAGGGTCGCGACGGCGCGCTTCGATGAGCGCGCGCAGTCCGGTGGAGTCCATGAACGTGACCTCCGACAGGTCGCAGACAAGGCGGCGATGGCCATCCGAGCACCCCAGCAGCGCAGCGGAGAGCTGCGGGGCGGTCAACACGTCCACCTCGCCCTGCGGCTGGACGAGCAACGTCTCTCCGTCGTCTTGGATTCGCATCCAATACCCCCGGCGGTGTTGGCGTTGTTCCCTGCGAACCGCCAGATACCCAGCTGGGCCGCATAGCTATCGCAATTTGTAGAGCTACTGCAGCTGCGACATGTCGGTGCTCGCCACGGAGCCGTCGGCCGACTTGAACCCGAGCTTGTCGAGCGCCGACTGCAGCGATCCCTCGTAGCTGTAGCTCGTGTAGGTGGCGCCGCTGACGGCGTCGACCGCGGCGGTTTGCTTGCTGAGGGCGCTCTGCTGGAGGATCGGCTCGGCGTAGCCGGAGATGGCGACGGACTTCTGGTCGCCGCTCTGCAGCTGGACCGCCTCGATCTTCACGATCTTGCCGTTGGAGACCGTCACGCGGACCTGTGCGGGCCCATAACGGGTCTGCATCGCATCGCCCAGCGCGGTCTTTGTGCCGGAGCCCGAGGACTTGGAGGTCGCGGAGGAGCTCGTGGACGAGGAGCCCGAGCTGGCGGACGAGCCCGACGACGGCGTGGTCTTCGTCGCTGCCGCCGCCACGGGAAGGGCCGCCTTATGCGGGTGGAAGCCCAGCACGGCCGCGGTTCCGGCGGCGGTTGCGGCGAGGACGATGGGGGCGCGTCTCATGACTTGGTCTCCTAGAAGGCGAACGATTCGAAGTGGATGTGGTCGGCGTGCACGCCCGCGGCGACCAGCGAGCCGGCGAGCGAGTCCGTGAAGGCCTGTGGGCCGCAGACGTAGGCCTCGCGCCTGCGCACGTCGCGGACGAGGTGACGCAGGGCACCGGCGTCCAGCGGCCACTCGTGGCGGGAGCCGGGCAGCTCCACGAGCCGGCCGCCGCGAAGGCGGACCTCCTCGGCGATCTCGTCGCGCAGCACCAGCTCCTGGGCGGTCGATGCGCGCAGCACCACGACGACGTCGGCATGCGCCGGCAGGTCATGCAGAAGCGCGAGGATGGGCGCCGAGCCGACGCCTGCACCGACGAGCAGCAGCCGATCGCCGCGGCTGGCGTCGGGCGTGAAGATCCCGTAGGGCCCTTCGATCGCCACCCACGTGCCCGGGTGGAGCTTGGCCAGCGCGGAGCTGTGGTCGCCGAGGTCCTTGACGGTGATGCGAAGCCGGTCCGCCGCGGGCGCGGCCGAGAGCGAGTACGGGTGGGCCTGCCACCACATGCCGGGCAGCAGGAACCGCCACTGGAGGAACTGGCCGCCCGCGGCCGGCATGCGATCGAGGTGACGGCCCTTCATCACGACCGAGACGGTCCCCGGCCCCTCACGGACGACGTCGACCACGCGCACGCGGTGGTACAGCGAGCGCCAGATCGGCAGGCCGATCCGCGCGCCGACGACGGTGGCAAGCGTGCCGACCCACAGCGCCGTCCACCAGGCGCGGGCGACGGGGTGCCCCACGAACGCGGCGCCGGTGCCGACCTGGTGGGCGAAGGACAGGAACAGCGCGAGGTACGTGTAGAGGTGCACCGTCCACCACGTCTCGTACGCCATCCGCCGGCGCGCGAGGCGGTAGGACGTCACGCCCGCCGCCATGAGCAGCAGCGAGCCCGCGGTCGCGGCGAGGATGCCCGGGTAGGTCCAGAGCAGCTGGCCGAGCTGGTGCAGCACGCCGTCGTGGGCGGCGCGCGCGTAGCCCACCGTGATGAACACGGCGTGGCCGATCAGCAGGTACAGGGGCCAGGGCCCGAGCTTTCGATGCCAGGCGACGAGCCGGTCCTGACCGATCGCGCGCTCCAGCGGAGGGACGCGCGCGACGAGCAGGACCACGACGACCATCGCGTAGGCCGCGAGCAGGCCGGTCATGCGTCCGATCGCGGTCGCGACGCCACCGGGGGCGGCGAGCGACCCGGCGCTCTCGGACGTCACGCCCAGCGCAATCGTGATCCCCAACCCGAGGCCCGCGAGCGCGCCCAGCACGTCGACGACGATGGGAAGCCGGCGCGCGGGCCGGCGGCGCGCGGGCCGGTGGCTGGGAGCTTCGGTGTCGCGAAGCCACAGGGACCGCGGCGGGTCGTCCACGTGCGCGCTCACGTCGTCACCGCGGGGAACCCGGGCGTCGTCAGGACCGTCTCGTCCTCGAGCACGGTCATCGCCTCGTAGCCCTCGAGCGTCAACGTCCACGGCGGGCCATCGGTGCCCATGGCCAGCGCAGCGGTGGCGTACGCGTCCGCGG
>CAWCEB010000189.1:0-8802 GCA_963794105.1 uncultured Actinomycetes bacterium | reverse complement strand
AGCCGCGCGCGGGGCAGCGGCGCCCAGCACGCGCGGCTTCGCGCTCGCGCAGACCGCCGCGGAGCTGATGGCAACCGCGGGCGGCGAACCCTGGCCGGCGGTCGAGGGGCCACCGCTCGAGCCGCTGCCCGACGGCCGACGGGTGGTCCCCCCGCCCGGCTCACTGGACGGCCGCCGCTTGTCGTTCACCTAACTGCGACATTTCCGGTGCATCGGCGGCTACCGTGCCGTCGATGTCCGATCCGCACGACGAACAGCTGCGCCGTCGCGAGTTCCTCCAGCGCACCGCGCTGACCGCCGGACTCGCCGCGTCGTTGGCCACGCTGCTGCCCGCCGACACGCTCGTCGCCGAGGCGGCGCGCCGGCAGCGCCGGCAGTTCCTGCCGGCGCCGAAGAACATCCCCGATCGACACGTTCGTCGTGCTGATGATGGAGAACCGGTCGTTCGACCACTACCTCGGCTGGCTGCCGGACGCCGACGGTCGCCAGGCGGGGCTGCAGTACACGGACAAGGACGGGGTGATCCACGAGACGCGGCGGCTGACGCCCGACTTCCAGGGCTGCGGGCACCCCGACCCCGACCACTCGTGGGACGGCGGGCGCACGCAGCTCGACGGCGGGGCGTGCGACGGGTTCCTGCGCTCCGGCGACAACGACGTCTTCTCGATCTCCTACTACGAGGAGGGCGACCTCGGCTTCATCCAGGACGCGGCGAAGACGTTCACCACGTTCGATCGCTTCCACTGCTCGCTGATGGGATCGACGCTGCCCAACCGCGAGTACATGTGGGCCGCCGAGTCCTACGGCAACCGCGACAACGCGCTGCCGCCGCAGACGCAGTACACGACCGGGTTCCCCGACAACACGATCTTCGCCGCGCTCGACAACGCGGGCGTGTCGAACCGCTACTTCTTCAACGACGTGCCGGTCAGCGCGCTGTGGGGCGCCAACCGGCTGCAGAACTCCGGCTCGATCGCGGAGTACTACGCGCGTTGCGCGAGCGGCACGCTGCCGCGCGTCAGCTACGTCGATCCCAACTTCGCGGGCAGCGTCGGCGAGGGCCCGGGGCTGAGCGGCGACGAGCACCCCCACGGTGACGTACGCGCCGGCCAGGCGTTCATGGCCGACGTGGTGCACGCGTTCATGGAGTCGCCGCAGTTCAAGCGCGGCGCGCTGTTCATCACCTACGACGAATGGGGCGGCTTCTTCGACCATGTCGCCCCGCCGCGCGTGCCCGACCTGCGCAACGACCCGGACATCGACAAGGACTACGGGCTGATGGGCTTCCGGATCCCGACGATCGCGGTGTCGCCCTGGGTCCGTCGCAACCACGTCGAGCACACGCTCTACGGATTCGAGTCGATCCTGAAGTTCATCTGCTACCGCTTCGGGATCGCGCCGCTGAACACGCGCGTCGCCCACGCCAACAACATCGGGCGCTCGTTCGATTGGCGCCACAAGCCGCGGCTCGATGTCCCGGACCTGCCGCGGCCCGAGCACGTCGTCTCAGCACCGTGCATGGGCAACCCCGACGGCGCGGCCGCGGTGCGCGAGCACGAGCACGACCTGCTGGACCTCGTGACGAGCGGCTACCTCGACCGGCTGGGCTTCGAATACCGCCCGGCGACAGCGGCGTCGACCTATCGCGAGCCGTCGACGTTGCTCACCGCGCTGGCGCCGTAAAGCGCCCGCGTCTTTCTCTCGATGCACCGTGTTTAGGTAGAAAAAACAAGGTGGTAGCCACCCTCTGGGAACGAGAGATTCTGGAGGGAACTGATGGCGAAGGATGTCGGCGATCTGATTGGCACGGCGATCGGCCGTGTCGCAAGGGAGACGGTCCAGTCCGTCGCCTCGAACCACAAGAAGGGCAGCGGCTTGAACCTGTCCGGCAGCAGGGGCCTCGCGGCCGGCGCCGGCCTGGCGTCGCTCGCCCCGCTCGCGTACAAGGGCGCGAAGAGCGCCAAGAACCTCATGAACGGCTCCGGCAGCGGCTCCGGCCCGATCGACAAGGCCAAGGGGAAGCTCGAGGGCAACGTCAAGGACAAGGCGAAGGAGGGCGCGAAGGACGCGCTGCCCTTCGGCGGCGGCAAGGACAAGGGCGAGGCCGGTGTCGGCAAGGGCCGGCGCATGCCGATCCAGCAGTCGATGGACGTCGGCGTGCCGATCAAGACGGCCTACAACGAGTGGACGCAGTTCGAGGCGTGGCCGGAGTTCATGCATCGCCTGGAGAGCGTCAACCAGGAGGACGAGACCCACGTCACCTTCAAGGCGAAGATCTGGGGCAAGTCCAAGGAGTTCAAGGCCGAGATCGAGGAGCAGCGCCCGGACGAGCGCATCAAGTGGAACGTCACCGAGGGACTGACGCACACCGGCGTCGTCACCTTCCACGAGCTCGCGCCGCGGCTCACCCGCATCGAGGTGACCATGGACGTCCAGCCCGGGTCGCTGCTCGAGAAGGCCGCGCGCGGCATGCGCCACATCAAGCGCGCCGTGCGCGCCGACATGCACCGCTGGAAGGCCCACGTGCATGATGGCCGAAGAGGAGCAGGGCGCCTGGCGTGGCACGATCGACGACGGCGAGGTCAAGCGCACGCCGGCCCCCAGCCGTTCGCGTTCGGCTTCGTCCTCCTCGTCGCGTAGCCGCAGCCGGTCCGGCGGGTCGAGTGGCTCGTCGTCGCGCCGGCGCAGCAGCGGCTCGTCGTCGGGCAGCTCGCGGTCGTCGTCGAAGAAGAGCAGCGGCTCGTCGTCGCGCAGCAAGGCGTCGTCGGCCAAGAGCAGCGGCTCGTCGCGCAGCAAGGCGTCGTCGTCCAAGAACGGCGCCTCGGCCTCGCGCGGCAAGTCGTCGTCGTCGAACGGTCGCACCGTTGCGAGCCGCAGCGCCTCGTCCAACGGCCGCAAGAAGAGCGGCGCGCGGTCGTAATGCGCGACTTCGTGAAGCGCGTTGCGGGAGAGCGCGCTCGGCGGCGACCGTCCGTCGCCGCCGCGCGCGCTGCTCGCCGCGTCGGCCGCCGGCGCGGCGGCGGCCGTCCTGACCTACCGGGTGCTGAGGGCCTAGCGGGATGGGCGTCGATCTCAGCCGCGTCGCGAACAAGGCGCTGGAGGCCGCGCTCGAGGACGCAGACAATCGCCGCAGCAAGCACTCCGGTCTCAAGACACTCGCCGCCGGAGCCGCGCTCGCGGTCGCCGCGCGCGCCGCGATCTCCAAGGCGCCCGGCCTGGTGCACATGCCGGACCTGGCCGCGCTGCGCGACGTCCCGGATCGCGTGCGCGACCGGCTCGCCGACGTCGGCTGGCTGGACGACGAGGAGGACGTCGAGGAGCCCGTCGACGAGGCGCAGGAGTTCGAGGAGGCCGACGACGAGGAGCCCACCGACGAGGACGAGGACCTCGACGACGAGGAGGACGAGGAGAGCCCGTCGACGAGGACGAGGAGGAGCCGTCGACGAGGAAGAGGACGAGCCCGTCGACGAGGAAGACGAGGAGCCCGTCGACGAGGACGAGGAGGAGCCCGTCGACGAGGAGGACGAAGACTTCGACGACGAGGACGAAGAGCCCGACGAGGAGGAGGCCGACGAGGAGCCTGCGCCGGAGCTCGAGCTCGAGTCCGAGGACGACGAGGACCTGCATCCCGAGGACCGCCCGCCCAAGCCGCCGAGGTCCAAGGCCAAGGCCCGATAGCCGGAGGTATCGATGGCGCAGACCAAATCCAGCCGAGCAGGAGCAGCCGCAGCGCAGAGCGGCAGTCGCAGCCGGAGCAGTGGCAGCGGCGGCAGCAGCAGAGCCTCAGCGGCGGCCCGGCCGGCGGGCTCGACGGCGCGAGCAACGACGAGGAGCTGTACCGCCGCGCCGCCGAGGACGCGCTGCAGCAGCTCGACTGGGCGATCGGCTACCTGCACGGGATCCACAAGACCGAGATCTCGAAGGCGCTCGCCAAGAACCGTTCGCACATTCGCGAGCGCCTGATGGGCAAGGACGGTCAGCCAGACCCATCCGCCCAGACGGACGAGACGTGATCAACGCTGCTCAACACGAAAGGGACCTTCCATGGCAGTAGCTACAGCGACGCCCAGGGGCTACCTCGAGCGCCCCCGGCCAGCGGCCTCGCGGACGTCATCGACATCATCCTCGACAAGGGGATCGTCATCGACGCGTACGTCCGCGTCTCGCTGATCGGGATCGAGATCCTGACCATCGACGCGCGCATCGTGATCGCCAGCGTCGACACCTACCTGCGCTTCGCCGAAGCCGTCAACCGCCTGGACATCGCGAGCGACGACCAGGCCGAGGGCCTGCCGAGCTGATCAAGGACATGACCTCCGGCGGGGCGAAGTCCAAGACCAAGGGCGCGATCGAGGGCGTCAAGGACAAGCTCAGTTCGGCGACGACGACGATGATGACGACGACAGCGGCAACGGCAAGCAGCGCAAGCGATCGAGCAGCGGCACCAGCCGCAGCCGCGCGTCGTCCTCGTCATCTGGCTCGCGGTCGCGCACGCCGCGCGCGGTCGAGCTCGGGGAACGGCAAGAAGTGAGCGACGGCGCCGTCTACGTCTACGGCGTCACCACCGCCGCCGACGCGGCGTCGCTGTCTGCCACCGGCGTCGAGGGCTCGCCGGTGCGGGCGATCCGGGAGGGCGACCTCGCCGCGCTCGTCAGCGACGTCACCGGCGGCGCGCTGCGCGGCGGCGCGCGAGGTACGCGCGCACTGGCGCGTGCTGGAGGCGATCTCGGCGAGCACGACCGTGCTGCCGGTGCGGTTCGGGACGCTCATGCGCGATGACGAGACGGTCCGCGCGGACCTGCTCGCCGCCAACGGCGAGCGGCTGACAGCGCTGCTGACGGACCTCGCGGGACGCGTGCAGGTCGCTGTCAAGGGCACCTACGTCGAGGACGCGCTGCTGCGCGGCGTCGTCGCCGGCTCACCGAAGGTCGCCGCGCTGCGCCGGCGGCTGAGCACGCTTCCGCCGGAGGCCGGCTACTACGAGCGGATCCAGCTGGGCGAGATGGTCGCAGCGGAGGTCGCGCGCGTGCGCGAGCAGGATGCGGCGCTGGCGTTGTCGCGGCTCGCGCCGCACGCGGTCGACTCGCGCGTGGAGGAGACCGGCGCAGCCGACGCGGCGTTCAGCCTGGCGTTCCTCGTCGACCGCTCGCGCATGGACGAGTTCAGCGCCGTCGTGACCGCGCTGATCGGCGAGCTGGGCGACCGCATCAGCGTGCGCTACATCGGGCCGCTGCCGCCCTACAGCTTCGCCGACGCCGAGCTCGCGGCCGGAGTCGCGTGATGGGCCTGCTCACCGCGCTGATCACCCTGCCGCTCGCGCCCGTTCGGGGCACAGTCTGGATCGCCGAGAAGCTGCAGGAGCAGGCCGAGCTCGAGCTGTATGACGACTCGGGCATCCAGGTGGCGCTGCTCGAGCTGCAGGAGGCGCGCGAGAGCGGGGAGCACGACGAAGCGGAGATCGAAGAGGCCGAGGACGCATTGATCGGACGGCTGATGCAACTGCGCGGCTACACGGGGGATGAGGCCGATGGCACGATCGAATAGCAACGGCAGCCTGTCGGCGGCGGAGCTGGGCCGCGCCGCGATGACCACGGTGGAGGAGCTCACCGGCTACGAGGCCGAGGCGGTCACCGCCCTGGAGTGGGACGGTGAGTTCTGGCAGATCACCGTCGACGTGCTCGAGCTGTCGCGGATCCCGAACACCACCGATGTCATGGGCCAGTACAGCGTGCGCCTGGACGAGGGCGGAACCCTGCGCGGCTACCGGCGCGAGCGCCGGTTCCAGCGCAGCCAGGCGGAGGGTGAATGACGATGGATCCCAGCAGCCGCCTGCCGACGAGGTCCACGAGCCCGCTGCCCGGGCGCCCGGAATCAAGCGACAACCTCGCCGACATCCTCGAGCGGGTGCTCGACAAGGGCATCGTCATCGCCGGCGACATCCAGATCAACCTGCTCGACATCGAGCTGCTGACGATCAAGCTGCGGCTGCTGATCGCCTCGGTCGATCGCGCGCGCGAGATGGGAATCGACTGGTGGGAGAGCGACTCGTCGTTGCAGAAGCTCGATCCGGGTGACAGCGACGGCAACGGGAACCGGCAGCTCGCGCGCGAGAACCAGGAGCTGCGCGAGCGGCTCGAACGACTGGAGCGCCAGGTGGAGTCCTCCGGTGGCTGACGATCTGCTGTGGGCCTACGGGGTCGTTCCCGCCGGCGCCACGCTGCCCGCGACCAACGGCATCGCGGGCGGCGTGGTCCAGCCGGTCGCGGCCGGCGAGCTCGTGGCGCTCACCAGCAGGGTGCCGCGACGCGAGTTCGGCGCCGAGCCGCTGCGCGAGCGCCTCAACGACCTGGAGTGGCTCGGGCGCGTCGCGCGCGAGCATGAGGCGGTGTTGGAGCACGTGCTCGCCGGCGCGACCCTCGTGCCGCTGCGACTCTGCACGATCTTCGACGATGCCGACGGCGTGAGCCGGATGCTGGAGCGCGAACGCGATGCGCTCACGTCCGCGCTGGCGCGGTTGGACGGACGCCAGGAATGGGGGGTGAAGCTGCTGGTCGACGGCGATCGGCTGGCGGCGACTGCTGCGCCAGGAGGGGGCCAGGCGCAGGGCGAAGGGGGTGCGGCCTACCTCGCGCGACGCCGCCATGAGCGGGAGGCGCGCGAGGCGGCCCGCGCGCTCGCGGCGCAGATCGTCGACGACGTCGACGGCTCGCTGCGAGCACTGGCGGTCGACACGGTCAGGCTCCCCGCGCAGAACCGCGAGCTCTCCGGCCACACCGGTGACATGGTGCTCAACGCGGCGTATCTCATCGATGCGGGCGCCGTCGACGAACTGCACGCGCAGGTCGGCGAGCTGCAGGAGCGCCATGCGCAGTACGGCGCGCGGGTGCAGCTGTCGGGCCCGTGGCCGCCCGTACAACTTCGTCACCGGCGATACGGCGAAGCAACCAGCGTGAGCACGACGCTCGCCGAGCACGACGTCGCACTGATCGACCTGGTCGATCGGGTGCTCGGCGGCGGTGTCGTGATCGCCGGCGACATCACGCTCGCCGTCGCCGATGTCGATCTCGTACACGTGAGCCTGCGCGCGCTCATCAGCTCGGTCGCGAAGCTGGAGGAGGGGCAGCTCGAATGATCGAGCTGGTGGCGATCATGGACGCAGACGCGCCACCGCCACCCGCGCAGCTGCGAGCGCTGGCGGCCGGCGGCCTGACGGCGGTCGTCGGCCCCGCCACGACGAGGAGGCGACGGCGGAGTTGCTCTGGCGCCATGAGGAGCTCGTCGAGGAGCTGATGGCCGATCGTGACGTGCTGCCCGTGCGCTACGGCACGCGCTTCGCCGACGACGAGGACGCCGCCCAGGCGGTCGCTGCGCGCCGCGCGACGCTGACCGCGGCGCTCGAGCATGTGCGCGGCGCCGTCGAGCTGTCGGTCCGCGCGATCGGGGCGGACGCCCGCGCGACGCACGCGGCGCTGAGCGAGCTGGCCCGCGACGCGGTGGAGCGCAGGCCGCAGCCTCCCGAGGTCCTGCGCGCCGCCTACCTGATCGAGCGCGATGCGGTCGACGCCTTCGCGTCGCGCGTCGCTCACCTGCAGGCGGCGCAGGCCGACGCGCAGATCCTCTGCACCGGGCCGTGGCCGCCCTACAGCTTCAGCGAGCCGTCATGAGGGACAAGGTCCTGCACGCGCCGCCGGACATCGATCTCTTCGCGACCGAGCGGCCGCGGCTGGACAACGCGCTGTCGCGCCGCATCGGCGCCGATCCCGAGAACGTCGAGCGAGGGCTGGCCCAGCTCGTGCTGACCATCGTGGAGCTGCTGCGCCAGCTCATGGAGCGCCAGGCGCTGCGGCGCATCGACGCGGGCGGGCTGAGCGAGGAGCAGGTCGAGCGCCTCGGCACGACCTTCATGGAGCTCGACAAGCGCATGGAGCAGCTGCGCGCCGAGTTCGGCCTCGACCTCGAGGATCTCAATATCGACCTCGGACCGCTTGGGCGCTTGCTCTAAGGGGTAACTTGGACAGACTCGTCTGTCCAGTCCGACGCCCGTAACCGGCTGCTCGACACGGCCTACGAGCTCTTCTCCACGAGGGGCGTCCGCGGCGTGGGCATCGACGAGGTCGTGGCGAAGGCCGACGTCGCGAAGGCCACGCTCTACCGCCACTTCCCGTCCAAGGACGAGCTCGTCCTCGCGTTCCTGCAGGAGCGTGAGCACCGCTGGACGTTCGACTGGGTCGCCGCGCAGGCACGGCAGCGGGGCGACACGCCCGAGGAGCACCTGCTCGGCATCTTCGACCTGTTCGACGAGTGGTTCCGGCGCGAGGACTTCGAGGGCTGCTCGTTCATCAACGTGCTGCTCGAGATGAGCGCCGATCATCCGGCCGGGCGCGCGTGCGTGCAGCACCTGGAGAACATCCGCGGCGTCGTCTCGCGAGCTCGCACCAGGAGGCCGGCCTGCGCGACCCGGAGGAGTTCGCCCGGTCGTGGCACATCCTCATGAAGGGATCGATCGTGCAGGCCGCCGAGGGCGACGTCGACGCCGCGCGGCGAGCCCAGGCGCTGGCGCGACTCCTCATCGAGCAGCATCGGGCCCCGGCGGTGGCCGGATGACGCTGCTCCCGACGACCCAGGACGACGCCCAGCTGCACGCGGCCTACGCCGAGTCGCGCGACGAGCGGCTGCGTGCACTGCTGGCCGAGCGCTACCTGCCGCTCGCGCGCACATCGCCCGGCGCTACGCGCGCGGGCCCGAGCCGCTCGACGATCTCGTGCAGGTCGCGGCGATCGGGCTGCTCAAGGCGCTGGACCG
>CAWCEB010000188.1:0-18140 GCA_963794105.1 uncultured Actinomycetes bacterium | reverse complement strand
CGAGCAGTTCGTGCACGCGGTCGACATCGTGCTGCTGGCGCAGGAGATCGTCGTCGGTCCGTCGAGTTACCCGACCGAGCAGATCGGCGTCAACGCGCGCGCGTTCCGCCAGCTCGGCCTGGGCTACGCGAACCTCGGCGCCTACCTGATGGCCGACGGCATGCCCTACGACTCGGACGCCGGCCGCGGCATCTCCGCGGCGATCACGGCGCTGATGACGGGCCGCGCCTACGTGGAGTCGGCGAAGGTCGCCGCCGCGATCGGCCCGTACGAGCGCTACGAGGAGAACCGCGACGCGCACAACAACGTCATGCGGATGCACCGCGACGCGGCGTACGCGATCCCGGACTCGGCGTGCGCCGACAAGGCGCTGCTCGACGCGGCCCGCTCGACGTGGGACGAGGCCGTCTCACTCGGCGAGCTCTACGGCTACCGCAACGCGCAGGCGACGGTGCTCGCGCCCACGGGGACGATCTCGTTCCTCATGGACTGCGACACGACCGGCATCGAGCCCGACTTCTCGCTCGTGAAGTTCAAGGAGCTGGTCGGCGGCGGCACGATGACGATCGCCAACCGCACGGTGCCGCTGGCGCTGGAGCGGCTCGGCTACAGCGACGAGCAGATCGAGGTCATCGAGCGCCACATCACCGAGACGAACTCGATCGTCGGCGCGCCCGGCCTGGCCGATGAGCACCTGCCGATCTTCGACGTCGCGGTCGGCGAGCGCGCGATCTCGCACATGGGCCACATCAAGATGATGGGCGCGGTCCAGCCGTTCATCTCGGGCGCGATCTCCAAGACGGTCAACCTGCCGCAGACGGCGACGGTCGAAGACATCGCCGAGGCCTACATCGAGGCGTGGAAGATGGGCGTCAAGGCGCTGGCGATCTACCGCGACGGCTCCAAGACCGCCCAGGCGCTGCGCACCGACGCGCAGAAGGAGAAGGAGGCACCGGCGGACATCGACGAGATCGTCAAGGCGGCGGTCGAGAAGGCCGTCGGCGAGGTCGGCCCGAAGCGCAAGAAGATGCCGAAGGAGCGCCAGTCGATCACGCACAAGTTCTCGATCGGCGGCCACGAGGGCTACATCACGGCCGGCATGTACGAGGACGGCACCGTCGGCGAGATCTTCATCACCGACGTCGGCAAGGAGGGCTCGACGCTGCGCGGCATGATGAACTCCTTCGCCACCGCGATCTCGATCGCGCTGCAGTACGGCGTGCCGCTCGAGACGCTCGTGCAGAAGTTCGCCTACATGCGCTTCGAGCCGGAAGGGATCACCCAGAACCCGGAGATCCCGTTCGCCAAGTCGATGCCCGACTACATCATGCGCTGGCTCGCGTCGCGGTTCCTCGATGCCGAGGTCCAGGAGGAGCTGGGCATCCTGACGCCCGCTGTCCGCGCGAAGAAGATGGCCGAGGAGGCTGCCACGTCGATCTCGTCGGACACGGCGACGCCGACGAACGGCGGGGGCAGCGGCGCGTCCGACGCGCAGCCCGCCGCGGCTGCGCTCACCGACTCGCCGCCGGTCCAGCCGGCCCGCATGGTCGGCCTGGACCTCGGCCCGGCGTGCTCGCAGTGCGGCGGCATGATGCAGCGCACGGGCTCGTGCTACACGTGCTCCAGTTGCGGGAACAACACCGGCTGCGGCTGAGCTTCGGACCACCTCCGAATGCTTCGAGGGCCCGGGCTTTGCGCCGGGCCCTCGTTGTAGCTCGCCTCGCTGACGCCGGCTCGGTGGCACCGCGTGATTCCCCTCCCGTGGGTGTACGGTCAATGAGCCGCCCCCTCAGACGCGGCGGTGCAGTCACCCCTGCGGTTCCCACTCCTGGCCGGCTCATGGCACGTCGACCCTCAGCGGTCCGCGTCATCGAAGTGGCATCAGCCACGTGAAAGGCAGCCGGTATGCACGCAGTCGTTCGGACCTATTCGGGGCAAGGCGCATCGGAGCTCTTCGACCTTCTCGGGCAGCGCGAGGAGGACGTCAAGGCCCTCATCAGTGGCGTCCCGGGCTTCGTCAACTACGCGGCCGTTCGCAATGGCGACGGCGGCATGACCGTGACGGTCTGCGAGGACAAGGCCGGGACGGACGAGTCCACACGGCGCGCGGCGGGCTTCGTCGAGGAGAACCTTGGCGCGAGCGTCAGCGCGCCCGCGATCACCGAAGGGGACACGGTCCTCCAGTTCGGCTCCTAGGGGAGAAACCGTGGCGCCGCGCTCGTCCGACCAGGCTCAGGAGGACCTGAGGCTGGTCGGGGAGCGGGTGGTCCTGCGGTCTGCGCGCTCCGAGGACGCCGACGCTCTCGCCCAGGGCTTCGCCGACGACCCGACCATGGGTGCGATGCTCGGCATGGAGCCCCACGAAGAGAACGCTGAGTGGTTGCGCAGCACGTTCCCCGACGACGGCCAGAGTGGCGAGGAGCGCAAGTCCTACTGGTTCGTGATCGCCCACCCTCAGAGCGGCGACCCGATCGGCGAGATCGGGCTCGTCGGGATCTCCTGGTCCAACCGGCGCGCAGGACTGAGCATCCTCGTGCTGCCTGGGTCTCGCCGTTCCGGGGTCGGACGCGAGGCAATCGAGCTCCTGGTGGGGTGGGCGCAGGGCGAGCTCGGCCTGCACCGGATCGAGCTGCGCACGCTCCCGGAGAACGCGCCGATGCAGGGGCTCGCCGAGGCGTCGGGATTCACGCGCGAAGGCGTCCTGCGCGATTACGCCGTCGAACGGGGCCGCTTCGTCGACAACATCGTCTACGCCAGGCTCAACCGCCCGCGTACGGGCCACCGACATCGCGCCACATAGCCGGGCGGGGGTCGTCTGCCTGTGGCGGCTTGGGCTTGGCCTCGACGGTCTCCGTGGTCGGGCGGCGACCCAGGCCGGGAAGGCGCACGACCTCCCACTGCCCGTCGCGTTCGCGGGCGGCCCATCCGTCCTCGGGGTGCTCCTGCTTGCGAGCGCCTACGGCTGCCTGGGCTTCGTCGCGAGTCATGTCACGACGGTACAGGGCTGGGCGCTGGCCCTCAGCGGGAACGGAAGAACCGGTGGTTACGGGCCACCGGGTCGGCCGGGCCAGGAATCTGGCGCGCCTGGCGCTCGAGCAGCACTGCGGTGGCGATGTGGCGCGCAGCGAGGCGACGCCACCCGTCGGTCACATCCGAGAGAGGATGGAGCCTCGCGTCGCGGAGGAGCGTGCGCGCCCTGGCCCGATGCCACGTCGGCACACCGGCGTCGGCGGTCTGGAACATCGCGACGAGCTCGCCGGCGTCCGTTCGGAACGGCCTCGCGGTGCGACCATCGACCCCCGTCGACGTGTACTCGTGCAGCAGCGCATCCATCCTGTCTCCCCCTCGGTTGTCGCCAGCGGTTTGATGCCCCGCGGGGACCGATGGGAAACGCATCGATGCAGCCGGCGGCCATCTACGCTGCGGGCGTGGAAACCGCCGTCTACCTGATCACCGGGCCGATGGCGGCTGGCAAGTCGACGGTCGCGCGGCTGGTCGCGGACGAGTTCGAGCGCGGCGTGCACCTGGAAGGGGACTTCTTCCGGCGGAGCATCGTCAGCGGGCGGGAGGAGATGACGCCCGATCGCTCGCCGGAGGCACTCGAGCAGTTGCGGCTTCGCTACCGGATCGGCGCGGCTGCTGCCGACGCCTACTTCGACGCCGGCTTCGGCGTCGCGCTGGACGACGTCGTCGCGGGCCCGCTGTTGGACGAGTACCGGGCCATGATCCGCAGCGAACGGTGCCACGTGATCGTGCTGCTGCCGTCGATGGCCGCAGTCAGGCAACGGGAGGCGCAGCGCAACGGCACGGGCTACGACCGCTGGGGACTCGAGGACTTCTACAAGGGGTTCGTGGAGACCACGCCGCGCACCGGCACCTGGCTCGACACGACGGATCTCACACCGGAAGAGACCGTCGCGGAGATCCTGCGACGGACGAGCTGACCTTCGGAAGGAATCCGGCGGGCGTCAGTCGTGCCGGAAGAATCGGCGACGGCGTGCGGTCGGCGCGGGCGCGGTGGCCAGGCCCTGCTGCTGTTCCAGCAGCTGCGCGGTCGCCAGATGGCGGGCCGCAAGGCGCCACCACGCGTCGGTGAGAGCGGCGACATGCTGGAGCTTTGCCTCGCGCAGGAGGCTGCGGGCGCGGGCGCGGTGCCAGTCCGGAGTTCCGGCATCGATCATCTGGAACATGGCGACGAGATCGCTCGCGTCCTGGCGGAACGGCAGAGCGGTCGTGTGCCCGAGGATCGGTTCGACGGGCGGCGCTGGACCGCCGTCGATCGCGTCGATCGCCTGGCGCACCCCGCCGAGTCCCCGGATCACGCCCATGGCGTGTGGAATCCCCCTCGGCGCCCGGCGACAAACGCACGCGCGCCAGAACCAGAGCGGCTTTTCGGTGCACCGGCTACAGCACGGCCTGGGTCTGCGTGACCTTCGCGACCAGGCGGTCCTGGTCGTCGCGGAGCTCGGTCTCGACGACCACGAAGCGCCGACCCTTGTGCAACGGCGTCGACGCCGCGGTGACGGTGCCCTCGCGCACGGCGCGCAGGAAGTTCGTCTTGGACTCGACCGTGGTGGTGCCGGCGGCGCCTTCCGGGAGGTTCAGGAAGGCGCAGACGGCCGCGGCCGAGTCGGCGAGCGACATGAGCACGCCGCCGTGGAGCATCCCGGCGGCCGTGCAGCGCGACTCGTCCCAGGCGACACGGGCACGGACGCGGGCGGCGTCGGCCTCGAGCAGCTCAGAGCCGATCGTCTGCGCGAACGGCATGGTCGACCAGACCGCGGCGAGTTCTTCGGGGGTGGGCATGCCCTCACGCTACGCGACGGCGTTTGGAGTCGGCTCGCAACGGGAACCACGTCGTCATCGTCAGCGCGGCAGCGGTGCTGACGGGGGACCTGTTTGCTCGAGAGCCCGGCCACCATGGCCGGGCTCTCGGCGTTTAAGCGCATGTTGATCCTGCGGATCGGCCATTGCATGAGCTCCGGCGACAGGAGTAGGGTGCCGCCGTCTCCCGCTCCCCACCAATCCGGATTACCGGTCCAGAAAGGATTCTCATGCAGAGGAAGTTCGTCGTCGGGGCGATGGCCCTGGCTCTGACCGCGAGCGGCGCCGGGGCAGCCGTCGCGGCGAAGAACGGACCGCCGCCGACGCACGCGACGGTCAACGCGGTCTCGAAGGTCCAGTTCAAGATCAACCGCTACGTCAAGGACGGCCTTCGCTGGCAGAAGGACGTCTACCAGGTGAAGTCCGGCGGAACGTTGCACATCGTGAACAAGGCCGAGGACGGGCCGCATTCGCTCAGCGTCGTCAAGAAGAGCGATCTGCCGCGCACGACGAAGCAGATCGGTCAGTGCAAGATCTGCGAGACGATCGGCCAGCAGCACGGCGCCGATCCCAATAGCGACGCGCCGCCGACGTTCGTCTTCGTGAACGACGGAATCGGCACGAACGACGCGACGCAGGTGGGGTTCGACAAGCCCGGTGACTCGGTGTTCATCGGTGGCGAACCCAACGCATCGGCCGACGTCAAGGTGACCGCGAAGAAGGGTACGAAGCTCTTCTTCATGTGCGCCATCCACCCGTGGATGCAGGCGAAGGTCATCGTCGGCTGAGGCCAGACGTGATTGGACGGATCACGAGGGCCCTGGCGCTAGCCGGGGCCCTCGCGCTGTCGACGGCCGGTCCGGCCGGCTGCGCGCGTGCGCGACTACTGGGTGGCCGCCGTTCCGACGTCCTGGAACATCGTCCCCAACGGGCGCGACGCGATCATGGACATGCCGATCGACCGCGCCGACTCGATCTTCCCGACGGTCGTCTACCGGCGCTACACCCGCGGCTGGGGCAAGCCGCTGCCCAACGCGGCGCGCTCGAGCTCCGACGGCCTGCTGATCCCCGGCCCGCTGATCAAGGCCCGCGTCGGCGACAGGCTGCGCGATCCACTTCAAGAACATGGACACGCTGCGGCACGACCCGCACTCCATGCACTTCCATGGCGTGCACTACAAGCCGACCTCGGACGGCGCCTACCTCCCGGGCTTCTCGGGCAAGGACGGCGACGTCAAGCCAGGGCAGACGTGGACATACCGGCTGCGCGCGGGCAAGGACTCGTTCGGCGTCTGGCCCTACCACGACCACTCGCCGTCGATGCACGAGTCGATCGCGGGCGGCATGTTCGGCATGCTCTCCATCCTCAGGCGCCACGAGCGCGCGCCCGACCGCGAGTTCCAGGTCGTGTTCACCCCGTTCGGGAAGTTCATGGCGATCGACGGCCGGGCGTTCGTCGGCAACACGCCCGTCTTCAAGTCGCGCGTCGGCGACATCGTGCAGTGGGACGTCATGGCGATGGGCTCCGAGCACCACACCTTCCATGTCCACGGCCATCGCTGGCTCGACGCCAACGGCATCCCGCGCGACACGCAGACGGTCGGGCCGGCCGAGAGCTTCCGCTTTCGCTGGCGCGAGGAGGACCCCGGCACGTGGTTCTACCACTGCCACGTCGAGGATCACATGATGCGCGGCATGATCGGGATCTACCGCGTCTCGCGGCGATGAAGCGCGCGGCGCTGATCGCGCTGGCGGCAGCCGCGATCGGAGCGGCGCCCGCCCACGCTGACCCGCTCTCGATCAACGTCCTCTTCCAGGAGTTCTCTCCGTCGCAGATCGACGCGCTCCCCGGCGACGCCATCACGTGGTCGAACATCAGCGAGCGCACGCACACCGTGACCGCCGACGGCGGCACCTTCGACTCCGGCGAACTGACGAGCGGCAACGACGTTCGGGATCACCGCCGGCGAGGTCCGGGGTCTACGCCTACCACTGCACGATCCACGCAGGGATGAACGGCGAGATCGACGTGCGCCGCGTGATCCTCGGCCTGCTGCCCAGCGCGCCGATCCCGGCCGGCGAGCGCGTCGCGATGAAGGGCCGCACATCCGACTCGCAGACGCCCGTCACGATCGAGCGCGACATCGGCTCGGGGTTCCGGCCCGTCGGGACGGCGACCCCCGCCGCCGACGGCACATGGAGCACCGAGGTCACCGCCGAGACGACCGGCGACTACCGCGCCGTCTCCGGCCTGGACGCCAGCCAGACCCGGCGCCTCATCGTGCTCGACCGCCGCGTCGACGTCACGCCGACGAAGCGGGGCATTCACGTGACCGTCACCCCCGGCCTCCCGTACGGGCACCTGCTGCTGGAGCGCAACACGCGCGAGCGCTTCGGCTGGTTCCCGGTGGCACGCAAGCGCCTGGACTACGTCTCGCGCGCCGACTTCCGCATCCGTCGCCCGGCGACCGTTCGCGTGTCGGTCGTCGACCGTGACGGCTGGACGCCGCTGGCGATCAGCCCGCCGCTGCACCTGAGCGGCGGGCGCCGCTGAGTCAGCGCCGGCTCACCTGACGGTGAGCGTGCCCTTCATGCCGGCGGCCTTGTGCGCCGGCACCGGGCAGTAGTACTCGTACGTCCCGGCCTTGAGCGTGACCGTGACGGTCGACTTCGAGCCCGGCTGCACGATCTGGCCGTCCTTGTCGACGCCGTTGCCCTCGATCGCGATGCCGTGCGGCTTGCCGCTGCTGGACGGGTTGTCCATGACGAGCGTCACGACGCCGGCCTTCGCCTTCAGCTTGCGCTGTTCGAAGTACAGGCCGCCGCCGCCGTCGGCCTGGAGCTTGACCGTCCGACCTGCGGCCGGGGCCGAGGCGGGCTGCTTCGACTCGTCGTTGGAGCTCCCGCACGCGGACAGCGCGAGCGCGCCGGCGAGGAAGATGGGGACGAGCAGGCGGTGCACATCCGGTCAGACGCCGCCGTTCGCGCGATCCTTTCCGTGCAGTGGACGGCGTGTTCATCACGAAACTCGACCCCGCCGGCGCCGGTGGGACGACCCTCGCCGTCAAGGACCTGTTCGATACCGCGGGGGTGCGGACGACGTACGGCTCGGCGATCTTCGCCGAGCACGTTCCCGCCGCCACCGCTCCGGCGGTCGCGCGCCTGGAGGCCGCGGGCTATCGCACGGTCGGCAAGTCGAACCTGCACGAGTTCGCCTGGGGCATCACGTCGGAGAACGAGCACTACGGCTGGGTGCCGAATCCGATTGCCCCGGGCCGGATCGCCGGCGGTTCGAGCGGCGGCAACGCGGCAGCGCTCGCAGCGGGGCTCGCCGAGGCGGCGCTGGGCACGGACTCGGGCGGGTCGGTTCGCATCCCTGCCGCGTGCTGCGGCGTCGTCGGGTTCAAGCCGACCCACGGCCTGGTGTCGCTCGAGGGCTGCTTCCCGCTGGCGCCGAGCTACGACCACGCCGGCCCGATGGCGCGCGATGTCGCGACGTGCGAGCGGATGATGAGCGTCCTGGCCGACGGGTTCGACCCGTCGGCGCCGGTGGACCTGGGCGAGCTGGCGGTCGCGCTGGGCTGGACGGAGCACGCCGATCCGCTGGTGCGTGATCGCGTCGAAGCGGCCGCTGCGCACTTCGCCCACGTCCGCCACGTCGATCTGCCGTTCCCCGACGGCACCTACGCGGTCTTCACGCGCGAGGCAGCGCGCGTGCACCACGATCTCTGGCGCGACCACCGCGACGCCTACGGTTCGAACGTCGGCGAGCAAGGTCGCCCGTGCGATGGAGGTCGAGGACGCCGCGGTTGCCGCGGCAGAGCGGGAGCGGGCGCTCTATCGCGAGCGCATGGCCGAGCTCATGGTCAGCGTCGACCTTCTCGTCACCCCCACGCTCTCGGTTGTCGCCCCGGCGGCAGGCATCGGCGACCTCGTGCTGCGCGACGAGCTCCTGCGCTTCACCTATCCCTTCAACGCCATCGGCGCGCCGGCACTCGCGCTTCCGTGCGGCCCCGCCGAGGACGGCCTCCCGGCGTCGGTCCAGCTCGTCGGCTGGCCGGGCGAGGACGCGAAGGTGCTGGCCGCCGGCCGCGCGCTGGAACTCGCCCTCGCCGCTCGCCCGTCCTGATGCTGTGGCCGAGTTGCGTGCGCGTTCAGTTCGGGCGCTGGCGAGGCGCGGGGCGTGGTTCGGGCATTGAGGGAGTCGGGCCGGCAGCGCGCGGCACGGCCGCCACCTCACGCGACTTGGGCGATATAGATCGCGCATATAGCGACCTAAGCAGCCCAAGTCGGCGCCACGGGTTCACCCTCGCGCCACCAACGTCAGCGCAAGGCCCGCCAAGCAGGCGCCGCGTTAGGGTCGGCGCATGGCCGACTTCCTGGTACGTCGTGACGACTTGCGAACCACGCGCGTGGACGATCCGCAGGACGGGCCGCTCGCCGATGGCGAGGCGCGGCTGCGCGTGGAGCGGTTCGGCTTCACCGCCAACAACGTGACGTACGGCGCCTTCGGCGAGCAGATGGGCTACTGGCGGTTCTTCCCCGCCGACGAGGGATGGGGCCGGATCCCCGTGTGGGGCTTCGGCGAGGTGATCGAATCCCAGGCCACGGACATCGAGCCGGGCCAGCGGTTCTACGGCTACTTCCCCATGTCCTCGACGGCGACGATGCGCCCGCGGGCCGGCGGCGAGGGATTCGAGGACGCGGCCGAGCACCGCGCGGGCCTTCCCGCGACCTACAACCGCTACTTCGAGGCCACGCCCGCGGCGGGTTTCGCGCGCGAGCACGACGCCGCCACCGCGGTGATGCGCCCGCTGTTCATGACCGGATGGCTGATCGCGCAAGAGCTGGCGACCGGGGGCGGCGGCACGGTGGCGCTCGCGAGCGCGTCGAGCAAGACCGCGTACACGACCGCCTACGCCCTCAGCCAGCTCGACGACCCCCCAGCGGTCATCGCTCTCACCTCGGCGCGCAACACCGACTTCGTGCGCAGTCTCGGCTTCTACGACACGGTCCTGACGTACGACGAGGCCGACCAGCTCCCACGCGGGGAAGACCTGCGCTACGTCGACATGGCGGGAGACGCCGACCTGCGCCGCTCCGTGCACGAGCACCTGGGCGACGACCTGCGAGCCTCGATCGTGGTCGGGGCCACGCACTGGGACCACGCCTCGCTTGACACCGGCGGCGGCCTGCCCGGGCCGGCGCCCGCGTTCTTCTTCGCGCCCGCGGTCGCCGAGCGGCTGGCGAGCGAGCTCGGGCCGGGGGAGTTCCTGCGCCGGATCGGCGCGGCATGGCTGGGCTTCCTCGAGCCCCTGGGGGAATCCTGGAGATCGAGGAGCACAGCGGCGCCGAGGCCGTCGAGCGCGTCTACCGCGCGTTCCTCGAGGGGAACGCGGATCCCCGCAAGGGGCATGTGCTGAGCATCTGACAGCTCGGCGCGTACCATCTGGCTGAGTGGAAGAGGGATCGTCGCCGATCACGGTGCTGCTGTGCGAGGACTCCCTGGGGTTTCGCATGCTCGCCGCAGCGTGGCTCGAAGACGCTGACGACATGGAGCTCGTCGGCGTCGCCGAGACGGGCAACCAGGCCGTCGAGCTCGCCGGCCAGTTGCGTCCGCAGGTCGTGCTGCTGGACCACCTGCTGCCCGACGCCGACTCCTCGACGCTCGTGTCGCGCCTGCGCGACGCCGCCCCCGGGATCGCGATCGCGCTCGTGTCGGGCATGCCCACCGAGTTGCTCGCAACCGAAGCGGGGCGCACCGGCGTGGAGGCGTTCTGCTCGAAGGCCAGCGAGCCCAGCGGATTTCTCACCGTCGTACGTGAGGCAAGGGCGGTCTCACAGGAGTAGCGTCGGCACGCCGGTCCGGCAGCCCCACCGAAGGGAGCAGGACATGGCGGGTCTTGAAGGCAAGGCATTCGAGGCGCCCGACGAGGTGCGCCCGTTCAAAGATGACATGGGCATGGTCGAGCTCGTCAACGTGGGCGGCAATCCCGTCGGTCGCGGAACGTTCAAGGCCGGGTGGCGCTGGTCGGAGCACGTGAAGCCGATCGCCGGCACCGACAGCTGCCAGGTCAGCCACGTCGGGTATGTGCTCGAGGGCCGCATGACCGTCCGGATGGACAACGGCGACGAGATCACCGTCGGCCCCGGGGATGCGTTCACGATGCCGGCAGGGCACGACGCCTGGGTCGAGGACGGGGACTGCGTGCTCCTCGACTTCGGCGGCCTGCAGGGATACGCCCAGCCCAGCTGACGTCACACTTGGAGGCGTGCGACAGCTTCCCGTCGAAGGCGCCGAGGTGGCCGTCGTCTACCTCGGCGTCACCGAGTCGGGCGTCATCGCGACCGTCGAGGACGGCGGCCGCACGCTCGAGGTCGAGACGCTCGCGGGCGAGCGGCTGCGGTTCCGCCTGAACGCCACGGGCTGGTTCGTGACGGCGGACCGCTCGGCCCGCCTGCAGCTGCGCGCGACGGACTGACCGCGCCCTCCGCATTCGACCACTTTCCCACGACCGAAGCTGCTACGTTGCGCTCGACAAGGCCGGGCACAGAGCCCGGTAAAGAAGTGCCCAGCGCCCGCAGTCGTTGCTCCGTAGCACCCTCCGCGTTCGCAGTGCACGAACATCCCGGGAGGGATACGAAGACACATGGCTACCGGAACCGTGAAGTGGTTCAGCGACGAGAAGGGGTTCGGCTTCGTCACACCTGACGAAGGCGGCAAGGACCTCTTCGTCCACCACACCGGCATCAACGGCAACGGCTTCCGCACCCTCGCTGAGGGCGCGCGGGTCTCCTACGACGCCGAGAACGGCGACAAGGGACCGAAGGCCGTCAACGTCACGGTCATCTAGACCAGGAGCAACACATGCACACTGCCCGCGGCGCTCAAGCCGCGGGCAGGAACTGCCGATCGCTGGGCAGAAAGGAGGATCATCATGATCCGACTCCTCTGCCGCAGCTGCCTCCGGTTGTGGAGCATGCCCGCCGCGAACCATCGCGCGAGCTGCCCGCACTGCGGAGGCGCTCTCATGCAGCACTAGACCCCGGGCCCGCTCACCAGAGCGGGCCTTGCGTCTTCCTGGGGACCGTCATGTAAGGTGGCCGCCGTCCTGCGGCGGCTCCGCTTTTGCTCCACCCGCCGAGCAAAACGCAGTTGGAAGAGGAGAGACGGATGTCCCACCGCCGCGCGGGCGCAGCGATTGTCGCTGCGCTCTCACTCGCCGGCCTCGCGCCGGCCGCCCACGCCGACGGCCCTGGTGTCGGCACGCCCACCGTCGCCACCCTCGGCGACTCCTACATCTCCGGCGAGGCCGGACGCTGGGCCGGCAACTCGAACGGCAGCTCGTCGTCGATCGACGCGCTCGGCTCGACGGCGTACTACGACAACGCGTCGAACACCGCCGAGACGATCTCCGGCTGCCATCGGTCGAAGTCGGCGGAGGCGTTCATCGGCGGCGGCGTCAACGGCGTGAACTTCGCCTGCTCCGGCGCGAAGACGGCGTCCATCGCTGGGCTCGAGCTGGAAGCCCGGGCTGGACTTCTACGACGACGGCGCGGGCCACGTGGGCCAGGCGAAGCTGCTGCAGTCCTATGCGGCGACGCACAACATCCGCCAGGTGGACATCTCGATCGGCGGCAACGACTTCAACTTCGCCTCGGTCGTCCAGACCTGCGTGCAGGACTGGCTGCTCTCGCCGTCGTGGTGGAAGGACTACTGCAACGACGACTCGTCGGTGACGTCGAACTTCACCGCTTCGAACGTCGCCGCGCAGCGGGCCAAGATCAAGAACGCGATCCTCAACGTGCACGCCGCGATGGCCAACGCGGGCTACAGCGACGCGCAGTACGCGATCACCGTGCAGGACTACGAGTCGCCGCTCCCCAACGGGTCGGGCTTCCGCTACGGCGAGTCGGGCTACACCCGGCAGAACACCGGCGGCTGCGGCTTCTGGAACGGCGACGCCAACTGGGCCAACGCGACCGCGCTGCCCACGATCAACGGCGCCGTGAAGGGCGCGGCCGCGGACACCGGCCTGTCCAACATCCGCATCCTCGAGCTGCAGAGCGCCTTCAACGGGCGGCGGCTGTGCGAGAACACGGTCGGCCTGCTCGAGGAGAAGGGCCTGTCGTCGTGGACGAACGCGGGTGCCGTCGACAAGACCGAGTGGGTCAACCAGATCCGCACCGTCTCGACGGTGTTCGGCCCCTACCAGGTGCAGGAGTCGCTGCACCCGAACTACTGGGGCCAGCTCGCGCTGCGCAACTGCGTGCGGCAGGCGTACAACGGCGGCGCGCCGCGCGGCGGCACCTGCACCATCGCCGGCACCGGGCTCACGAGCCGCGGCGAGCCGAACATGGCTCTCAACTAGGAGGAGAGCACCCCCTCGTCGCTCAGCTCGGCCATCAACCGGTCGAGCTGGGCGCGGGTGGGTGCGCGTCCCGGCAGGCGCTCGGGGTCGGCCGCAACCCGGCCGCGACGACCGCGAGGTAGCGCTTCCAGCCGGCAGTGGCGACCCCCGGCTCGCAGGCCGACGCGACCGCCTTGGCGAGCGCCATCACGTCGAAGGCGCCGAGGTCCTCGCGGATCAGACCGGCCTCACGGTCGGCCTTGACGAGCTCCTCGAGCACGTCCATGAGCGCGCCGTGCGCCTCGTGGACGCCCGGATCGGCGAGCGCCCGCGTGCCGTTGACCGCCTCGATGAGGCCGCGGTCGCGCACGTGGATCTGCGCGAGCTCGGCCATGAAGGCCAGCACGCCGCCCTGGCGAGGCGGGTCGGCGAGCAGCGTCGAGGCGGTGTCCGTGATCTCGCCGAGCCGGTCGACGACGATCGCCGCGACGAGATCGTCCTTGGTCGGGAAGCGGCGGAACACCGTCCCCTGCCCCACGCCGGCGCGGCGCGCGATCTCCGCCGTGCTGGCCTCGAGGCCATGCTCGGCGAAGACCTCGACGGCGGCGTCCAGCAGGCGCTTGCGGTTGCGCTCGGCGTCGGCGCGCAGGGGGCGGGTTTCGGTGCTCACAGCGCGGATCATGCCGCCACCGGCACCGCCGCGTCCACGTCGATGTGCGCGAGGTGGCGGCGGCGCAGCGCGACGACGAGCGTGAGCGCGGCAGAACCGAGCAGGATCGCGCCGCCCGTGAAGGCCACGTGCCAGCCGCCGACGAGGGCGTCGGGGCGCGTCGCGCCATCGGCCAGCAGGGACGTGGTCCGGCTCGCCGACAGGGTCGAGAGCACCGCCAGTCCGAGCGCGCCGCCGATCTGCTGGGAGGTGTTCAGCAGCCCGGATGCGAGCCCCGAGTCCTCCGGGGAGACCCCCGCGGTCGCCAGCAGCGTCACGGGCACGAACGTCAGCCCCATGCCGAGCGACATCGGGAACAGCCCGGTGAGCAGGTCGCTCACGTAGCTGCCCTGCACCGGCAGCCCGGTCAGCACGAGCATGCCCGCCGTAGCGAGCAGCACCCCGGCGCTGCCGACCGCCCGTGGGCCGAAGCGCTTGATCAGCCCCTGGGCGGCGGCGGCGCCGATCATGATCCCCGAGGTCACGGGCAGGAACGCAAGGCCGGCCTTCAGCGGGCTGTAGCCGAGCACGTCCTGGACGTAGAGCGAGGCGAAGAAGAACATCGAGAACATGCCCGCGGCGACGAACATCATCGCCACGTTGGAGGCGGTGAGCGCGCGCTTGCGGAAGATGTCCAGCCGGATGAGCGGCGCCTTGCTGCGGAGTTCGATCACCACGAAGGCTGCGAGCAGCGCGGCGGCGCCCCCGATGAGCCCGAGCGTGCGCCCCGAGCCCCAGCCGAACTCCTGCGCCTTGACGATGGCGTAGACGAGCACCATCAGGCCGGCCGTCACCGAGAAGGCGCCGGCGATGTCGAACGAGCGGTGCGCGTTCTCGTCGCGCGACTCCGGGACGATCCGCACGGCCGCGACGATCGCCGCGAGGCCGACGGGGACGTTGACGAAGAAGATCCACTCCCACGACAGGAGGTCGGTGAGGACCCCGCCGAGGAGCAGGCCGAACGCGGCGCCGCCCGCGGCGATCGCGCTCCACACACCCAGTGCCTTGGTGCGCTCCCGCGTGCCGGGGAACGTGGTCATGATGATCGACAGCGCGGCCGGCGAGACGAGCGCGCCGCCGAGGCCCTGCAGGGCGCGGCCGGCGATCAGCATGCCGGAGGACTGGGCCAATCCGTTCAGCAACGAGGCGAGCGAGAAGACGACGACACCCGCGACGAAGAGCCGCTTTCGGCCGAGCAGGTCGGCGGCGCGGCCGCCGAGCAGGAGGAAGCCGCCGAAGACGAGGGTGTACGCGTTGATGACCCACTGCAGGTTCGCGTCGGAGAACGACAGCCCGCGCTGGATCGACGGAAGGGCGATGTTCACGATCGTCGCGTCGAGAACGACCATGAACTGCGCGAGGCAGACGATCGCGAGGACGAGCCAGCGGTTCGGTTCGGTTCGGGCGGCTGAGGGCATGCAAATCTCCTGAAGCGGATCGAGCGGTCCGTTTACGGTACCAGAAGTGGAGCGACCAGTCCGTTTGTGTGATCAGCATCACCTAAGCTGCGCGCCGCAATGACCTCGACGCTCGCCCTCGGCGCCATGGTCCTCGTGATCGCAGCGGCACTCGTGCTGGTGCGGCTACACACCCTGCCGACGGGGCTCGACCCGCGGCGCGACGCAGTCAGTGACTACGGCACCACCTCGTTTCACCTCTACTACCGCGCGATGGTCGTGCTGCTCGGGGCGGGCGCCGCGTGCCTCGCGCTCGCGCTGGACCGCTCAGGCGACGTGCGCACGAGCGGGCTCGTCTGGCTGTGGATCTTCGCCGGCTCGCGGGTCCTGATCGCCGGCTTCATGTCGGTCCGGCCGGGGCGCCCGGTCACGCTCGAGGCCCAGATTCACCTGCTGCTCGCCGCCGCGGCGTTCACCGCGATCGCGTTCGCCGCGCCGACGATCTCGTCGGACCTCGACCTCGCGCACACGCTCGCGACAGGGGTCGTGGCAGCGGCGGTCGCGACGCTGGTCACGCGCGCCGTGCGGCCGCTGCAGCCGATCTTCGGCATCGTCGAGCGCGTCCTGTACGTCGCGTTTCTTGCCTGGCTGGTCGTCATGGCAAGCTCTCTGGCGTCGTGACCTCGCCGCCCCAGCCCACCGACGCCGACCTCCTCGACGAGATCGCCACGCTGCGCGCCCGCGAGGCCGAGCTCGAGGCCGCGCGGGCGGGCGCGGTAGAAGCCGCCGACGCGGAGCGCCGGCGGATCGCGCGCGACCTGCATGACGGCGCGCAGCAGCAGCTCGTCGCGGTCGGTCAGCTGCTCGACCTCGCGCGCCGCGCGCTGGACCGCGCGCCGGAGGAGACCGCAAAGCTGCTCGCGCAGGCGCGCGACCAGCTGACAACCGCCAACGCCGAGCTGCGCGAGCTCGCCCGCGGACTGCACCCGGTCCGGCTTGCCGAGGCTGGGCTTGCCGGTGCGATCGAGTCGCTCGCGACGGCATCGGTGCTCCCGGTCGAGGTGACCGGGGTACCGCAGCGACGGTTTCCGGACGTGATCGAGGCCTCGCTGTACTTCCTGGTCTCCGAGGCGGTCACGAACGCCGGCAAGTACGCCCAGGCCACCAAGGTGCTCGTGTCGATCCACCAGCAGGGCCCCGTCGTGATCTGCGAGATCCGCGACGACGGCGTCGGCGGTGCCAGCACGGGCGCCGGCAGCGGCCTGGCCGGGCTCACCGACCGGCTGACAGCGCTCGGTGGCACGCTCAAGGTCGTCAGCCCGCCGGGCGAGGGCACGCGCCTGCACGCGACGCTGCCGATCGCCGGCGCCCGCACCGCCCGCGAGCCGTTCCTGCTGTTCGGCCACAAGGGCGACGGCGGCGAGGGAGCCGCGCGGATCGCGGCGATCCGCGCGGGCCGCAAGCGCGTATCGATCTCGGTGGCGCGCGAGTGGGAGCTCGAAGGCGGACTGCCGCGCATCGGCCAGCAGCTGCCCCTTTTCGATCAGGACGGCAAGCGCCACGGCGCCGTCGAGGTCGAGCGCGTCAGCGTCATGGCGTTTCACGACATCGGCGCCGACATCATCGCCGCGGACCGCTGTGAGTTGGGGCGGGCGGGGATGGTTTCCATCGACGAATGGCGCCAGGAGGTCCGCGGCTTCTATGGGCTGCGGCGCGAGTCGATGGCGCGGCTCTTTGGCGAGCCCGACTGGGAGATCACGCCCGCAGAGCCGCTCGCGGCGATCTGGTTCCGGGTCGTCTAAACCGCCTGGCCCGCGTCGATCAGCGCCTCGACGTTGCGGCACATCGCCACGACCTCGGCGGGCGCCTTCTCGGGTGATCCGGCGTCGAACGGCGGCTGCGGGTCGTACTCGATCCCCAGCTGAATCGCCTGGGCGACGACGTCGCCGGCGATCCGCGCGGCGAGCGTCAAGCGCCATGTCGATCCCTGCCGACACGCCGGCGGCAGTGATGATCTTGCCCTGCTCGACCACGCGGTCGGCCCGTCGGATGCGCGCCCGTAGTCGCGAGCGTCGTCCAGCGCCATCCAGTGCGTGGTCGCCTCCAGGCCCTCGAGCAGCCCGGCCGCACCCAGGACGCAGCGATCCGGTGCACACCGAACACGTCCACGGGTCGTGCGGTGTGCCGCGCGCACCCAGGCGAGCAGCTCGGCGTCGTTCATCATCGTGCGCGTCCCGATGCCGCCGGGTACGACGACGATGTCCGGGCTCGGGCATGTCTCGACAGCGCACGTCGGCGACGATCTGCAGCATCCGGTTGTCGGTCGCCACCGGCCCCGGCTCGGCGGCGAGGAACGTGACGCGTCGCGCCGGGCAGGCGGCTCAGCATCTCGTACGGGCCGATGGCGTCGAGCGCGGTGAAGCGGTCGAACAGCGGGATGGCGATGTCCATGGACGGGTCCTTTCAGGCCGCGAAGCGCTCGCGGTAGGCGGCTGGGTTGACGCCCAGGCGCCTGCCGAACGCGCGGCGCATCGTCTCGACGGTGCCGAAGCCGCACTGGCGCGGCGACGGCTGGACCGGCGTCGGTGGTCTCGAGCTCGCGGCGCGCGCGCTCGACGCGGCGGCTTCGACGTACGCGGCCGGGGGTCGTGCCGGTCTCGCCCTGAAGGCGCGCGCGAACTTGCGCTCGCTCATGTAGGCGCGGGCGGCGAGGCCGGGACGGAGAGGTCGGCGGCGGGGTGCTCGGCGATGCGCTGCCTGCACCTCGCGCAGCGGCTCCCGCTGCGCGGGCGCGGGCGAGCTGGGCGGTGAACTGCGACTGTCCGCCGGGCCGCCGGACGAACAGCACGAGCGAGCGAG